>CANRYZ010000066.1 GCA_947644365.1 uncultured Oscillibacter sp. | reverse complement strand
AAGCCCAGGGTGGCGATGGCCAGGTAGTCGCTCTTCAGCCGCAGCACCGGCAGTCCGATCAAAAAGGCGAAGAGGGCCGCCAGCAGTCCGCCCACCAGCAGCGCCGCCAGCATTCCGATAACGGTGCCCGCGCCCTCCCCCAGAACGCCGGAGAAAATCTCCGGCAGGGAGAACTGGATGGCGCCGCCGTCAAAATACTGGTACACGCTCAGGCGCTTGTCCACGGGGATGGTGAGCACGCCGTAGGCGTAGGCCCCCAGCAGCATGAAGCCCGCCTGCCCCAGGGAGAACAGGCCCGTAAAGCCGTTGAGCAGGTTCATGGAGACCGCCACCAGGGCGTAGACCGAGGCCTTCTCAATGACCTTCACGGCGATGTGGTAGCTGGGCAGGGCCGCGTCCACCGCCACGCAGAGCGCCAGCAGCACCAGCAGGACGGCCGCGGTCAGTACAGATTCTTTTCGTTTCATATCCGTCCCTCCTTACACCTTGTCGGTGACCTTTTCGCCGAACAGGCCGGTGGGCTTGACGCACAGCACCACGATCAGCAGGGCGAAGGTGAAGGCGTCGGAGAAGGTGGTGAGGCCGACGCCCTTGATGACCTCCTCGCAAAGGCCGATGACAAAGGCCCCCACCACCGCCCCGGGGATGGAGCCGATGCCGCCGAACACGGCGGCCACGAAGGCCTTCAAGCCCGGCATGCCGCCGGAGGTGATGGCCACGGAGGGATAGTTGGTGAAGTAGAGCATGGCCCCCACCGCCGCCAGGAAGGAGCCGATGACAAAGGTAAAGGAGATGACGGAGTTGATCTTGATGCCCATGAGCTGGGCGGTCTCGAAGTCCTTGGCGGCGGCCCGCATGGCCAGGCCGATCTTGGTGTGGTTGATGAGGTACACCAACCCCGCCACCAGCACAATGGTGAGCACGGGGGTCACCAGGGTCACCCGCTTGGTGGACTCGCCGAAGACCATCACGTTCTCGGAGATCCAGGGGATGGGGTTTACCACCGGCTGGGGCACGCCGCCGGTGAGGTAGAAGGCCAGATTCTGGATCAGGTAGCTCACGCCGATGGCGGAGATCATGACGCTCATCCGGGGAGCGGTGCGCAGGGGCTTGTAGGCCGCCCGCTCGATGCAGAAGCCCAGGATCACCGTGGCGATCAGCACCAAGGGCAACGCCAGGTACATGGGCATGGAGGCGGTGGAGTAGACCATCAGCAGTCCGGCCACCATGAACACGTCGCCGTGGGCGAAGTTGATCAGGCGCAGGATGCCGTAGACCAGGGTGTAGCCGATGGCGATCAGCGCGTACTGGCCGCCCACGGATACGCCGTTGATGAGGTATGGCAGCATGGAGAGACCTCCCGTTTTTCATAGTTTTCGGACCGTCTTGACAGGACAGGGCGAAGCTGCCCTGTCAAGGCGGCCCAATACGGGGAAGGGGATTGGCGGAGCGGAAGACGCTCCGCCAATCCCTTGGCTTTTGCGTGTGTGCGGCCGCGGGAAAATCAGCCCACGCCCTGGACCTTCACGAAGTCCCAGGCGCCGGTGGAGGTGTTGGCGGCCTTGATATAGGCGGCGTCCCGCTTGGCGTCGCCGATGTCGTCAAACTCAATGAGGCCGGACACGCCGGTGTAGGTCACGCCGGGCAGGGCCTCCAGCACGGCCTTGGGTTCGGTGGAGCCGGCGGCTTTCAGCGCCTCCAGAGCGGTGAAGTAGGCGTCGTAGCCCATGACGGAGACAGCGGAAATGGTGTCGTTGCCGCCGTTGTTGGTCTTGGCGTCGGCGTTGGAGTTGATCCACTCCTTGATGCCATTGTCGAACTCAGCGTTGCCGCCCTCCTGGTAGAAGGTGGTGATGTTGATCTTTACGCTCTTGCCCTGGGCGCTCTCCAGAACCATGTTGTCATCCCAGGTGTCGGAGCCCAGCAGGGAGCCCTCGAAGCCCTGGGCCGCGGCGGCCTCGACGATGAGTTGGGCGTAATTGACGGACACAGGGGCGAAGATGACGCCGGCTCCGGCGCTCTTGGCGTTGTTGATATAGGACACGAAGTTGGCGCTGCCCTCGGGGAAGTCCTCGGAGACCACCTTGCCGCCCAGGCCCTCAAAGGCCTCCTTGAAGTAGTGGACCAGGCCCTGGTCGTAGTCGGAGCCCAGCATGGCCAGGGTGTAGGCGGTGTCAATGCCCATCTCCTTGGCGTAGTTGGCCAGGACCGTGCCCTGGAAGGGGTCCAGGAAGCAGATGCGGAAGTAGCAGTCATAGTCGGAGGTCACCTGGGGGTTGGTGCAGGTGACGCCGATGGCGGGCACGCCGGCCTCCTGGAAGACCTTGCCGCCGGCGATGGACACGCCGGAGCCGTAGGAGCCCAGAACCACGGACACGTTCCGGTTCACCACCTCGGCGGCGGCGGAGGGGCCGTTCTCAGGGGTGGTGCGGTTGTCCACGATCTCCAGCTGGACCTGATAGGTCTCGCCGCCGATGTCCACGGTGGGCTGGACGGAGTTGGCGTACTGCATGCCCAGGATCTCCTTCTTGCCGCCGGAGCCGTTGTCGCCGGTCTGGGGCTCGAAGACGCCGATCTTGACCACCTTGCCGCTGTCGCCGCTGGCGGCCGGGGTGCTGTCGCCGCCGCCGTTGGAGCCGCTGTTTCCGGAATTGCCGCCGCAGGCCGCCAGGCTCAATACCATGGCCAGTGTCAGCAGCAGCGCGAATAGCTTTTTCATTCTCTTCATCCTCCTCGAATTGGCGGAATGGATGTCCATTCCAAGGTTATGAAACATTTTATGCGGTTTTCAGCCGTTTTGCAAGATGAATAATTCACAGAAAGAGCGGAGGATTTTTCCCGCCGCCCCTTTAAGATGTCCACATTTCGCGGGCTTTATGTCTGCGTATGAAGGACAAACGCCGGATTCGGCCAAAGCTGGGCGGAGAGGATGTCCGCGGTACAAGGACAGATATTTTCGTGATTTTGATGAAACCGCCGGCTGGAAAAATCGGTTTTTTGTGCTCCGCCAGCCCTTTGCCGCCTGTTCCGCCCCGCGGGGCGAAAAGCCGCCGCCCGTGCGGTACGCACGGGCGGCGGCAGAGTGTCAAAAGACTGCCGGATAGAAAAGGCAGACCATCTGCGATGCGGGGGAGCACGAGGGGGCAGCGCCCGCCTCGTATGGAATCGAATGTCTGCAAACGACTGCTGTGCAGGCGTTTGTCCCGCGAAGCGGGAGATTTTCAAAATGCCCAGCGTTTTGAAAATTGAGACATTGGCAGGCTGTCGGGAAAGTCCACCGGGACTTTTTTGACAGCCTGACACCGCCCGTGCGGCACGCACGGGCGGCGGCAGGGGAAACCGTTACTGGGACTCAGATTGAGAGGGCGCCGCCTCGCCGAAGACGGCCAGGAAGTCCTCCCGCTCCATGGTCTCGTTCTCCAGGAGATACTTTGCCACGGCCTCCAGCCTGTCCCGCTCCCGGCGCAGGATGGCCTCGCAGCGGTCGTAGGCGGCGGCCACCAGGGCTGTCACCTCGCCGTCGATCTGGGCGGCCACGGCCTCGGAGTAGCTGCGGCCCTGGCTCATGGTGCGGCCGATGAACACCTCGTCGTGGCCGGAGTCAAAGGACACGGTGCCGATCTTCTCGCTCATGCCGTAGGAGGCCACCATCTTCCGGGCGATGGCGCTGGCCCGCTGGATGTCGTTGCTGGCCCCGGTGGAGATGTCCCCCAGGCACAGCTTCTCCGCCGCCCGGCCCCCCAGCAGGGCCACGATCTGGTTTTCCATATAGCGCTTGGAGAGGTAGGAGCGGTCCTCCTCCGGCAGGGAGATGGTCATGCCGCCGGCCTGACCCCGGGGGACGATGCTGATCTGACTCACCGGGTCGTGGTCCGGCAGGGCGTGCATCACCACGGCGTGGCCCGCCTCGTGATAGGCCGTCAGCTCCCGCTCGTGCTGGGGGATGACCCGGCTGCGCTTCTCGGGGCCGGCGATGACCTTGATCTCCGCCTGCTTCAAGTCCTCCATGGCGATGAAGCGCTGGTCCTTCCGGGCGGCCAGCAGCGCCGCCTCGTTGATGAGGTTCTCCAGGTCCGCGCCGGTGAACCCGGCGGTGCCCCGGGCCAGCCGGCGCAGGTCCACGTCCTCCGCCAGGGGCTTGCCCCTGGCGTGGACCTTTAAGATGTCCTCCCGGCCCTTGATGTCGGGGAGGCCCACGTAGATCTGCCGGTCGAACCGGCCGGGGCGCAGCAGGGCGGGGTCCAGCACGTCGGCGCGGTTGGTGGCCGCCAGGACCACCACGCCCTCGTTGACGGCGAAGCCGTCCATCTCCACCAGGAGCTGGTTCAGCGTCTGCTCCCGTTCGTCGTGTCCGCCGCCCACGCCGGTGCCCCGCTGGCGGCCCACGGCGTCGATCTCGTCGATGAAGACGATGGCGGGGGAGGTCTTCTTGGCCTGGTCGAAGAGGTCCCGGACCCGGCTGGCGCCCACGCCCACGTACAGCTCCACGAAGTCGGAGCCGGAGATGGAGAGGAAGCCCACGCCGGCCTCCCCGGCCACGGCCTTGGCCAGCAGCGTCTTGCCGGTGCCCGGCGGGCCCACCAGCAGCACGCCCTTGGGGATGCGGGCCCCCAGGTCCAGAAAGCGCTGGGGGTCTCTCAGAAACTCCACCACCTCCTGGAGCTCCTCCTTCTCCTCGTCGGCCCCGGCCACGTCGTCAAAGGTGATCTTCTTGTCCTTCTCGGTGAGGGTCCGGGTGTGGGCGGTGCCGAATCTGGCCATGCGGTCCGGCCCCATGCCGCCCCCCTGGGCGCGGAAGAGGAAGAGGTATCCCATCACTCCCACGGACGCCAGGATCAAAAGGCCCGGCAGCAGGATCTCCAGCCAGTTGGTGGTCTTGGGGGGCGGGTAGTCGTAGTGGGTGAGAATGCCCTGGGAATACTGCGTCTGGATCAGCTCGTTGAGGTCGTCATAGAAGAGCTGGAAGTCGTACAGGCGGTAGCGCAGGGCCTTGACACCGTCCTCCCGCTCCTCCCGCAGGTTCATGGTCAGGTTGCAGCCGGCGTCGATGGAGAAGCTCTCTACCTTCTCCTGGAGGAAGAGCTGCCGCACCTGGGAGTAGTCCAGCTGGGCGGAGCGGGTCTCCGTCTGCCACAGCCAGCTGGCGCACAGGGCGATGATCAGCGCCAGAAAGACAAAGCTGAAATTATTGGACGCGCGGTTTTGTCTGCTCAATCAGAATCCCTCCTTTGGGGACAGGCATTTTCGCGGGCGGGCTCAGGGAATGAGCCCGCGGTCCCGGGCCAGAGCCTCCACGCTGCGGTCGTAGGCGGCCTCCGCCTCTGGGGAGAAGAAACAGGCGGGCACGCCCTCGCCGTGGTCCCGGTGGTGGGCGACGCAGGCGCAGCACCTGCCGCGGCGGGGACAGTCGTAGGTGCAGGGGCAGGGACGGGTGTTGTCACAGCCGTTCATGGGTCGGTCTCCTTTTTTCTCTGTTGCGCTCAGCCGGCATAGACCTCCGGCTTCAATACGCCGATGTAGGGGATGTTGCGGTACTCCTGGCGGTAGTCCAGGCCGTAGCCCACCACGAACTCGTCGGGCACCTCGAAGCCGGAGAAGTCTGCGGTGATGGCCTTGGTGCGGCGGGAGGGCTTGTCCAGCAGGGTGACGATGGTGATGGAGGCCGCCCCCTTGGTGAGGAAGTAGTCCTTCAAAAAGGCCAGGGTGTTGCCGGAGTCCAGAATATCCTCCACGATGATGAGGTCCCGGCCGGTAATGTCCTGCTGGAGGTCGTGGTTGATCTTCACCCGGCCGGAGGAGACGGTGGCGTTTTCGTAGGAGCTGACGGCGATGAACTCCACGTCGCTCTTCAGCTGGCAGGCCCGGACCAGGTCCGCCATGAACACAAAGGAGCCCTTCAGCACCCCCAGGAACAGCGGCCGCCGCCCCTGGAATTTTTCGTACAGAGCTTCCCCCAGCTCGCCGATCCGCTTTTGCAGGTCCTCCTGGGTGATGAGGACTTTCAGAATATCCCGTTCCATCTCGCTTCTCATGATCCATCCGCCTCTCTGTGTTTTGTGATTTTGATAAACCGGACGGGCGCTCCCTCCGGCAGAAATGCCATATCCACGCCCAGCCGCCACACGGCGGCCAGTTGTCCCCCGACCCGAACGGCGGGCAGGCCGTCCCGCTCCTCCGGGGGGATCCCCCGGTCCAGGCACAGCCGCTTGACGCTCCGCCCTCCCCGGGCCCCCGGCAGGGTCAGCCGCTCCCCCGGCGGGCAGGGACACACGGTGACGGCAGGGCAGTCCCCCGGCCGTTCCCGCCGGCCCAGGGCCAGGCCCTCGCCCTCCGGGCGGTCCAGCAGGGTCAGGGTGTACTCCCCCCAGTCCAGGGGCTGGCGGGGGATCAGCTGGACCTCTGTCAGAAGCTGGGGCCGGGTCTCCAGCACCAGCCGCCGGCGGCAGCACCGGGCGGTGACGCCCCGGGGCAGGCTGAGCCGGACCTCTCTGCCCCGGGCCGCGGCCCGGGGCAGGTCCGCGATGGCGTTCAGGTGGACGGCGCCGACGTCCTTCCGGCCCACGCCCAAGAGGTCGAAGAGGTGCAGCAGCATTCTGGGCCGCACCGCCTCCGGGGCATCCTCCAGGTCCTCCACGGGGAGGCTCACCCGGCCCTTCCGCACCTCCGCCCGGGCGGTGCGCCGGCGGGCCTCCTCCTCCAGGGTGCGGTCCACGGTCCGGAGCTGCCCGGCGGTCTGGCTGATGTGCTCCGCGGCCCTGGGGTTCAGCTCCTTTAGGAGCGGCATCACCCGAAGCCGCAGGAAATTCCGGCTGGCCGCGCCGGAGTCGGCGTTGGTCCCGTCCTCCACATGGGGGACGTCCCACTGGGCGGCGTACTCCGCCAGCTCCTCCCGCGCCGCTGCCAGCAGGGGGCGGAAGAGGGGTCCCCGCCGCCAGTCCATGCCGGCGAGGCCCCGGAGGCCCGTGCCCCGGACCAGGTTCAGCAGCACGGTCTCGGCGTTGTCGTCGGCGTGGTGGGCGGTGTAGATGCGCTCACAGCCCTCCGCCTCCGCCACCCGGCGCAAAAAGGCGTAGCGCAGCGTCCGGGCCGCCTCCTCCAGGGAGAGGCCCTCCCGCTGGGCGAAGGCCCGGACGTCCCCCCGGCCCGCGGTCAGGGGAATGCTCCACTTGGCGCACATCTCCCGGACAAAGGCCTCGTCCCGGTCCGCCTCCGCCCCCCGGAGCTGGTGGTTGAAGTGGGCGGCGATCACCTGGCCGTCCCGCCGCCGGCACCACTCGTCCAGCATGTGCAGGAGGCACATGGAGTCCAGCCCGCCGGACACGGCGCACAGCACCCGCTGGCCCGCCCCGGGCAGAATTGCGCCGGGGGCCCGCTCCAAAAGCTCAGTCCTCGTCGTCATACCGCTTATCCAGCGTGGAGAACTGGGTGTACTCCGGCATCCACCGCAGCTCCACCTTGCCGGTCTCGCCGTGGCGGTTCTTGGCGACGATGCACTCGGCGATATTGTGCTTCTCCGAATCCTCGTTGTAATAGTCGTCCCGGTACAAAAACAGTACGATGTCCGCATCCTGCTCGATGGCGCCGGACTCCCGGAGGTCCGAGAGCATGGGGCGCTTGTCGTCCCGCTTCTCGTTGGCGCGGGAGAGCTGGCTGAGGCAGATGACGGGCACGTTCAGCTCCTTGGCCATGATTTTCAGCATCCGGGACATGTCGGACACCACCTGCTGGCGGTTCTCCCCGCCCCGGGTCTGTCCCCCGGCGGAGGTCATCAGCTGTAAATAGTCGATGACCACCAGCCCCAGGTTGTCCAGGCGGCGGCACTTGGCGTTCATGTCCGCCACGGACAGCATGGGGTTGTCGTCAATGCGGATGTCCACCCGGTTCAAGATGGTGGCTGCCCCGGCGATCTTCTCCCAGTCCGTCTCCCGGAGGTAGCCGGTTTTCAGGCGGGTGTTCTCCACCAGGGCCTCGGAGCTCAGAAGCCGGGTGGCCAGCTGCTCCCGGGACATCTCCAGGGAGAAGATGGCCACGGTCTTCTCCGTGCCCTTGGCCACGTTCAGCGCTATGTTCAGCGCCAGGGAGGTCTTGCCCATGCCGGGCCGGGCGGCCAGGAGGATGAGGTCGGACCTGTTCAGCCCTGTGATCTTCTGGTCGATGGCGCTGAGGCCCGTGGACAGGCCCGGCAGGTGGTTCTCGCTCTCCCCCATCTCGCTGAGGCGGTCCAGAACCTCCGGCAGCACCTGGCGCAGAGGGACCATATCCTGGGCGGACTGGCCCCGGCGGATGGCGTAGACCTTCTGCTCCGCCGCCTCCAGAATCCCGGCGGCCTCTCCCGCGCCCTCCTGCACCAGGGCTGTGATCTCCGCCGCCGCCTGGGCCACGCCCCGCAGCAGGGCCTTGTCCCGGACGATGGCGGCGTACTCCATTACGTTGGCGCTGGTGGGGGTGATCTCCATCAGCTGGGCGAGGTACGAGCGGGTGGTCTGGTCGTCGTAGGTGCCGGCCTTGCGCATCTCCTCGCAGACGGTGATGCCGTCGATGGGCCGGGCGTAGGTGAACATGGAGTAGATGGTCTCGAAAATCTCCCGGTTCTGCCGCAGGTAGAAGTCCGCGGGCCGGAGCTTGTCCATCACGTCCTTGACGCAGTCGGCGTCGATGAGCATGGAGCCCAGCACCGCCTGCTCGCCCTCCAGGCTGTGGGGCATCTGGCGCAGGAGAAGGTCCTCGTTCGCCACGGGAAAACACCACCCTTTTCTAGAATTGGGAATGCGGGGCTTACCGGCCGTTGGGAGACGGGCCGCCGTTATTTCTCCTCAAACACCGACACGTACACCGTGCCGCTGACCTCGAAGCCCAGCTTGGCCTTCACCTGGTAGCTGCCGAAGGACTTGATGGGGTCCTCCAGCACTAATTTCTGCTTGGGCACGTCGATGCCGTACTGCTTCTGGAGACCCTCGGAGATCTCCTTGGTGGTGACGGCGCCGAAGAGCTTGCCGCCCGCGCCGGCCTTGGCGGTGAGCTTCACCTGGCACTCCTTGAGCTTCTCGGCGATCTCCTCGGCCTCGGCTTTCAGCCGGGCCTCCTCGGCGCGCTTGGCCTTCTCCTTGAGGTTCATGGTGTTGATGGCGTCCGCCGTGGCGGGGATGGCCATCTTCCGGGGCAGGAGGAAATTCCGGGCGTAGCCCTCGGAGACCTCCACCATCTGGCCCTTCTTGCCCTGGCCCTTCACGTCCTGCTGTAAAAT
>CANRYZ010000065.1 GCA_947644365.1 uncultured Oscillibacter sp. | reverse complement strand
TGCACCTGGAGGGCGTGGACGTGTCCATCACCGGCAACTCCACCAACCCCACCCGGTTCCAGCACCCCGTGGCGGGCACCTATAAGAAGGAGTGCTACGAGCAGGGGAAGAAGTATTTCTCCGTGGCCTCCGGCGGCGGCACCGGCCGCACCCTGCACCCGGACAACATGGCCGCCGGCCCCGCCAGCTACGGCATGACCGACACCATGGGCCGGATGCACTCCGACGCCCAGTTCGCCGGCTCCAGCTCCGTCCCTGCCCACGTGGAGATGATGGGTTTCCTGGGCATGGGCAACAACCCCATGGTGGGCGCGACTGTGGCCGTGGCTGTGGCTGTTGCCGAGAGCAAGAAGTAAAAAAACGGCCCGATATTGACTGTTTTCAGGACTTTTTTGTTGAGATGAAAATTGCCCGTCCCTGTGTGGGACGGGCAATTTTTGTGAAGCGGAGCCATAGCTTTGCCGTCAGCCCTGCGATTCCCGGCGGCCGCCCTGCCCGTGCGGCAATTTTCGCGCTGTGGCTGCCTTCTGAATTATCCCATTACCCCTTTCCAGAGAGGGGGATCTGTGCTATACTGTTCCTGTAAGATCCGGTTTCTAGTTTCGTGATTGAGGGTTGCTATGAAAGCTAAAGCAAAAAGGATGACGCCGGGACGGCTTTTCGTTCTCCTGGCGGGGGTTTTGCTGTTTGCCAGCGCGGTGGGCGTCTTTTCCCTTTCCATGAGGATCTATCAGGCGATCCGCTCCTCCTCCGAGAATTCCCTGCGGGAGATGCTGTTTGTCATTACCCAGCATACGGACCAGATGTTTCTGCGGGATGACCAGGCACTGTCGAGATGGGCCAACGTCTTTGCAAAGATGGACACGGAGGAGATCTGTGCCGCTTTGCAGCTCATTGAAAAGGACGACCAGATCGCGTCCCTGGCCTTTGTTCCCGACGGGGAGTCCCGGGGGATCACCAACAGCGGCGGGGCCTTCGACCCGGCCCAGTACGATTTTTCCAACGGCCGGCGTGTCAGCGGGGCGGATATGTCCGAGCCCTATATGGGCAGCGTGGGCGCGTGGTGCTACTGCCTCAAAACGGAGATCGACGGCGGCGGCGGTCCGCTGGGCACGCTCTACGGCGAGTTTATCTACGATAACTTCCGCAGCATGATCCCGCAGGAGTTCTACGCCAACGAGGGCGTTATTTACCTGATGGACGCGGAGTCGGGCCGCTTTGTGGTGCACCCCAACAACCTGGCCGGGACCAAGGGCGGCAACCGCAACCTCAGGATCTTCCTGGAGCACAACCAGGTCAGCGACTCGTCCATGCTGGCGCAGATTTACGAGGGCATCGCCCAGGGCGACCGCATGATGATCCGCCTGACGCTGGTGGGGCGGCCCTCCTATATGTACTTCTGGCCCACGGAGGAGGGGCGGCACTACCTGGTGGGCTTTGTCCCGGAGGACAGCATTACCAGCCTCTCCGATTCGGTGGCGATGACCATCGCCTTTATGGTGGCGCTGCTGGCGGCGCTGTTTCTGGTGCTGACCACCGCCTACGTCAGCTACCACCACTACCGCAGAAAAATCGAGGCTGAGCGGGCCCAGGAGCAGGAGGAGCATATGCGGCAGGTCAGCCAGGCCCTTGAGCTGGTGCAGTCGGCGAACCGTTCCAAATCCATCTTCCTCTCCAATATGAGCCACGATATCCGCACGCCCATGAACGCCATCATCGGCTTTTCCGCCCTGCTGATGCGGGACGCCGACAACCCCCAGAAGGTCCGCGAGTATACTAGAAAGGTCTCCGCCTCCAGCCAGCACCTGCTCAGCCTGATCAACGACGTTCTGGATATGAGTAAGATCGAGAGCGGCAAGATGGTGCTCAATGTCAGCCGGTTTGACCTGGCCGCCGTTGTGACCGCGGTGGATACCGTGATCCGGCCCCAGGCCGCCGCGAAGAGACAGACCCTGGAGGTCTCGGTGAGCGGGCTGCGGCATGAGACGCTGCTGGGCGACGAGACCCGGATCAACCAGATCCTCATCAACCTGCTCTCCAACGCGGTGAAGTACACCCAGGAGGGGGGGCACATCGACTTCATCATTCAGGGGTTCCAGGCGTCCGAGCCGTTTCAGGGGCTCCAGATCACTGTCCGGGACAACGGCTACGGCATGACCCCCGAATACTGCGAGCACATCTTCGACGCCTTCTCGCGGGCGGAAAACAGCACCACCAACAAGGTGCAGGGCACCGGACTGGGCATGGCGATCACCAAGAGCACGGTGGAGCTGATGGGCGGCGTGATCCATGTGGACAGCGAGTACGGCAAGGGCAGCACGTTTACCGTCCGGCTGGAGCTGGGCATACCGGAGGAGGCCGCCGACGCCTCCTTCTGGGAGACCCACGGCGTCCGCCGGATGCTGGTGCTGGACGACGACGCGGAAAGCCGCGGCAATATTCGGAGCCTCATGGAGAGCACCGGCGTACAGGTGGACGACGGGCTGGCGGAGGACATATCTTCGCTGGTGCGGCGGGCCCGGGAGGACGGAGGGGACTACGACGTTATCCTGCTGGGCTGGAGGGACGGCGGCGCGGAGACCGCGAGGCTGCTCCGGCAGGCGTTTCCGGAGACGCCGATCCTGGCGCTGACCGCGGCCTCCTGGGTCGACGTCGCCGAGGAGGCGGGGCAGGCGGGAGTGAACGCCTTTTTGCAAAGGCCGTTCTTTGTGGCGAATCTCAAGGTGCAGCTGGCCGAGCTCCGGCAGGGCGGCGTTCCGGCCGGGGCCGCGGTGCCCGACCTGCTGGAGGGGTGCCGGTTCCTGGCGGCGGAGGACAACGAGCTCAACGCCGAGATCCTGCGGGAGCTGCTGGAAATGCAGGGCGCGTCCTGCGACATCGTGGAGAACGGAAAGCTGGCCGTGGAGGCGTTTCAGGCCGCCGAGCCGGGGAAGTACGCCGCGATCCTCATGGATGTGCAGATGCCCGTCATGGGCGGCTATGAGGCGGCCCGGACCATTCGGGCCCTGGACCGGCCGGACGCGGCGGTGATCCCCATTGTGGCGATGACGGCCAACGCCTTTACGGAGGACGTGGCCGACGCCATGGAGGCCGGAATGAACGCCCATGTGGCCAAGCCGGTGGATACGGAGATCCTCAACCGGACGCTGGCGGAGATCACCCGTGAAAACCGCGGACAACGAGGCGAGGAGAAGGGAGAGATACCATGAAAATCACGGTATGGAAGAAGCTGACCGCCGGAGTGCTGGCGGCGGCGGTGGCGCTTGGCGCGGCGGGCTGCGGCGGCGAAGGGACCGTCAAGCGCGAGGAGGTCACGGAGGCGCGCACGGTGCAGTTGTTTGGACCCAACACCCGGGCGGCGCTGTCCAAGGCGGTGGAGGATATGAGCCCCGCCGAGCGCATGTATGCCATGGCGGAACAAAACAGCGGCGTCGCCATTGATTTCAACACCTACCAGGCGGAGGACTACCAGGACAGGACCTATGACCAGGTGTGCCTGGACCGGGTGCGCAGCCGCATGGGAGACGACCTGCTGCTGATGAACGCGGATGTGATCTTGGCCCTGGGCAAGGAGGGGCTGCTGACGGACCTCTCCGGGATGCAGGCCGCGGGCAGGCTGCGGGACTGTGTGCTCACCGCCAACACCGTGGACGGCAGGCTGGTGGCGATTCCCCAGGAGATCGTGGCCTATGGGCTGTTCTGCAACGTGGAGCTGTTTGAAAAATACGGCCTGGCGCTGCCGGAGACGCCGGAGGATTTGCTCCGCTGCTGTGAGGTGTTCCAGGAGAACGGCTGTGAGTACCCCATCGGCGCCAACCGCTGGTGGCTGGAGCTCTTTGTGCTGGCCCAGGGCTTCGCGGATGTGTACATCGGCGGTGACCCCTCCGCGGAGATCGCGGCTCTGAACCGGGGAGAGGCCCGGCTGAGGGACTATATGCGCCCGGGGCTGGAGTATTTACAGCTGCTGTTTGACCGGGGCTATATCGACTACAAGACGGCCTATACCTACGAGGCCATGGATGAGGCGCCTAAATTCCTGGCGCAGGAGACCCCCATTGTGATGAGCTACCAGGGCGCGGCGGCCCCCGAGCGCAATTACAGCGATCTGGATTTTAAGATGGAGGTCATCGGCATTCCCAGCGCGCGGGGCCAGGTTCCCGTGCTGTCTATCTCGGGCTCCGGCATACCGGAGGCCGCGCCGCGGAAGGAGAATGCGTTTGCCCTCTTTGAGCAGATGCTGAGCGAGGACGTCCTCGTGGACTACGTGAGCAGAAACGGCTCCATCTCTCCGTTTAAGGGGGAGATGGAGGGGCTGACGGTGCAGGAGAGCTCCGCCCGCCTGAGCGAGAGCGTCAACTCCGACTACTACGTTCTCGCCACAAACGGCAACCTGAATGTTGAGCTGTGGGGCAACACCTGCGTCATTGTGCAGCATTTGATGGCGGGGGCCACGGTGGAGGAATGCCTGGCTGAGTTCGACGCGCTCCAGGACGCCGCCGTTCAACAGGCCTCATGAAGGCCTGACGGCGCCGGGAGCCTCCGGCTGTCCGGAAGATTTATGGGCCATTTTTATCGGGACATTCCGCGGCGGCCCCATGGATGGGGGCAGGGTCTTCGCGGTTTGTTCCGATAAAAGTTTTTGCGCCCGGCCCGGTTGGGGCCGCGGAGCGGTTTTCCGGCGTGATATGGATGATCCGGCAGGTCCTCTTCATGGGGGGCGGACCGCCGAACGCCTCTCGTTATTTTGGGGCCGCTGGAAATGTGATTTTATTACATACACCGCCCTGTTTTTTTGCTATACTAAGAGTGTAAAAGAAGAAAGGGCGGTGTTTTCAATGAAAGCTGCAATTTCCCTGAACCCGGACGCCGAGGTGGTCCGGGCCGTGCGGGAGGGCCTGGAGCGCACCGGGGGCTACTGTCCCTGCCGGCTGGAGCGGACGGAGGCCACCAAGTGCATGTGCCGGGAGTTTCGGGACCAGGTGGCGGACCCCAATTACGAGGGCTTCTGCCACTGTATGCTCTACTACAAATCCTACGGGAAAGAAGGAGAATGACCATGACAGAAGTAAACGGAAAGACCTTTGAACAGGAGGTTTTGCAGTCCGACCTCCCCGTGCTGGTGGACTTTTACGCCGACTGGTGCGGCCCCTGCCGGATGATGGCCCCGGTGGTCCGCCAGCTGGCGGAGGAGTACGCGGGGAAGGTGAAGATGGTGAAGGTGAACGTGGACCAGGCCCAGGAGCTGGCCGTCTCCTACGGCGTCAGCAGCATCCCCACCCTGGCGTATTTTCAGGGCGGGCAGATGCGGGGAGCCTCTGTGGGCTTTCTCGCCCGGGAGGACCTGGAGCGGAAGCTGGCCCAGTGGGGGCAGGAGCCGTAAGAGCTTTTATTATGCGGAACGGGCGGAGCGGCCATTACGGCTGCTCCGCCCGTTTTGAGCCGCGGGAAGGGGGGACTTACCCCAGCGCCACGTCCAGCACCATCATAATGAGGAACCCCGTCACAAACCCGCAGGTCCCCGCCCGGCTGTGGGCCTGGGGCACCAGCTCCTCCACCACCACGTACAGCATGGCCCCCGCCGCGAAGCTCAGCAGCCACGGCATCAAGGGCTGGGCCCAGGACGCCGCCAACACCACCAGAATGCCGAACAGGGGCTCTACAACGCCGGACATCATGCCGCCCCAGAAGGCCCGGAAACGGCTTTGGCCCTCCTGCCGCAGGGGCAGGGCGATGGCCGCCCCCTCGGGGAAATTCTGGATGCCGATGCCCATGGCCAGCGCCGCCGCTCCGGCGAAGTTCTCCCCCTGGGAGGCCAGGGCGAAGGCCAGCCCCACCGCCATGCCCTCCGGCACGTTATGTAGCGTGATGGCGGTCATCAGGAGGGTGTTCTGCCTCCAGGCGTCGTCGGCCAGCTCCCGGTTCCGCCGGAGGTGGGGCAGCATGGCGTCCAGGGCCGCCAGGAACACCACCCCCAGCAGCATCCCGGCGGCCGCCGGGAGCCAGCCGGGGAACCGGCCGTCCGTCTCCGCCTGGTCGATGGCGGGCAGCAGCAGGCTCCACACGGAGGCCGCGGTCATCACCCCGGCAGCAAAGCCCAGCATGGCCCGCTGGAATCGGGGCCTCGGCTCCCCGGAGAGGAAAAACACCGTGGCGGCGCCCAGGGTCGTCATCAGGAAGGTGAACCCGGTGCCCAGGGCCGCCCATTGTAAGGATTGCAGCATAGCGTATCTCCGCCTTTGATTCAGGTTCGGGCGGAACACCGCCCGTATGACAGTATAGGCGGCGGCGGGGAAATCGGTGACGCCTTGACGGCGGCGGAGCGGTGTGGTATCCTGAGCGTGGCCCGTCCCGGGGGACGGAGCGATCAAAAAAGGAGATTGTCTTATGAAACGCAACAGCCAGGAGAGTGCGGCCTGACCGGGAGGTCAGGGCGCGCAAAGGACCGGCCTCCCATAGGATTACACCAATTCTATCAGGAGGAACCATCCCATGAACCGGGAGAACAAGAGAAAGACATTTGAAAAAGGCTATTACAAGACCCATCCCTGCAAGGACGTTTTTACCTGCAAGGCCTGCGGCTGGCCCGTGGGCCCCGAGGGGGCCGGCAGCGGCCACCGGAACCACTGTCCCAACTGCCTCGCAAGCCTCCACCTGGACGTGGAGCCCGGGGACCGGGCGGCGGACTGCGGCGGGCTCATGGAGCCGGTGGCGGTCTGGGTTCGGAGGGGCGGCGAGTGGGCGCTGATCCACCGCTGCAAGCGGTGCGGGGCGCTGTCGTCCAACCGCGTGGCGGCGGACGACAACCCCATGAAGCTGCTGTCCATTGCGGCGCGGCCCATGGCGGCCCCGCCGTTTCCCATCGAGCACCTGCGAAAACTGGCGGGCCTTGCGGAAGATGAAATGCTGAAATAGGCCGGAGGGCGGGACATCTCAGGATGTCCCGCCCTCTTCGTGCGGCTGCCGTGTTCCCTCTTCCGGCTCCCGGGGGGCCGGCATCTCCCCGTAGGGGCTGACGTACCCCGGCGGGCACAGGTTTTCCTCGCTCCAGCGGAGCATGGCCTCCAGCACCGGCAGGAAGCCCTCTCCCAGCTCCGTCAGGGTGTACTCCACCCGGGGCGGCACCTCCGGGTAGACCTCCCGGCGGAGAAAGCCGTCCGCCTCCAGCTCCCGCAGCTGCCTGGTCAGGGTGGACTGGGTGATCCCGTCCAGGCGGCGCAGCAGCTGGCCGAACCGCTGGACTTTGTAAAAGGCCACGTACCACAAAATCAAAATTTTCCACTTGCCGGAGAGCACCGACTGCAGCCGGCTCATGGGGACGCAGCGGGCCAGGGCCTCCGGGGCGCTGAATTTGTTCTCGGACATGGATGCCTCCTCCTGGGGATTTTTTCGGAGACCAGTATACCATCCCGGCGGGCCGCGGAAAAGGCCCTGGTACGAAAAAAGGCACTATCGCCGAAAAAAGACCGTACTTGTCATCGCTCCTTTCTCCTGTTACATTCCAGGGGAAAGGAGCGATTCATATGCACTACACGGGAACCATCTGGCGGCCGCCCTACGAGGCCGCATCCCTCCTGCTGGAGGCGACGGCGGGCTGCACCTGGCGCCGCTGCAAGTTCTGCACCCTCTACGACGATCTGCCCTTCCGCTTCCGCGTGACGCCGCCGGAGACGCTGGAGGCGGACCTGCGGGAGGCCCAGATGATGGCCCACGACCCCCTGGGCAAGCTGGCCGCCCGCCTCCAGGGCCTGCCGGAGCCCGGCGGGGTCCGCCGGGTCTTTCTCACCGGGGCCAACCCCTTCGCCCTGTCCTTTGATAGACTGCGGCACATCGGGGAGCTGGTGCGCCGGTATCTCCCCGGCTGTGAGACTATCGGTTGCTTTGCCCGGGTGACGGACGTGGGCGCAAAGACGGACAAGGAGCTGGCGGCCCTGCGGGAGCTGGGGTACACCGGCATTACCATCGGCGTGGAGACGGGCCACGGGCCCTCCCTCCAGTTCATGGACAAGGGCTACGGCCCGGAGGACGTCGTCGCCCAGGCCCGCCGCCTGGACGGGGCCGGTATGGATTACCATTTCCTGTATCTGGCGGGCCTCCCCGGGGCGGGGAGGGGCGCGGAGGGGGCCGCCGCCTCGGCGGAGGTCTTCAACCGGACCCATCCGAAAATCATCGGCTCCTCCATGCTCACCCTCTTCCCGGAGTCCCGGCTGTATCAGGAGACGCTGGCGGGGACCTGGGCGGAGGAGGGCGAGACGGAGAAGCTGGAGGAGGTCCGGGCCCTGGTGGCGGGGCTGGAGATCCCGGTGTGGTTCGCCGCCCTGGGGGCCTCCAACGCCGTGGCGGTCCAGGGGAATCTCCCCGGGGACCGGGCCGCCGTGCTGGCCGTGCTGGAGGCGGCCCGGTCCCCGGAGCGGGAGGAGGCCCTGCGGCGCTACCGCGGGAGTTTGACCCACCTGTAGGGGGCCTACTTGCTCTGGGCCCGCAGCACCTCCGTCATGCGCTGGGCGAAGAGCCGCCCCGCCAGGACCGCCTCCTCCGGGGCGTTTCCGGCGGCCCCCACCTCCACCAGCAGGGACCCGGTGGTGGCGTGCTGGTTGTACCGGGAGTTTCGCAGCAGCAATGGCCGCATCAGCGTGGGGTACTCCGTCAGGAGGTCCTGCTGGAGGGCCGTGGCCAGCCGCAGATTCTCCATCCAGTCCGGGTGGGTGAGGCCGCCGCCGTCGCTGCCCACCACCAGCGTCATCTGGGCGGCGGTCCCCAGGCCCTCGACGGGGGAGACCACCTTGTACTGGTTGCCCTGGCCGTCCTCAATGGCGTCCCGGTGGACGTCCAGGATAAAGCGGATGGAGGGGTACTGGACCAGGTAGCTCTGGATGGCCGCCAGGGCCCGGTCATAGGCCCCGGTGTAGGAGGGGTAGTCGTACAGCGTGCGGTCGTGGAGGACGGAGATCCCCGCCTCGCCGAAGGCCGCCGCCATCTCGTCCCCCACCTTTACCACGTTGTAGCGGGCGTCCGTGGTGCGGTAGTCGCCGGACCAGACCACCTCCGTTCCCGGGGCGGGGGTGTAGGCCTCGCTGCCGTGGGTGTGGAGGATCAGGATCTGGGGCTCCTCCGGGGTGAGGGCGGCGGCGAAGGGCTCCCCCAGGGCCGTGAGGGGGATCTCGTAGTCCGTGGAGTTGCTGATGTAGCAGCGCCCGAAGACGGTGTAGCCGCTGGGGTCGTTGGGCACCAGGGTCCGGGCGGGAACGCCGTTGTCCGCGGCGGCGGGGAGCGGCGCGTCCAGGGGCGTCTCCTCCACCGGGGCGGGGGCGGCCTCCTCCGCCTCCTCGCCCG
>CANRYZ010000064.1 GCA_947644365.1 uncultured Oscillibacter sp. | reverse complement strand
TCTGCCGGCTGCGTCTGACAGCGTACCTTGCGGGGGCGCTCTGCCGCATCTGCGAATGCCCCCGAGGCTGTTTTGCTGCTTTGACGCATTGTCCCCAGCTCCTCTTCCCGCGCTTCGCGCCTGGCCTGGCACGTTTGGGCAGGCCCACTCTCCTACCGCCGGTAGACGTACTCTTTTCCCCGCACGGAGCGGACTAGGCGCGAAGCGCGGGAAGAGAAGAGCGTCTATGCGTCCACGCATCAAGTCTGCTGAGCGCCCTTCAATCGAAGCGTGAGGCTCCCGCAACCACCAAAAGCGCCCTTTTCTCTTTTGGACCGTGCACGGCCCGTTTTCTCTTTTCGGCGCGGCGAAAAGAGAAAATGGGGGGTGCATCTGCCCAGCCATCGACATGGCTGAATCCCGCCCCGCCCGCCAGGGCGAGTACAAGCCGCCCCCCGCCCCGCAGGGGCGGTATCTCCCCCGTCCCCGCCCGCGGCGGGAAAACCCCCGTCCCGCCCCCGCGGGGCGGATTCCGAAGGAATACAATTCCCCCGATACCCTCCGGGTATCAATAAGGAGGCCTTTTTCAATGGCAAAACAGTCCAACATCCGAAATTTCAGCATCATCGCCCACATTGACCACGGCAAGTCCACCCTGGCGGACCGCCTGCTGGAGAAGTGCGGCGCGGTCTCCCAGCGGGAGATGGAGTCCCAGCTCCTGGATAACATGGACCTGGAGAAGGAGCGCGGCATCACCATCAAGGCCCGGGCCGTGCGGCTCAATTACACCGCCGCCGACGGGGAGGCCTACACCCTCAACCTCATCGACACCCCGGGCCATGTGGACTTCAACTACGAGGTCTCCCGGTCCCTGGCCGCCTGCGAGGGGGCCGTGCTGGTGGTGGACGCCACCCAGGGCGTGGAGGCCCAGACCCTGGCCAACACGTACCTTGCCATGGAGCACGACCTGGAGATCCTGCCCGTGTTCAACAAGATCGACCTCCCCGCCGCCGACCCTCAGAAGGCCAAGCAGGAGGTGGAGGACATCATCGGCCTCCCGGCCCTGGACGCGCCGGAGATCTCCGCCAAGATGGGCGTCAACATCGACGTCGTGCTGGAGGACGTCGTGAAAAACGTCCCGCCCCCCGCCGGGGACCCCGCCGCCCCTCTGAAAGCCCTGATCTTTGACAGCCAGTACGACAGCTACCGGGGCGTCATCGTCTATATGCGCCTGGTGGAGGGCAGCCTCCGCGCGGGGCAGACCGTGAAGATGATGGCCTCCGGGGCCAGCTACCAGGTGGTGGAGTGCGGACATTTGCTGCCCCTGGGCCTAGAGCCCTGCGAGAGGCTGGAGGCCGGGGAGGTGGGCTACTTTACCGCCTCCATCAAAAACGTGAAGGACACCCGCGTGGGCGACACGGTGACGGACGCGCAGAGCCCCGCCGCCGAGGCCCTGCCGGGCTACCGCCCCGTCCAGCCCATGGTCTACTGCGGCATCTACACCGAGGACGGCTCCAAGTACCCCGACCTCCGGGACGCGCTGGAGAAGCTCCAGCTCAACGACGCCTCCCTCAGCTTCGAGCCGGAGTCCTCCGTGGCCCTGGGCTTCGGCTTCCGGTGCGGCTTTCTGGGAATGCTCCACATGGAGGTCATCCAGGAGCGGCTGGAGCGGGAGTTTGACCTGGACCTGGTGACCACGCTGCCCTCGGTCATCTACCACGTTTACAAGTCCGACGGGACCATGGTGGCGGTGGACAACCCCCACAACTACCCGGACCCCTCCGCCATCGAGCACGCGGAGGAGCCCTATGTGAAGGTCTCCATCATCTCCCCCAACGAGTACGTGGGCAGTATCATGCCGCTGTGCCAGGACCGCCGGGGGGAGTTCAAGGACATGCAGTACTTGGACACCAACCTGGTGGAGATCCACTACCAGATGCCCCTGAACGAGATCATCTACGACTTCTTCGACACCCTCAAGGCCAACACCCGGGGCTACGCCTCTCTGGACTACGAGCTCTCCGGCTACCGCCCCAGCGAGCTGGTGAAGGTGGACCTGCTTCTAAACGGCGACCAGGTGGACGCCCTGAGCTTCATCGCCCACAAGGACAAGGCCTATCCCCGGGCCCGGAAGCTCTGCGAGAAGCTGAAGGAGAACATCCCCCGCCAGCTCTTCGAGGTGCCGGTGCAGGCGGCCATCGGCGGCCGGGTCATCGCCCGGGAGACGGTGAAGGCCATGCGCAAGGACGTGCTGGCCAAGTGCTACGGCGGCGACATCACCCGGAAGAAGAAGCTGCTGGAAAAGCAGAAGGAGGGCAAGAAGAAGATGCGCTCCCTGGGCAGCGTCCAGATCCCCACGGAGGCCTTCCTGGCCGTCCTCAAGCTGGACGAGTAATAAAGTTTAGGGCCGCCCTTTTCAAAGGGCGGTGGGGGCGCGGGGGCAAAGCCCCCGCAGGTTCCAGCGAAGCAGGAAAACCGCGCAGGCGAAGCCGCGCGGAATATAGTGAAATTTCAGCGGATTGCAGAAAACTCCGTGAAAGGTCCTGGAAACGAGACCTTCCACGGAGTTTTTATAAACGCTCAGAGGGAAACCCTTATACTAATTTCAAATAAAACTATTTAGTTTTATTTGAAATGGAAACGCCTTCTGCGTTTCCGTTTTGCGCCAAAATGGCGCAAAACCCGTCTCATAAGAATCCAACGCGTCTTCGACGCTATAAAAAGCTTTTCAAGCTTTTTAATGGATTCTAGTATTATTCCTCCACCTCCCACGTCTCCCCCCAGTCCCGGGAGACCAGCCGCACTTCCCGCCGAGGCTCTCCACGTGCCAGGCTCAGGGTGATTGCCCCTCTGGAACATTGTACATTCGTCGCCATCCACCCGTCCGCCCCCACGGGCTCGGGAAATTCCGCCCGCTCCCAGCTCTCCCCGCCGTCCCGGGTGACGAACACCGGCGCGCCGTCGTAAAGCTCAATGCCCACAAGGGCGTGGAGGTTGTCGAAGAACCCCACGGCGCTGGGATACCGCCCCGCCTCCTCCAGCTTGGCCGCCTCCTGCCAGGTGTGTCCGCCGTCGTGGGTGCGGTAGACGTAGTTATCGGCGTTGGCCCCAACGCCGTGGTTGACGGACACCACCATCCACCCGTCCAGCGCGGACACCATGTCCATAGCGAGGTACGAGGGCTCCACCCCCGCCCAGGTCTCCGCCGTATTCCGGCCCGCCAGGTCCTGGTCCGCCCACTCCCGGGGCACGGGCACGGCGGGGCCCAGCGCCGTCCACGCCGGCGGAACCTCCGGCTCCGGATACACGATGTCCTGACAGGCCGGGGCCCCGTCCATCAGGGTATACCGCTTCCCCGCCCAGGCCTCCAGGGGAATCTGCTCCGCGGGGACATACAGCTCCAGCGCGTCCGCCGTCAAGTGGAGGTATCCCTCGATCCCGGTCTGGTACCGGGGCTCGTCGATCACCGCCCAGCCCCCAACCAGGATGCCCACCGGCAGGCCCTCCGCCCCCCAATGCTCCAGGTCCCCCGACAGGAGGGAGGGGAAGGGCAGGCGGTCCGCCAGCAATGACATCATCTCCACCTGGTACACCGTCCCCTCCCGCAAAAAGGCGCAGGTGACAAACTGCCCGCCGTGGTAGTTCCAGATGAGCTCCGTCACGCCGTCGCCGTCCACATCCCGCTCCAGCACGTCGTTGGAGCAGTCCATGAGCAGCCGGGGCACGCCGGTCTCGTCGAAAACGTAGTAGTCGTAGGCGGTGTACGCCGCGCCCCGGGGCGCCTCGATGCAAAAGCCGCTCTGCCCCAGTACGTTGGAGAAAGGCCTCACGCCGTAGTCGCCCTCATACCCGCTGTACTCCGCCGCGAATTGCAGCAGCTTGTCCCCCTGGTGGACGGCCCAGTGCTTTTCGTACCGGGCGTCCTGGTCCCCCGGGGCATCCGGGTCTGCCGTGTGGTCCGGACGCCAGTAGCACACCACCCGGGTCCCGCCGGGCAGCGTCTCGTCGCACAGCACCTCCCCCATGACGCCCAGCCCCGCCGCGGCCGGCTCCATGGAGACCAGGGGCTCATAGGGCTCCAGCCCCTCCAGCGGAATGGAGAGCGCCGCCTCATACTCCACAGCGGCGGCCTCCGCCGGAGGGACGTTCTCCGCCGGACCGGCGGTCTCCAGCGGCGGCGAAACCTCCTCCGCCGGGGCGGCGCACCCGGCCAGCAGCAGCGCGCAGAGGACTGCGGCAAAGATTTTTCTCATAAGAAATCCCCCTTTTCTCCGCCATTATACACGGAGAAGAGGGGGATTTCTTTACAGACCGGCAACAAACCGGTTAAAATTCGATGAAAAAACGGTTACAGATGGAGACGCTGGGCCGCCGAGGGCAGCGGCCCTTACGGCGTATACCGGAAATGCCGAATGAACGCCCCCATCCGTCACGGCCTGAGGCCGTGCCACCTTCCCCTTTAGGGGAAGGCTTTGGCTGGCGCGCCGCCCCTCGGTCCGCATTTTAAGCGGCAGGCGGCAGAACGGCGCACTATCCCACACGGCACCGACCAGGCGCGAAGCGCGGGAAGAGAAGAAAGTCCATGCGTCCACGCAGCAGGTCTGCTGAGCGCCCTTCCATCGAAGCAAGGTACTCCCGCAAGGACCAAGGCGTTCTCTTTTCTCTTTTGGACCGTGCACGGCCCGTTTTCTCTTTCCTCTGGTAAGACAGAGAAAAGAGAAAATGGGGGTGCAATCCGGACCAGCCATCGACATGGCTGAAACCCGCCCCGCCCGCAAGGGCGAGCAAAAAGCCCCGCCGTCAGGCGTCCTCCAATGTCATCAGCAGCAGCTCCGCCCCCCGGTCCAGCCAGGACCAGCGCATCCGCTTCTCCCGGGGCGCGTCGGTGCCCAGGTTCCCGGTGTACTCATACACATCCTCCGCCTCCAGGCGCTCCAGCACCGTCTCCAGCCGGGCGGCCTGGCGGAAGGCGGAGCGTTTCCGGGAGGGGGCCTGGCTGCCCAGGTACTGAGCCGCCACGGTGCGGTAGGGCACGGCGTCTGCCGGGGCGGCCCCTCCGTAGACCCGGCACAGGCCCGTGGAGGCGTTGACGGAGAGCACGAAGTCGTAGTCCCGGGCCGCCAGGGCCTCCAGCAGGGCGTCCCGCTGGCGCTGGGCGTCGATGTTGGCGATGGTGCAGAAGGCGGTGAAGGCCAGGGTGTCCGGGTCCTCCGCCAGCTCCACGGAGGTGCGGGCCCACACGGTTCCGCCGCCCTCCCCTACGGAGAAGCGGTGCTCCAGCTCCACATGGAGCGTCCCGCCCCGGAAGGCGTCCACCAGCGGCTGGCGGCGGAGCCGTTCGTCAAAGGCCTGCCGCTGGGCCTCGTCCGGGATGTTGTCCCGCAGGTGGCGGAGGCAGGCGTCCGCCGTGTTGCCGAAGAGCACGCCGGTGAGATAGCGGCTGGCGGAGCGGGCGCCGGTGATGCGGTCGGCGGAGAGGTCCAGCCGGATGACGGCCAGAACGCCCTCGGGGAGCTTTTTCTGCCGGGCTGCCAGGGCCTGGAACCGCAGGGCGCAGATTTTCCGCTGGGTCACGTCCTCCGCCTTGCCCAGGAGGCGGCAGACGTTCCCCGCGTTGTCCATCAGGCTCACCCAGGAGATGCGGCACCACCGCCAGCCCTGGCCGTCGTAGTCCGCCCGGTACTCCAGGGTCTCCGTGCCCGGACGTGCCAGGAGGCGGCGGATCATGGAGGCCCGGCGGTCCCGGTCCTCCGGGTGGATGGCCTGGTCCCGGCTCATGTTGGACAGGTAGTTCTCCGTCACGCGCTGGATATGGCGGCTGGAGCCGTCGTGCCGCTTGCTGCGGACCACGTCCTCCAGGGGATCGTAGTCAAAGCTCATCATCCGGGACTGGTCCAGCATCAGCTCGCACAGCTGGGCCTGAAACCGCACCTCGTCCGACTCCTCCCGCTCCCGGGTGATGTCGAAGCAGGCGGCGTAGATTTGGCAGGCGCCGTCCTTCAGGGCGCTCCAGGCCACGTCCAGGGCGGCCCACCGGACGGTCCCGCCCCTGGCCCGCAGGCGGCAGACCCGGCGCAGAGGCCTTCCCTCCGCTCGGGCCTCCTCCGCGGCGGCGGAGAGGGCCTCCCGGTCCCGGGGGTGGACCCGCCACATGGGATTTCCCGCCAGGCGGCGGTTCAGCTCGGCAAGGGAATATCCGAGCAGCTGGGCCAGGCCCTGGCCCAGCCGGAGGGGCTGCGCGGGCCCCTCCGGCGTCTCCCGCTGGAAGAGGCACAGGGCGGAGGGGAGGCCGTCAAACAGGAAATCCAGCTCCTGATGGGCGTTTGCAAGCTGATTCCGGACGGTCTCCAGCCGGGCCTGGCTCTGGCGGGTCTGCTGCGCGTCCAGTAAGACAGCGTAGAAGGAGGCGGCCCCCTCCCGCCGGGAGAGCGTCTCCGCCCGCAGCTCCACCCACAGCGGCTCCCGGTCCCGCCGCAGCAGGCGGAAGCCGAGGGAGGTCTGGCGGTCCTCCCGGGCGGCGTCCATCAGCGCCTGGAGAAACTCCGGCCGGTCCTCCGGCTCCACCAGGGCACCGAAGTCGGCGCAGCGGTCCAGCAGCTCCCGACGGCTCCAGCCGGTGAGGACGCACAGTCCCTGGGTGAAGGACAGGCACCGCAGTCCCGCCCGGCTCAGCTCCAGGGACAGCACGGTTCCCGGCAGGTTCTCCGCCAGAAAGCGGGTGTGCTCCTGGGAGGCCTCCTTCCGAAGGGGCTCCAGAATGCAGGCGGCCACGCCGTACTGGGGCTGGTAGCAGGTGACGGAGATCTCCCGGTTCAGCGACGTGGTATAGAGGAAGGAGGCGGCGGAGCCGGAGAAGGCCACGTCCCGCAGGGGTTCCAGGGCCTCCAGCGCCGCGGCGGGGAACACGTGGGTGAACCGCCGCCGGTGCAGATCCTCCGCGGGCATTCCCAGCAGGGCCGCCGCAGGGGCGTTGACAAAGCGGCAGACCACGTCCACCATCTCTCCCTCCCCGTCGGTGAGCACCTCCGCCAGGAGGAACGGGATACGGCTGTCCCGGAAGGGCTTTGAGAATTTGTCCAAACGCTTCGCCACAGCTACGCCTCCTTGTCGTTTCAAGTCATAGTGGTAAAGGCCCTTTGTCCACGGGCGCGCCGCGCGGTAAGGGACGCGGCGGATTGGCCCGTCTGTCCTGCCGCGAGACGGCCCGCGCAAGGCTCCGTCCGCAGCCCCTTGCGGTCCTGCGGACCGCTTCAGTGCCTCAGGATGCCGGGGGGATATTGGAGCGGAGACTTTCATGTGTACGCTTATTATACCGGAAGCGGGGAGCTTCCGCAAGGGTTGTCCTCCCGGAGGGAGCGTCCAGCGGCGCATTTTATACCGCAGAGTTTTTATTTTGGTGCGATAAAATCCGCTCCGCCGCCGACGCGCTGAAATTTCTTTCTTATCAGGCGCTTTGAAAAGCTCCTCAGATGGGACGCTCCCTTTCCTGGGCGGCGGAGATCGGGGAGAGGAACGGCGGCAAAAGCAGGCGTTCTTCCTGCTGATTTCCCAAACTTCTCCAGCCCTGTTCCCGGCATAAGGCGGGAAATATTGTGGATACTATCTTTTGCCAGACAGGCAGCCGATGAACTGCATCGGCGGCAGACATAGCGATTTAACCGATAAAAGGAGTTTTGATATGAAAGCAACTGGAATCGTACGGCGGATCGACGACCTGGGACGGGTCGTCATCCCCAAGGAGATCCGTCGTACCATGCGTATCCGTGAGGGCGACCCTCTGGAGATTTACACCAGCCGGGATGGGGAGGTCATCTTTAAGAAATACTCCCTCCTGGGGGGCGTGGAGGACTTCGCCGGCCAGCTGTGCGAGACTATGAGCCGTTCCACCGGCGCTATCTGCGCCGTTACCGACCGGGACACGGTGATTGCCGTGGCCGGCGGGGGCAAGCGGGAGCTGATGGGCAAGCGCATTACCTCGGAGCTGGAACAGATCATGGAGAGCCGCCAGATCTACCAGTACAGCGGCGAGGGCCAGGCCATCCCCGTGTCCGACAGCAGCGATAAGCTCCTGGCCAACGTGGCGGCCCCCATTCTCTCCGAGGGCGACCTGCTGGGCCTGGTGCTGTTCATCGGCAGCACCCCCGCTGTCCCCGGCGACGCGGAGTACAAGCTGGCCCAGACCATCGCCGCCTTCCTGGGGCGGCACATGGAGTCCTGATTTTCCGGCGGGCGCCCCTTCCCGGGGCGTCCGTTCTGCATGAGGAGAATTGTGCGCGGGACGTGCGGTTCAAAGAACGAAAGGGGCGCGGGCGTTTGCCCGCGCCGCAGCCATATGCTGGTGAAATGCTGCCAGAGGTCAGAATGCGAATGCGGCGGCGGAGAACAGAGACCCGCCTGCCAAATGGAGTTTTGCCTGCATAGACAAGACCCACCCGCGCGGAGCGGGTGGGTCTTGTCTGTTGTAACCTGTGCGATCTGCAATCAGAAGAGCTTTTTCAGCCCGCCCAGCATATCGCCGATGTCCCCGGCGGCCAGCTTGGCCTTGATGCCGGCCACCAGGGGCTGGAGCTTCTCGTCGGGCAGATTTACGCCCAACAGGCCCTCCACCGTTTTGATGGGGTCCGCCTGGAAGCTCTTGAGCTTGACGGGGTCCTTCTGAATCTTCTCCACCAGCTCCTCAATCTTGCCCTTCACGTCAAAATTCATGTCCATGGTCACGTTCCCTTTCTCTCGTTTTGCGGGGCGCAGGGCCTCCGCGGCCCTCCCATCATAGAGGATTTCGGGAGGATTGTCAAGGAGGTCCGGTCAGACGGGCAGACCCGTCAGGTACCGCCGGACCACGTCAAAGGCGTGGTTGGCCGCCAGGCCCTGGATGCGGTCCCGCCGCCGGCGGCCCAAGTCCAGGGAGCGGCAGAAGGTCCCCTCCGGCGTGGCAAGGCCGATATACACGATCCCCACGGGTACGCCCCGCTCGTCCGGGTCCGGCCCCGCCGAACCGGTGACGGAGACCCCCAGATCCGCTCCGGTGATGCCCCGGACGCCCTCCGCCATGGCCCGGGCGCACTCCTCGGAGACGGGACCGTATGTATCCAGAATATCCTGGGGGACGTGGAGCACGCCGGCCTTGACGCTGGTCCAGTAGCTGACCACCCCGCCCCGGTAGACAGCGGAGGCGTGGGGGATGGCGGTAAGCTTCTCGGCCACCAGGCCGCCGGTGCAGCTCTCGGCGGTGGCCAGGGTCATGTTCCGCCGGAGAAGCTGGGAGTGGCAGCACTCCGCCAGGTCCATCATGTCTACGCCGTAGACGACGTCCCCCAGGGTATCCAGGACCATCTGCTCCACAGGGGCCAGCATGGAATAGGCCTCCTCCTCCGTGGCGGCCTTGGCGGTGGCCCGGAGGCGGACCTCGCAGGGCTTGGCGTAGGTGGC
>CANRYZ010000063.1 GCA_947644365.1 uncultured Oscillibacter sp. | reverse complement strand
GCCGCTGGCCGGGCTGGCCGGGCTTGCCGGCGGCCGCCTGCCCCCTGCCCTGCTGGCCGGAAGCCGGCTGCTGACGGTCAGCGGACTGCTGGTGCTCAGCGGACTGCTGGACCGGCTTCTCATCAGCAGGCTTCTCCTCCGCCTTTTTCTGGACATCGGCAAAGATGTCCTGAATGCTGGAGACCGGATTTTTCTGGGTCAGATAGTCGAAAATCACGGACAGCTCGCGATCCGTCAGGACCTGCATGTGGTTCTTTGGCGCGGCCGCATACTTTGTCAGAATCTCGGTGATGGTCTTGGTGGGGAGGCCGAAATCCTTCGCCACCTCATGGACCCTGTATTTCTCAATACCCAATCAAAACACCTCGTTATGCTCCAACCCGGGGGCTGGGAAATTTTAATGATTCAATCCTCCCGCTTCCGGAAGGAGCCCTTGCCCTTTTTCACAGGGCGGCTGTGGGCGTAAGGCTTTGCCCTCGCCCCCGGTTTGGGGCGGCCGCTCCTGGCAGCGGGACGGGACCCGGTCCCCCGGGACGGCGCCGCCCGCTCCCCGGCGGCTTTTTTCGCCGGGCGCTCCGGGACCTTCCCGGGCTTTCGCTTTCCCCGGCGCACATTTTTCTCATGCGCCAGACGCTCTGCCTGGCGTTCCCTGGCCCTTTTGGCCTTGACCTCCAGCTGGGCGGCGGCCTCGCCGTACCGGTCCGGGTCGCCCTCGGCCAAACGGCGGACCACGGCGCTGGCGAGGCCGGCGTCCGTCACCGCCGCCAGGGCCACGGAGGTCCGCCCCAGGGCCATGCCCAGCTCCTCCTTGGTGAAGGGAACGCGGAGCCACAGGCACTGGCCCGCCAGGGCGAAGTGCTCCGCCCGGCGGCGGGTGTTGTCCGCGGCGTCGGCGGCCAGCAGCAGGAGCCTGGCGTCCCTGGCCCGGGCGGCGGCCTCCACCGGCTCCTCTCCCACCGCCAGATTGCCGCCCTGGAGGGCCAGCCCCAGCAGGGAGAGCGCTCTCTTACTGTCCATCCGCACCTCGCAGTTCCGCCTCCATGGCGTCGTAGACCTCCGGCGGGATGGCCGTCTCAAACGCCCGCTCCAGGGCCCTAGTCTTCCGGGCCCGCTGAAGGCAGGCAAGACACGGGCACACGTAGGCCCCCCGCCCCGGCTTCTTCCCGCCGAAGTCCAGGCTCACCTGGCCCTCCGGGGACCTCACCACCCGGAGCAGGGACTTTTTATCCTTCATCTCACGGCAGCCCACACACTGCCGCTGGGGGATCTTCTTTACTTTCGGCATAGGGCCGCCTCCAATCAGCACAGATATTCCAGCCGTCCTCCGGTCCCGGGAAACGGCCCCCTCAGGGGCGGACTTCCCGCGGCCGGCGGGACGTCATTCCCCGGTGAGGGCCCCGTCCTCCGGGGCCGCCCCGGCGGTCTCCGGCTCCTCAGGTTCCTCGAGCTCCTGGTAGCTCTCCGGCTTAATGTCGATCTTGTACCCCGTCAGGCGGGCCGCCAGGCGGGCGTTCTGGCCCTCCTTACCGATGGCCAGAGACAGCTGGTCGTCGGGCACCACGCAGCGGCAGGCCTTGCCCTCGTCCGCCATCCACACGTCCAGCACCTCGGCGGGGGCCAGGGCGGCGGCAATGAACTCCGCCGGGTCTTCGCTCCACTTGATGATGTCGATCTTCTCGCCCCGCAGCTCGTCGACGATACTGGCCACCCGCTGGCCCTTGGGGCCCACGCAGGCGCCGATGGGGTCCACGTTCTCCTCGTTGGACCGCACCGCCATCTTTGTGCGGCTGCCGGCCTCCCGGGCCACGGACTTCACCTCCACGGTGCCGTCAAAGATCTCGGGGACCTCCAGCTCAAAGAGGCGCTTCACCAGGCCCGGGTGGGTGCGGGAGATCAGCACCTGGGGCCCGCGGGTGGAGCGGCGGACATCCACCACATACACCTTGACGTGCATCCCCTCGGTCATCTCCTCGCCGGGGACCTGCTCCCCGGCCATCAGCAGCGCCTCGGTGGACTCGGTGCCGGTGCCGATGCGCAGAGACACGTTTCCGTTCCGGGGGTCCACTCTGGTGACCACGCCGGTCAAAATCTCGTGCTGCTTGGAGTTGAACTCGTCGTACACCATGCCCCGCTCGGCCTCCCGCAGGCCCTGGATGATGACCTGCTTGCCGTTTCCGGCGGCGATGCGGCCAAATTCCATCTTGTCCACCGGAATGTTCACCACGTCGCCGATCTCATACCTGGCGGAGAGGGCCTTGGCCTCCTCCAGCGTCATCTCATTGGGGGGGTCCACATAGTCCTCCTCGTCCACCACGTTCTTCTGGACGAACATCTTCAGGTCCTGGTGTTCTTCGTCCACATCCACGATGACGTTCTCCACGCCCTCGTGGTCCCGCTTATAGGCGGTGGTGATGGCCTGGATGATCTTCTCCATCATAAAGGTCCGGGGGACCCCCCGCTCCTTTTCCAACAGCTCCAGCGCGGCGAAGATCTCCGCGGGATTCATCCCGGCGGGCTCCTTCTGCTTCTTGCCTCTCATGGCGCGACTCTCCTTTTTTACTCGATTCTATATGAAATATTTTCAATCTTCTGCGGATTCCGAAAAATCAGAGCTCCACCCGCAGGCGGACCAGGGCGGTCTCCTTCTTGGGGAAGGTCATCGTCTCCCCGCCCACGGCAACGCAGACGTCCCCGCTGGCCTCGTCGTAGCCGGCCAGGGTCCCGGCGAATTCCTTGCGCCCGTCCCGGGCCCGGTACAGCTTCACCAGCACGGGGCTGCCCAGGAAGCGGGCAAAGTCCCCGGGGCGCTTCAGCGCCCGCTCCGCCCCGGCGGAGCCCACCTCCAGGGTGTAGCTCCCCTCGATGGGGTCCGCCTCGTCCAGCAGGTCCGAGAGCTTCCGGGACACGGACTCGCAGTCCAGGATGTCCACGCCGCCCTCCTTGTCCAGCAGCACCCGCAGGTACCAGGTCCCGGCCTCCTTGACATACTCCACGTCCCAGAGGGTGCAGCCGGCCTCCGCGATGGCGGGGGCGGCCAGCTCGGCGGTGAGTTCCGTGATCTTCTTCATAAGAGGGTGGCCTCCATCATCTCTCTGATCTTCATAATTTTGGTATGCGGAAAAGTCCAACAAAAAGAGCGGACCTGAGGTCCACTCTCCACACTACCACATTACTAACATATGTAATATACCACAGCCTATGAGAAAACGCAAGCATTTCTTTCACAATTTGACGGCAATTCTGTGATATTTTTTCTTTACCTGGCCCGTCTTTCCTGCTATAATGAAAAAGTTATAATAGGTTCGGCGCGCCGCCGCCGGTTTGAAAGGAGACCCGCGACACCAGTGAAATTTGAAAAATGGAACATCGGGACCCCCGATCCGCAGGCGGTGAACCTCCTGCGGGGGGCGGGGTATCCCTACCTGCTCTCCACGGTGCTGGCCGCGCGGGGCGTGGACAGCGCCGAGTCCGCGGCGGAATTTCTGGACCGGGACCGGAAGCTGACCCTCTCCCCCATGCTCATGCGGGACATGGACAGGGCCGTGGAGCGCATTCAGCGGGCCGTGACGGAGGGGGAGACCGTCGCCGTCTTCGGCGACTACGACGTGGACGGCATCACCTCCACGGTGCTGCTGATGGACTATCTGAAAAGCTGCGGCGTCAAATGCCTGCGGTATATCCCCCGGCGGATCGAGGACGGGTACGGCCTGTCCAAAGACGCCATTTCCAGCCTGCGGGACCAGGGGGCCACGCTGATGGTCACGGTGGACTGCGGCATCACCGGCAACGACGAGGTGGAATTTGCGGGTTCCATCGGGCTGGACGTGGTGGTGACGGACCACCATGAGTGCAAGGAGGACCTGCCCCGGGCCGCCGCCGTGGTGGACCCCCACCGGCCCGACTGCCCCTATCCCTTCAAGCATCTGGCGGGGGTGGGCGTGGCCTTGAAGCTGGTGCTGGCCCTGGGAGGCGAGAGCCGGGAGGACGCCCTGTTCGCCCGGTACTGCACCCTGGCCGCCATCGGCACCATCGCCGACGTCATGCGCATGGAGGGCGAGAACCGCACCATCGTCTCCTGCGGGCTGGAGGCCCTGCCCCACACGGACTTCGTGGGGGTCCACGCCCTCTTGAAGGAGGCCGGCCTGCTGGGCAGGCCCATTACCTCCATCCAGATCGGCTTCGTCCTCTCCCCCCGGATCAACGCCGCCGGGCGCATGGGCGCGGCGGACCTGGCCGCCGACCTGCTGGAGTGCTCCGACCCCGCCAGGGCGGAGGAGATGGCCCGGGCGCTGTGCGAGCTGAACCGGGAGCGCCAGGCGGTGGAGCAGGCCATCTGCGCCGACGCCGTGGAACAGATCGAGGGCCTCCGGGACGAGGAGCGCAGCGCCCTGGTGCTGGCCAGCGACCGCTGGCACCAGGGGGTAGTGGGGATCGTCGCCTCCCGCCTCAGCGAGAAATACTCCTGCCCCAGCTTCATGATCCACCTGAAGGAGGGCACGGGCCGGGGCTCCTGCCGGTCCTACGGGGGCTTCAACCTCTTCGCCGCCCTGGAGTCCTGCGCGGACCTGCTGGACGGCTTCGGCGGCCACGAGCTGGCCGCGGGATTTACCATCCCCGAGGGGAACATCGCCGCCTTCCGAACCCGGATAAACCGCTATGTGCGCTCCGTCTCCGGCGGGGAGCTGCCCGTCTCCTCCCTGGAGCTGGACGCCCCCATCGCCTGCCCCGCCGCGGTGACGCTCCAGGAGGTGGAGCAGCTGAGCCTGCTGGAGCCCTACGGCGCCGGCAACGCCCGGCCCGCCTTCGCCCTGCTGGGGGCCACGGTGGACAGCGTGCAGTCCGTGGGCCAGGGCAAGCACCTGAAATTCCGGCTCTCCAAGGGCGCCTGCCGGTTTGACGCCATCTTCTTCTCCGTGACGGCGGAGGAGTGCGGCATGGCGGCGGGCAGCCGGGTGGACGCCGCTTTCTACCTCCAGGCCAACACCTTCCGGGGAACCACCTCTTTGCAGCTGCAGCTCATCGACATCCGTCCCTCCCTGTCCCCCAGCCGTCACGAGGCGGAGGCGCTGGACCTGCTGGACCGCCTGCTGGACGGCGGAGACCTGACCGCCCAGGAAAAAAGCCGCCTCCGGGCTCCCCGGGAGCAGTTCGCCGCCTGCTGGGTGGCGCTGGAGCGCCGCCTGCGCCATGGAAAGGCGGAGGCGCCCTGGCTCCCCTGGCTGCGGTGCCTGGCGGCGGAGGCCGGCGGGAACGAGAGCTTTCTCCGCACCGCCCTGGCCCTGGCGGTGTTCCGTGAGCGGGGGCTGCTGGCCCTTTCCCGCCGGGAGGACACCCTCCAGGCCAGCCTGAATCCCACCCAGGGGAAGGTGGACCTCACCGCCTGTCCCTATCTCGCCCGCCTGGCCGCAGGCGGCTCCAACCGGAATCGAGGTGACCTGCCATGACCATCCAGGAGCAGTACAGCCATCTGGAAAAGACCATTCGGAGCTACAACCCCTCGGCGGATTTCGACCACATCCGCAGCGCCTTTGAATACGCCGACAAGTGCCACGAGGGGCAAAAGCGCAAGAGCGGCGAGCCCTATATCATCCATCCCCTGGCGGTGGCGCAGATCGTGGCGGAGGAATTGAAGCTGGACAGCGAGTCCATCGAGGCCGCCCTCCTTCACGACGTCATCGAGGACACTCCCGCCGAGCACGCCGACGTGGCCCGGCTCTTCTCCCCCACCATCGCCGACCTGGTGGAAGGCGTCAGCAAGCTGACCCGCATCCAGTACGCCACCAAGGAAGACGAGCAGATGGAGAACCTGCGGAAAATGCTCATCGCCATGAGCAAGGACATCCGGGTGATCCTCATCAAGATCTCCGACCGGCTCCACAACATGCGGACCATGGAGTACCAGTCCCCGGAGAAGCAGAAGCAGAAATCCCTGGAGACCATGGAGATCTACGCCCCCATCTCCCACCGGCTGGGCATGCAGCGGATGAAGTGGGAGCTGGAGGACCTGTCGCTGAAATACCTGGACCCCGTGGGATACCAGGAGATCGTCTCCCGGCTGGAGGCCAAGAAGACGGAATACGACATGTTCATGCAGAAGACCCGGGCCCAGGTGGAGACCCGCCTGGACGAGCTGGGCATCTCCCACCTGGTCTACGGCCGGGTGAAGCATCCCTACAGCATCTACCGCAAGATGTTCAACCAGAACAAGAACCTGGACGAGATCTTCGACCTCTTCGCCTTCCGGGTAATCGTGGACAACGTGGGGGACTGCTACAACGTCCTGGGCGTGGTCCACGACATCTTCACCCCCATTCTGGGCCGATTCAAGGACTATATCGGCACCCCCAAGCCCAACGGCTACCAGTCCCTCCACACCACCGTCATGGGCACCGACGGCATCCCCTTTGAGGTGCAGATCCGCACCCGGGACATGCACGAGGTCTCCGAGTACGGCGTGGCCGCCCACTGGAAGTACAAGCAGAACGGCCAGGGCGCCGGAGCCGAGGGAAAGTACGAGTGGGTCCGCCGCCTGCTGGAGAACCAGGAGGGCGCCGACGCCGAGGAGTTCATCCACTCCCTGAAAATCGACATGTTTGCCGACGAGGTATTCGTCTTCACCCCCAACGGCGACGTGCAGAACCTGCCCGCCGGGGCCACCCCCATCGACTTCGCCTACGCCATCCACTCCGCCGTGGGCAACCGCATGGTGGGCGCCAAGGTCAACGGGCGCATCGTCACCTTCGACCACGTCCTGAAAAACGGAGACATCGTGGAGATCCTCACCTCCAAGGGCGCCAAGGGGCCCAGCCGGGACTGGATGAAGATCGCCAAGAGCAACGAGGCCCGTAGCAAAATCCGCCAGTGGTTCAAGAAGGAGCGGCGGGACGAGAACATCGTCAACGGCCGGGCCGCCTTTGAGGCGGAGCTGAAGCACTGCGGCCTCTCCATGAAAGACCTGCTGGGCCCCGACCGGCTGCCGGGCCTTCTGAAAAAGGTCACCTATACCACCCTGGACGATATGTACGCCGCCATCGGCTACGGCGGCTTCACCGCCCAGAAGGCGGTGAGCCGGATGCAGGGGGAGCTCCAGCGCATCGCCAAGCAGCAGGCGGAGAAACAGGCCCTGGAGGCTCTGGAAAACGCGCCCAAGGCCGAGGAACAGCCCCGGTCCTCCGCCCCCAAGCAGGTCAAGAGCGAGCAGGGCATCATTGTAGAGGGGCTGGACAACTGCCTGGTGAAGTTCTCCAAGTGCTGCACCCCCGTGCCGGGGGACGAGATCGTGGGCTTCATCACCCGGGGCTACGGCGTGTCCGTCCACCGCAGCGACTGCCCCAACGCCGCCCCGGAGCGCCGGGCCGACCCGGCCCTCTCCGGCCGCTGGATCAAGGTCTCCTGGGGCAGCGATACCAACGAGAGCTACCCCACCACCCTGGAGGTGGTGGCCAAGGACCGGATGAACCTGCTGCTGGACGTGTCCGCGGCTCTGTCCACCACCAAGACCTTCGTCTCCGGCATCCACTGCCGCAGCACGGACGACGGCTTCGCCATCGCCCGCATCGAGATCCGGGTCCGGGACGGCGAGCAGATGCACAGCATCATCAATAAGCTCAACCAGATCTCCGGGGTCCTCCAGGTCACCCGGCCCTCTGGCTGAGGCGTGAGAAGGAGTTACTATGCGAGCTGTTGTCACCCGCGTGAAGCACGCGTCCGTCACCATTGACGGCAAGATCAACGGCCAGATCGGCCAGGGCTACCTGGTCCTGCTGGGCGTGGGCCCCAACGACACCGGGGACGCCGCCGTAAAGCTGGCGGACAAAATCTGCAACCTCCGGATCTTCGAGGACGAGGAGGAGCGGATGAACCTGAACCTGGAGCAGGTGGGCGGGAGCCTGCTGGTGGTCTCCCAGTTCACCCTGTACGCCGACACCTCCTCCCGCCGCCCCGGCTTCTCCAAGGCCGCCAAACCGGACCTGGCCATCCCCCTGTACGAGAAATTCATGGCCCGGTGCCGGGAGCGGGGCTTCCAAGTGGAGCACGGCGAGTTCGGCGCCGACATGCAGGTGGACTCCCGCAACGACGGGCCTGTGACCATCCTGCTTGACACCGAGGGAAATTTCTGAGATTACCGGGAGGACCGTATGAACATCAAAGCCATGCCGGTGGGCCCCATCGGCACCAACTGCTATATTTTAGAGGACGAGTCCTCCCGCCAGGCCGCCGTTATCGATCCCGGCGGAGACGCCCCCCGCCTGCTGGCGGCGTTGAAGGGGCTGGACGTCCGCTATATCCTGCTGACCCACGGCCACTACGACCACACCGGTGCCGCGGCGGAGCTGGCCGCCGCCTTTCCCGGCGCCAGGGTCTATATCCACGAGCGGGACTACCGGAACGTGGAGCTGTCCCTGTTCCCCCTGCAAACCCAGCTCTCCAGCGTGGACTTCTACGGCGAGGGGGACCGCCTGCCCCTGGGGGACCTGGAGCTCCAGGTCCTTCACACCCCCGGCCACTCCGAGGGCAGCGTAACGCTGCGCTGCGGCGGCGTTCTCTTCTGCGGGGACACCCTCTTCGCCGGCTCCTGCGGCCGGACGGACTTCCCCGGCGGGGACACCGCCAAGATGCTGGCCTCCCTGCGGCGGCTGGGAGAGCTGGAGGGGGATCTCCAGGTCCTGCCCGGCCATATGGAGGACAGCACCCTCAGCCGGGAGCGGCGGGTGAATCCCTACCTCCGCCAGGCCCTGAGCGGCGGGTTTTGAGCCATGAAGCTGGTATTAAAGGGCCACGACGAGCGGTATACTGTGGAGCAGAGCCTCATGAACCTGTTCCCCGGGGAGCTGCCGGTCTATGAGCCCATCCTGCCGGGGGACGAGACCTGGGCCAGGGTAGCCTGCCGGGAGGAGGAGAGCCGCCTGCTGGTGACGGTGGACCTCTCCCTCCGCGGCAGAGCGAACAGCGCCTTCCTCTCCGCCCCCCTCTCCGGCACGGACTTCGCGCGGGAGGGCCAGCGGCGGCACGCCGTGGGAGCCTGCTTCTACCAGGCGGCTCTGGAGCTCCTGGACGCCCCGCCCCCCTGGGGGATGCTGACGGGAGTCCGGCCCGACAAGCCCGCCGCCTGGTGCATCCAGGGGGGAAAGACCCCGGGGGAGGCCCGGAAGATGCTGGAGGAGACCTACTTCGTCTCCCCCTCCCGGGCGGCGCTGGCGGCGGAGACCGGCGCCGTGGCGGCGGAGACGGCCCGGGACCTGGGGCCCCGGGATATCGCCGTCTACATCGGCGTTCCCTTCTGCCCCACCCGGTGTGCCTACTGCTCCTTTGTCAGCCAGTCGGTGGAGAGGAGCTTTTCCCTGGTGGAGCCCTACCTGGACGCCCTGACGGCGGAGATTCGGGCCGCCGGGGAGATGGTGCGGGAGAACGGCCTGCGAATCCGGGCGCTGTACGTGGGCGGCGGCACGCCCACCACCCTGACCGCGAAACAGCTCCACCGCCTGTTCACCGGGCTTGAGACCGCCTTTCCCCTGGGCCTGGGGCTGGAGATCACCGTGGAG
>CANRYZ010000062.1 GCA_947644365.1 uncultured Oscillibacter sp. | reverse complement strand
GAGAAAAGAGACACATCGCAAGATGTGTCTCTTTTTTGTTACCATTTTGTCTCCCGAGGGATTACATGCCCTTCAAGTCATCGTCCAGCCAGGTATCTGTGGGGGCCAGATTTGCCGTGAATACCCGGGCGGCGTTTTCCGGGTACTTGCTCTGGTGGAATTTGAACAGCGTCTCTCCGCCGGGCAGCCGGCAGAAGATCTCGATTTTGCCCAGGGGGTGGCTCATGGCGTGGCGCACCGCCTTGCCGAAGCCGTTCTGCCGGGATTTTGCGTCGTCCACGATGCGGATCCCCTCGTTCAGGGGCACCTGGAACCGGCTGTGGACCCCGGTGACCGGGCGGCACTGGAAGATATAGTAGGGCACCACGCCCCACCGGGTCAGGCCGGAGAGCAGGTCTCCCAGGACCTCCCCGCTGTCGTTGACGCCCCGCAGCAGCACCGTCTGGTTCCGCACCAGCACGCCCCGCTCGATCAGGGCCCGGACGGCCCGCCGGGCCTCCTCCGTCAGCTCCCGGGGGTGGTTGAATTGGGTCACCAGGCACAGGGCCTTCTTCTTGGCGTACTGGGCGAAGAGGTCCAGCAGCTCCTGGTCGCCGTAGATGCGCTCCGGCAGAGTCACCGGAACCCGGGAGCCGAAGCGGATGAAGTCCAGGTGTTCCACATCGCTCAGCTCCCGCAGGTAGCGCTCTACGATATGGTTGGGATTCAGCAGGGCGTCGCCGCCGGAGACCAGCACATTGGAGATCTCCCGGTGGTCCTTTACGTAGGCAACCACTTCGTCCACACGCTTATTCAATTCCTCCTCGGAGAGGCCCACCAGCCGCTTGCGGAAACAGTGGCGGCAGTACATGGCGCACTGGTTGGTGGACAGCAGCAGCACCGTCTGGGAGTATTTGTGCTGCATCCCCTCCAGTTTGGTGTTGTCCGCCTCGCCGCTGGTGTCAAAGGAGCCTCCTCCGGCCAGCTCCTCCAGAGAGGGAATGCACATGCGCCCGATGGGGTCGTCGGGGTCTTTGGGGTCCACCAGGGAGAGGTAGTAGGGGGTAATCAGCATGGGGAACCGCTCCAGCACCTCCGCGTGCCGCGCCGTCTCCTCCGCCGTCCAGCCCAGGATGGGGGCCAGCTCCTCCGCGGTCCTGATTCCGTTCTTCAACTCATTCTGCCAGCTCATAACACATACCGCCTTTCTTTCACACGCTATAGATTCCTCTATTTAGAAACCATAAAACAACGATCCGCACCCATGCCGCCCCCTGGACGGCCATGGATACGGAAACAGAAAAAGCGCATAAACTGGCCCTTGGGGCCCGGCTTACGCGCTTACATAAATGGTGTTGATTTGTCCAATAAAGCTCAGTTATCAGATAGTTCCAACGGTATTTATGCCAAATCTCTCTGTACGCTGCCTCCGAATATTCCATTGATTTCTTTTTATACATTATAGCAAAAAATACCAGGCAGCGCAAGCCGAAATTTGCGATTTTAACTAATTATTAACAGTTTATTCCATATCTGTACTGATTTTCCGCCTGCCGCCTGAAATTTTCTGGAATTGGGGGTTGCATTTTTCCCGGGAGTGTCGTATACTACGTTCAGAAAACAACTGAATCCTTTGTCTTCAGGGCGGGGTGCGATTCCCCACTGGCGGTACAGTCCGCGACCGGCGGCCGTAAGGCCTCCGCTGACCCGGTGAAACTCCGGGACCAACCGTATAGTCGGGATGGAAGAAGATGAGTGCGGCATAGCCGCGCGCTTACCGGCGCGCTCCTTTGCTGTTTGTTCACCTGGAGAGAAGTCAAAGCGTCCAGGTGTTTTCAAACAGATCAAAGGAGTGTATTTTTATGTCCGATCCCAATGTCACCGTCGTCTCCCGTCCCCGCGCCCGCATGAACGTCAAGACCGTCACCTCCCTGGGTATGCTCACCGCCGTGGCCTATGTGACCATGCTGCTGAGCAAGATGCTCCCCCAGGTGTACGGCTTCCTCCAGCTGGACGTGCAGGCCACCGCCATCACCGTGGGCGGCTTCCTCTTCGGGCCTCTGGCCGCCGCCGCCATCTCCGTGGTGCTGCCTGTGATCGAAATGCTCACCGTCAGCGACACCGGCCCCATCGGCTGCCTCATGAACGTGCTGGCCACCGCCTCCTTCTGCTGCACCGCTGCCTTTGTCTACAAGAAGATGCACACCAAAAAGGGCGCCGTCATCGGTCTGACCCTGGCCGTCGCCGCCCAGGTGGTGGTGATGCTGCTGTGGAATTACCTCGTCACCCCCATCTACCAGGGCGTGCCCCGGGACGTGGTGGCGGGGATGCTGCCCACCGTGTTCCTGCCCTTCAACCTGGTCAAGGGCGGACTGAACATGGGCCTGATCCTGGTGCTCTACAAGCCCGTGGTCACCGCGCTGCGCCGGGCCAAGCTGGTGCCGGAGTCCCAGACCATCGTGGAGAGCAAGCGGTTCAACGCCGGGTTCGCCCTGTTCTCCCTGGCGGTGCTGGCCACCTTTGTCACCATCGCCCTGGTGCTGATGGAAGTCATCTGATCGTTGTTGATCCATACCTTTTCTTTTCGGAGGAGGCGGCGTGCTCCAGCACGCCGCCTCCTCCCGGTTTGCGCCTTTTGCGTTTGCGCCGGGGCGGAGCTTAGCCTCTCTTCCGCGTCAGGCAGATTCCGACCGCCGCCCCTATGAGGACCGCCGGGGCCAGCCTGACAAACAGCCACTCAAACCCGTGGAGGACCGTGCCGGCGACGGCGGTCTCGGGGTCGCTGTAATCCCAGCCCAGGTAAGGGCTCTTCCATACGCTTAAAGCCGCGAAGATGACAAGGACGGCTCCGCACAGTAAAATAAACAGCCAATGAAGTGTTTTTTGCCTTACGGCCTTCCTCTGCGCCAGCTGGAGGTTTATGACCTCCAGCTTTTCGCAGATCGACTTTACGCTGTCGGCCTCCTGGAGGGGGACCGTCTCTCCCAGCAAAGTGCTGACAGGGGTCTCAAGGGTCTCGGACAGGGAGAGCAATAGATCCGAATCGGGAACCGACAGTCCCTGCTCCCATTTCGAGACGGTCTGCCGCACCACGCCCAGCTTGACGGCAAGCTCCTCCTGGGAGAGTCCCTTTCCCTTTCTGACGGCTCTGATGTTTTCGTTCAACATGAGAAATCCTCGCTTCCTTTATAGTGGTTGAGACGATTATAGGAGAAACTGCCCGTTACCGCAAGCAACGCATATGAACATTTCCGCCATCGCGCCGCCTTGAGGCAGGTCTCCCTGTTTCTCCCTCTTTTCAAACGGGAACAAATGTGCTATTATAGAGAAAACGCCCGGAGAGGAGGACCGTCCATGGACCGCGTGATCCTGCACTGTGATCTGAACTGTTTTTACGCCTCGGTGGAGCTTCTGAGCCACCCGGACCTGCGGGAGGTCCCCACGGCGGTCTGCGGGGACCCCTCCTCCCGCCACGGCATCATCCTGGCGAAAAACGAGCCCGCGAAAAAATACGGCGTTCAGACGGCGGAGACCATCTGGCAGGCCAGGAAGAAGTGCCCCGGCCTGGTGCTCCTGCCGCCCCACCACGACCTGTACCGGGACTACTCCCGGCGGGTCAACGCCATCTACGACCAGTACACCGACCTGGTGGAGCCCTTTGGCATCGACGAGAGCTGGCTGGACGTGACCCACACCCTCCACCTCTTCGGCGGGGACGCCGCCGCCCTGGCGGACGTGCTGCGTCAGAGGATGAGAGAGGAGCTGGGCCTGACCCTCTCCGTGGGGGTCAGCTTCAACAAGGTCTTCGCGAAGCTTGGCAGCGACTATAAAAAGCCGGACGCCACCACCGTGATCTCCCGGGAGAACTGGCGGCGCATCGTCTGGCCCCTGCCGGTGGGGGACCTGCTGTACGTGGGCGGCGCGGCCCGGAAGCTTCTGCACCAGTATGGAGTGGACACCATCGGCCAGCTGGCCGCCTGCCGCCGGGAGATGCTGGAGACCCTCATGGGCAAGATGGGGACCCAGCTCCACGAGTACGCCAACGGCCTGGACCGGGACCCCGTCCGCTCCCGGGCGGAGGCGGAGCCGGTGAAATCCGTGGGCAACGGCACCACCTTTCCCCAGAATCTCACCACACGGGAGGAGGTCCGGCGGGGGATCGCCGTGCTGGCGGACTCCGTGGCCTCCCGGCTGCGGCGGCTGGGCCTGTACGCCGGGGGCGTTCAGGTAACGGTCCGGGACCCGGCCTTTCACGACCGCTCCCGCCAGCAGCAGTTTGCCGCCCCCACCCATCTCATCCGGGACCTGACGGAGAGCGCCATGGACCTGGCGGAGGAGCTGTGGCAGCCCCCGGCTCCCATCCGGGCTCTCACCGTCACCGCCATCCACCTCTCGCCGGAGGACGCGGCCTACGAGCAGGTGGACCTGTTTAACGCCGCGGCCCTGCCCAGAAAGGAGCGGCAGGAGAAGCTGGAGGCCGCCATGGACCGTATCCGGGGGAGATTCGGCGCGGACGCCATCGCCTTCGGCGCGTCCCGGCCCGGCCATCGAGAGGAGGACCCCCTGCCATGACGAGACAAGAGGAAAAACAGCGCCTCCGGAACACGGTCCGGAGCCTGGAGGAGCGTCTCTCCCCGCGGTATCTGGAGGATTCCGGCCGGGCCATCGCCGCCCGTCTCCTGGCCATGCCGGAGTACCGGTCCGCCGGGACGGTGTTCTGTTTCGCGGGCGCCGGGCGGGAGGTGGACACCCGGCCCATTCTGGAGGACGCCCTGAACACCGGAAAGGTCCTCTGCGCGCCCCTTTGTACCGGTCCGGGACAGATGGAGCTGCGGCGCGTCGCCGCCCTGGACCGTCTCACCCCCGGGGCCTATGGCATCCCGGAGCCCCCGGCGGACAGCGCGCTCCTCCTGCCGGACGAGGTGGATTTCGCCGTGCTGCCCTGCGTCACCTGCGACCGCGCCGGCCGCCGCCTGGGCCGCGGCGGCGGGTACTACGACCGCTTTCTGGCCCACTACCGGGGCGGCGCCGTGCTGCTGTGCCGGGAGCGGCTGCTCCGGGAGGAGATCCCCGTGGAGCCCCACGACTATCCCGTTCCCTGGGTGCTGACGGAGCGGGGCTTGTACGAGGACGGCGTTCCCGCCCGTCTGGGGTGAGAGGCCTGTAAAAAGTACCAATATCCCCACAGATGCCGGGAGATTTCCGGTGAAAATATGCCATTGTTAAAAAGGGGTCCATCGCCTAAAATAGGGGTAATACTCTCTCTGTCAGCAAAGGAGGAAATTCCCCGATGATACAGCAGACCATGGACCTGATCTCCCAATTCGACCCCGAGGTGGGCGCGTCCATCCGGGAGGAGTTTGCCCGGGAGTGCCGCAATATCGAGCTGATTGCCTCGGAGAACCTGGTGAGCCCCGCCGTGATGCTCGCCATGGGCACCTGTCTTACCAACAAATACGCCGAGGGGTATCCCGGCAGGCGCTACTACGGCGGCTGCTACGCCGTGGACGTCACCGAGGAGATCGCCCGGGAGCGGGCCTGCCGGCTCTTCGGCTGCAATTACGCCAACGTCCAGCCCCACTCCGGGGCCAACGCCAACCTGGCGGCCTTCTTCGCCCTGGCCCAGCCCGGCGATACCATCCTGGGCATGAATCTGGCCCACGGCGGCCACCTGTCCCACGGCAGCCCGGTAAACATCTCCGGCAAGTATTTCCACATCGTGCCCTACGGCGTCAGCGGCGACACCGAGACCATCGACTACGACGCCCTTCTGGAGACCGCCAGGGCCTGCCGTCCCAGGCTCATCGTCTGCGGCGCCAGCGCCTATCCCCGCGTCATTGACTTCGCCCGGTTCCGGGCCGTGGCCGACGAGGTGGGCGCCTATTTAATGGTGGATATGGCCCATATCGCCGGTCTCGTGGCCGCCGGGGTCCACCCCTCCCCTCTGCCCTATGCCGACGTGGTGACCACCACCACCCACAAGACCCTGCGGGGCCCCCGGGGCGGCATGATTCTCTGCAACGACGAGGCCATGTACAAGAAAATCAACTCCGCCGTGTTTCCCGGCACCCAGGGCGGTCCCCTGGAGCATATCATCGCCGCCAAGGCGGTGTGCTTGGGCGAGGCCCTGAAGCCGGAATTTCAGGCCTACGGCCGGCAGGTGGTGAAAAACGCCGCCGTCCTGGCGGAGGAGCTGGTGAAGCAGGGCTTCCGCCTGGTGTCCGGCGGCACGGACAACCATCTGTGCCTGGTGGATGTGCGGAATTTCCACATCACCGGCAAGGAGTTTGAGCGCCGTCTGGACGAGGTCCAGATCACGGTAAACAAGAACGCCATTCCCAACGACCCGGAGAAGCCCTTCGTTACCAGCGGCATCCGGGTGGGCACCCCCGCCGTTACCTCCCGGGGCTTCCTGGAGCCGGAGATGGTGCGGATCGCCCGGTGGATGGCTATGGCCGCCCGGGATTTCGAGGGCTGCAAAGAGCAGATCCGGCGGGAGGTAGACGCCCTGTGCCGGGAGTTTCCCATCTATCAGTGACACAAAGACCGCGGGGCATACAGCCCCGCGGTCTCTCTTTTCGGCAGATGCGGTTTGGCACGCAGGTTTTCCCCTCTGCGGAGACCTGATGAGGGCGGTGAGCAGGGCCGGGAGAATGTCCGCCGGGCACTCTTACCTCGCAAGGAGGGGGGTGTCTGCGGGGGGAACCTCTGCGGGTTCCCCCTGCGGGATTTCAATCAGCCCGCCCGCAGGCGACCCGGTTTTGCCTTCGGCAAAACCGGCCCTCCTTCTCCGCCAAAAAGAGGACCGCCCACAGGGCAGTCCTCTTTTTGGCGGAGAAGGAGGGATTCGAACCCTCGAGACCCTTTAGGGGCCTACATGATTTCCAATCATGCGCCCTCGACCAACTAGGCGACTTCTCCATAGCTGTTCCAGTGCTTTTCCGCATATGCGATTGTTTCTAGTCAAAAATGACAGCGTTATTATTATAGCAGAGCTTTTCCCAAAGTCAAGCCCTTATTTTCAAGATTTTCAAAAAATGGTGTAAAAAGAAACCGGAGCTCTGCGGTGCCGCCGTTGCCGCCGCAGAGCTCCGGTCTTTATCCATTGCGGGTTTTCCTTCGATGATAGAATGATACATAAACGTTGGATCGGTATAGACCGCGCGGAGTGTCCGCCTGTCTTCGCACAACAAATCTTGAAGGTTTTTCTAGGAAACCAGAACGGTTTGTGGTATACTATACCAGACTTTACGGGAAGCGGCGGAGAGGCCGGAGGAGGCGAGGGCGTTGGAGACTGTCAGCGGCGTCAGCGGCTGGAAATTGACCGTCCGCCGGGAGGAAGACGGAGTTTCCATCCTGCGGGCCGTCACCTATGAGCCCGCCGCGGTCCTGCCCGAGACGCTGTGGGGCCTCCCGGTGACGGCCCTGGGGGACCACGCCCTGGCCCCCGGCGCCGGGCCGGTCCCGGGCCAGGAGGTGCTGGTGTCCTGCGGGCCTCTGCCGCCGGACGCTCAGTGGGACAACCGGGATCTTCAGGACCTGACCCTCCCGGCCTCCCTGGAGCGGATCGGGGACTACGCCCTGTTCAACTGTACGGCGCTGAAGACCCTGCGCCTGGGGGACGGCGTAAGGCACTGGGGCGGCGGGGCCATCATGAACTGCCGCCGCCTGGACGCCTTCCAGGTGAACTGCGCCGGCCGGGAGGGGGAGCTGCTGGCCTGCCTGGCCGGGGAGCTGCCGGGGGAGCTGGACGTGACGCTGCGCCGCCGGGACGAGACGGCGGCCCGGCTGATCTTCCCGGAGTATGTGGAGGTCTACGAGGAGAACTGCCCCGCCCACCACTTCGACTACAATATCTACGGCGCGGGTTACGCCTACCACCACTGTTTTTACGGGAAAAAGCTGGATTTCAGGGTCTATGACGCGTTGTGGCGGCCCATGCTGGCTATGGAGCATGACGGGGACTGCGCCCTGCGGCTGGCCTGGTGGCGGCTGCGGTATCCGGCGGAGCTGGCGGACCGGGCTGCGGCGGACTACCGGGACTACCTCCGCTCCCACGCTCTGGAGGCCGTCCGGTTTTTGCTGTCCTTGGGAGACGACATGGACCTTCCCCTCCTGCTGCGGGAGACGGCGCCGGACCGGGAGACCCTGGCAGCCGCCTGCGCCCTGGCCCGGGAGCGGGGAAACGCCGCCGCCCTGGCCCTGCTGCTGGAAGAGCGGCACCGGCGGTTCCCGGCCGGGGCGGTCCGGGACTTCGCGCTGTGAGTGTATTCTGAAAAGAGGGTGGTCTGTTGGAGCGGGGCTACGAAAAAATCGGACAGGAGATTTTGACTGCCGCCCGGAACGAGCTGTATATCAACCTGCCCTATCTGGACGCGGCACTGTGCGCTCTGGCGTTCCAGCCCGGCGGCGGGGTCACGCTGTCCCTGGCCACCGACGGGGAGACGCTGTATTACGACGGGGCCTTTCTCTCGGAGCGGTATCTCCGCTCCCGCACGGCGGTGAACCGGGCTTATCTCCATGTGCTGCTCCACTGTATGCTCCGCCACCTGGGGAAGAAGCGGGGCAGGGCACCGGAGCTGTGGGACCTTGCCTGCGACGCGGCGGCAGAGAGCATTCTGGACGGGCTGGACTACCCCTGCCTGGCGGGGGACGCAGCCCCGGTGCGGCGGAAGTTTTACGGCGAGTGCCGCATGGACATGCCGGTGCTCACCGCCGAGGGCATCTACCGCCGCCTGCTGCGGCTGGCCCTGCCGGAGTATGAGCTGGCCCGGCTCCAGCGGGCCTTTCTGATGGACGACCACGGCCTTTGGGACATGGAGCGGAAGGACGGCCAGGAGCGGAGCCGGCGGCAGGACGAGAGGTGGAGGGACCTCTCGGAGAAGACCCGCACCGGCATGGAGACCGTGCTGGCGGGGCAGTCTACCGGCGGGGAGGCGGTGTTGGAGCAGATTCGGGTGGCCGTCCGGGACGATGTGGACTACCGGGCCTTTCTGCGGCGCTTCGCCGTGCCCCGGGAGGTCATGGCGGTGGACGGCGACGCCTTTGACTATGGCTTTTACGCCTATGGCCTGCGGCTCTATGGGAACCTGCCTCTGGTGGAGCCGCCGGAGACGAAGGAGGAGAAGCGGATCGAGGACTTTGTCATCGCCGTGGACACCTCCATGTCCACCTCCGGGGAGCTGGTGCGGCAGTTTCTGGCCTGCACCTACGCCATTCTCCGCAGTACGGAGACCTTTACCCGGAGAGTGAATATCCGGATCATTCAATGCGACGATGAGGTGCGCGCCGACACGGCGATCCGTGATCTGGAAGATTTGCGGCGCTATATGGAGGACTTTCAGCTCTCCGGCGGTAGCGCCACGGACTTCCGGCCGGTGTTTGACTATGTGGCCCGGCTCCAGCGGGAGGGGGCCTTTACCAGCCTGCGGGGGCTGATCTACTTCACCGACGGCATGGGGATCTATCCCCAGCGGCGGCCGCCCTGGGAGACGGCGTTTGTCCTGCTGGAGGAGCCGCCCATGTCCGTGCGGGTGCCGCCCTGGGCGGTCCGGCTGGTGCTGGGGCTGCCGGGGCTGGAGAGGGCGGTCTCCGCTGCCGCGGAGCTGGGGGATGAGGTTGATTTGGCGGAATTGCCGGAGCTTTAGAGGTTTTTCTCGCCCTGGCGGGCGGGGCGGGAGATTCAGCCATGTCGATGGCTGGGCAATGCACCCCCCATTTCTCTTTTCTCTGTCTTGCCAGAGAAAAG
>CANRYZ010000061.1 GCA_947644365.1 uncultured Oscillibacter sp. | reverse complement strand
TCTCCTCCATGGCGGGCAGGGTGGTGGTCATCAGGGCGGACAGGCCCACCAGGCGCACGCCCTGCTCCGCCGCGGCCCGCGCCACCGTCTCCGGCGGCACGTCCCGGCCCAGGTCGACGATCTCGTAGCCGTAGTTCTCCAGCACGGTCTTGACGATGTTCTTGCCGATGTCGTGGATGTCCCCCCGGACGGTGGCCACGATCAGCTTCCCCCTCCTCACCGGCGCGCCGCCCCGTTCCGCGATGAAGGCCCGGACAACCTCAAACACCGCCTGGGCCGCCTGGGCGGCGCTGAGGAGCTGGGGCAGGAACACCGTGCCCCGCTCATAGCCCTCTCCCACGGCGTCCAGGGCCGGGATCAGGCGGTTTTCCACCAGGGTCAGGCCGTCCTCCGCCGCCAGGGCCTCCCGGGCCAGGCGGGCGGCGTCGGCCCGCAGGCCCCGGGCCACGGCCTCCTCCAGCGCCGCCGTCCCCGCCGGGGCGGAGGCGGCCGGAGCGGCCGGGGAGGCGGCAAACCGGGCGATATAGTCCCGGCACTGGGCGTCCTCCCCGGAGAGCACCCGGAAAGCCGCCGCGGCGTCCATCATCTCCCGCTGGTTGGGGTTGACGATGGGCAGCGTCAGCCCTGCCGCCAGGGCCTGGGTGAGAAAGCTCTGCGTCACCAGGGCGCGATTGGGCAGGCCGAAGGAGATGTTGGACACCCCCAGCACCGTATAGAGCCCCAGCTCCTCCCGGACAGCCCGAATCGCTCTCAGGGTCTCCGCCGCCTGCTCCTGCTGGGCGGAGACGGTGAGGGCCAGGCAGTCGATCCACACGTCCTCCCGGGGGATGCCGCAGGCCAGGGCCGCCTCCAGAATCCGCCGGGCGATCTCCACCCGCCGCTCCGCCGTCCGGGGAATGCCCTCCCCGTCCATGGTGAGCCCCACCACGGCGGCGCCGTACTTCTTCACGATGGGCAGCACCCGGGCCAGGACCGCCGGCTCGCCGTTGACGGAGTTCACCGCCGCCTTGCCGTTGTACACCCGCAGCGCCGCCTCCAGGGCGTCGGGGTTGGAGGAGTCCAGCTGCAGCGGCAGGGCCACGGCGCTCTGAATCCTCTTCACCACCCGGGGCAGCATGGAGACCTCATCCACCCCCGGACAGCCCACGTTCACATCCAGGATGTCCGCCCCGGCCTCCTCCTGCGCCGCGGCCACGTCCAGCACGTAGTCCAGATCGTCCTCCAGCAAGGCCTGCTGGAACCGCCTCTTCCCCGTAGGATTCACCCGCTCGCCGATGATCCGCACTCCGTCCAGCCGCACCGGGCTCACCGGCGTGCAGACAAAGCCGCCGCCCAGATACCGCCTTGGAGCGGGCCGGGCCCCCTCCAGGGCTGTTTTCAGCTGCCGGATGTACGCCGGGGAGGTGCCGCAGCATCCCCCGAAGACAGTGACCCCCGCCGCCAGGCACGGAACCAGGGCGGCGGCAAATTCCTCCGGCCCCATGCCGTAGCGCCCGTCCACCGGGTCCGGCAGTCCCGCGTTGGGCTTGGCCACGACCGGCAGGCGGGTGTTCTCACACAGCTCCTTTAGCAGCGGGGCCAGCTGGTCCGGCCCCAGGGAGCAGTTCAGTCCCACGGCGTCGGCCCCCAGCCCCTCCAGCGTGCGGGCCATGGAGGCCACGGTGCAGCCGGTAAAAGTCCGCCCGCCCTCCTCAAAGGACATGGTGACCAGCACCGGCAGCTCCGTGTTCTCCTTGGCGGCCAGCAGGGCCGCCCGGGCCTCATAGAGGTCCGTCATGGTCTCGATGGCGACGAGGTCCGCCCCCGCCGCCGCGCCGGCGGCCATCATCTCCCGGAACAGCTCATAGGCCCGCTCAAAGGTGAGGCTCCCCAGGGGCTCCAGCAGCTCCCCCAGAGGGCCCACGTCCAAAGCCACCAGGGCGCGGCCCTCCACGGCCTCTTTGGCCGTCCGTACGGCGGCGGCGACGACCTCGGAGACGCCGCGGCCGGTGCGGGCCAGCTTCAGTCCATTGGCCCCGAAGGTGTTGGCGTAGACCACCTGGCTCCCGGCCTCCGCGTACTCCCGGTACACCGACGCCAGCAGGGCCGGGTCCGTGAGATTCAGCAGCTCCGGCATCCCCCCGGGGGGCAGGCCCCGCTGCTGGAGGACGGTGCCCATGGCCCCGTCCAAAATCAAAATTCTGTCCCGAAAGAGATCAGTTCCCACAGTGTTTCCCTCCCTTGCGCAGCGCGCAGCGCTCCCGCATCTGACAGTAAGCGCACCCCCGGATCCGGGCCATCTGGGGCCGGTCCGACAGTCCGATGACGGCGGTGACGGACTTCACCGGGTTTAAGAGCAGGCTCTCCGTCACCGTGAGCCCCAGCCTCCGGGGCGTGTCCAGGGCGGCGCAGACATCCCGCTGAACGGACAGCGGAAGATCCCCGTAGCCCGGGCTGAACCGGTCCGTGAGATACCGCCCCGGAAGGCGGGCGGCCAGCTCTCTCTCCGCCTCGTCACAACCCTGCTCCACCAGGGCGCTGCCGCAGGCGTCCAGGATCACGGCCCGGGCCATGTCCCGGGCCTGCGCGGCCGCGAGGGACAGGTCGAACCGGGCCCCCAGGGTGCAGGCCAGCAGCGCCGCCTGACCGCAGGTCTCCAGCATCCGGGCGGCGGTCTCTCCCCGCAGCGCCAGGCCGGCGCCCGTCAGGCGGATCTCCCCCTCCGCGAATTCCAGGCCGAACACCCGGTAGGTATACCGGGGCCTGATCCGGGCGGCCAGGGCCTCCGCCTCCTGCCCGACCTGCCGCCGCAGCGATTCCGGCGCGTCCGCCGCGCCCAGGTACCGCAGGGCCTCTTCGACCAAATAGGAGTCCAAATCCCATCCCGCCCTTCCGCTGAAAATACCGGCGCAAAGAGATGTATCTCTGTGCGTTTTGCTGAGAATTTTACACCCTTTCCGCCCCTCCGTCAATATCCTGGGGCCATTCCGCCTCCCCGGCCCCATGGAAGGCCTTTTTTGAGGCTTGACGGAGCCCGCCGGGCGTTGTAAAATGGCTTGGTCAAAAGATTCACAATCTGGAGGAGGATACGCGAATGCAAGCGCTTTCCACCCGCACGGCCCACTTCACCGACTCGGTGATCCGGCGCATGACCCGGATCTCCAACCGGTACGGCGCCGTCAATCTCTCCCAGGGCTTTCCGGACTTCGACCCGCCCCAGGCCATTCTGGACCGGCTGGCCCAGACCGCCGGGGAGAACGTCCACCAGTATTCCATCACCTGGGGCGCCCAGAACTTCCGGGAGGCCCTGGCGGAAAAACAGTCCCGCTGCATGGGACGGACCATCGACCCCGACGGCGAGATCACCGTCACCTGCGGCAGCACCGAGGCCATGATGGCCGCCATGATGACCGTGGCCAACCCCGGCGACAAGGTCATCGTCTTCTCCCCTTTTTACGAGAACTACGGCGCGGACACCATCCTCTCCGGCGCGGAGCCCATCTACGTACCCCTGGCGCCGCCGGACTTCCGCTTCGACCCGGAGGCGCTGGAGGACGCCTTCCGCCAGCGCCCCAAGGCGCTGGTGCTGTGCAACCCCTCCAACCCCTGCGGACGGGTGTTCACCCGGGAGGAGCTGGAGATCATCGCATCCCTGGCGGAGAAGTACGACGCCTACGTTATCACCGACGAGGTGTATGAGCACATCGTCTATGCCCCCCGCCGGCACGTCTATTTCGCCACGCTCCCCGGCATGTGGGAGCGGACCATCTCCTGCTCGTCGCTGTCCAAGACCTACTCCATCACCGGCTGGCGGCTGGGCTACACCATCGCCCCGGCGGAGATCTCCGAGCGAATCAAGAAGGTCCACGACTTTCTCACCGTGGGCGCGGCGGCCCCCCTCCAGGAGGCGGTGATCCCCGGCCTGCGGTTCGGCCAGGAATACTACGACGAATTGCTGGCCGCGTACACCCGCAAGCGGGAGCTGTTCCTCCGGGGCCTGGACGACCTGGGCCTAGCGCACAACACCCCGGAGGGGGCCTACTACGTCCTGCTGAACATCTCCCGGTACGGGTATGACAGCGACCTCCAATTCTGCGAAATGCTGGCCCGGGACGTGGGCGTGGGGGCCGTGCCCGGCTCCAGCTTCTTCCGGGAGCCGGTGAACCACCTGATCCGCCTCCACTTCGCCAAAAAGGACGAAACCCTCCTGGCCGCCCTGAACCGCCTGGAGGGTCTGAAAAAACTGTAACCACAACGAGAGAGAATACGAGGGAAAGTACATGGACAACACAAAAGAACTCACCGGCTTCCGGAAATACTGCGCGGAGCAGAACATCTCCTTCACCGCCCAGCGCATTTTCATCGACGGCCTGGGCGGCATGGCCCACGGCCTCTTCGCGTCGCTCCTGATCGGCACCATCTTCAACACCATCGGCGTGTATCTCTTCGACCTGACCTACTCCCTCTGGGGGCAGGATTTCGCCCTGCTGGTGGACTCCAAGACCTTCGCCTACGCCGTGCAGGGCGCGGCCATGGGCGGGGCTATCGCCTACTCCATGAAGGCGCCGCCCTACGTGCTCTACTCCTGCCTGGCGGTGGGCTACGCCGCCAACTCCCTGGGAGGCACCGGCGGCCCCCTGGCGGTGTTTGTGGTGTGCCTGATCTCCATCTTCCTGGGCAAGCTGGTGTCCAAGCGCACCCCGGTGGATCTCATCGTCACCCCCACCGTCACCATCCTCTCCGGCGTGCTGGCGGCCTCGCTGATCGCGCCGCCCATCGGCGCCGCCGCCACGTGGCTGGGCAACCTCATCATGTGGGCCACCAACCAGCAGCCCTTCCTGATGGGCATCCTGGTCTCCGCCATCATCGGCGTGATCCTCACCCTGCCCATCAGCTCCGCCGCCATCTGCGCCGCCCTCCACCTGGTGGGCCTGGCGGGAGGCGCCGCCGTGGCCGGGTGCTGCGCCCACATGGTGGGCTTCGCCGTGGCCTCCTACCGGGAGAACGGCGTGGGTGGCCTCACCTCTCAGGGCCTGGGCACCTCCATGCTCCAGGTGCCCAACCTCCTCCGCAAGCCCGTCCTCTGGGTGCCGCCGGTGATCGCCTCCATCGTCAACGGCCCCGTGGCCACCTGCGTCTTCCGCATGAAGATGAACGGCGCGGCCATCTCCTCCGGCATGGGCACCTGCGGCCTGGTGGGCCCCATCGGCGTCGTCACCGGCTGGCTGAGCCCCTCCGAGGACGCTCTGGCCCAGGGGGAGGCGGCCCTGGCCGCCGGCGCTCTGGACTGGATCGGCCTGGCGCTGGTGGCCGTGGTCATCCCCGCCGTGGTGTCCTGGGTGGTGTCCGAGCTCATGCGGAAAAAGGGCCTCATCAAAGAGGGGGACTACAAGCTGGATCTGTAATCCGCTATTGCATACGGAGCCCCGCGCCTTTTCAAGGCGCGGGGCTTTTTTGTCCTCCGGCGCTGTCAGGTCAAGGTGTTTTCGCATATCCTGGGAGTGAAATTCAAAAGGGAGGCATCCTTATGGCGCAGATCACAGATTTTTTCGCAGGGGCAAACAGCGGCGAGGGGTTCCGCAGCCTATTCCCGGAGATGGTGGACATCGAGGATACATACGATCTGATGGTTCTCAAAGGCGGCCCCGGCGTGGGAAAGAACACCTTCATGCGGGAGGTGGCCCGGGCCATGGAGGAGGCGGGCGCGGCGGTGGAGCGGCTGTGGTGCTCCGGGGACCCGGACTCCCTGGACGGCGTGGTGCTGCCGGAGATCCGCTGCGCGGTGGTGGACGGCACGTCGCCCCACGTCGTGGAGCCCCAATACCCGGCGGCGGTGGACCGGTATGTGGATCTGGGCCGCTTTTACGACCTCACCGCCGCCAAGGCGGACGCCGAGGCCGTGAAGACCCACACCCACGCCTACAAGGCCGCCTACGTCCGGGCCTACCACAGCCTGAAAGCCGCACGGCAGGTGGAGCTGGACGCCGTGGCCTCCGTGCGGGCGGGGTTCGACCGGGAACGGGCGGACCGCCGGGTATCCGGCATCATCGCCCGGGAGCTCCGCCGCCGGGGCGGGGAGCGGGGCAGGACCACCCGCCGCTTTCTGGGCAGCATCACCCACAAGGGGTACGTCTGGCGGTTTGACAGCGTGGACGCTCTGTGCCCCCGGGTCTACGAGTTCACCGACGGCTGGGAGCTGGCGGGCCAGGGGCTGGCCCGCATCCACGCGGCGGCCGCGGCCAATGGCTGGGATACCATCGTCTGCCCCTCGCCGGAGGACCCGGGCCGCATGGAGCACCTGCTGATCCCCGGGCTGGGGCTGGCGTTCATCACCTCCCGGCCGGGGATGGACTACGGGAAGAAGCCCTACCGGCGCGTCCGGCTGGACGCCATGGCGGAGATCGAGGGCAAGACCCGGCTGCGGTTTCAGGGGCGGATGGTGTCCCTCCTGCGGGAGGAGGCCGTGGCGGCGCTGAAAGAGGCCAAGGCGAACCACGACAGGCTGGAAGCGGTCTACAACCCGTACGTGGACTTCGACGGCGTGCGGGAGCTGGCGGCCATTGAGACCGGAAGACTTCTAAGCTACCTGGGCTAAAAGTTTTCGCCCGCCTTTTTCAAAAGGCGGCGGGGTGCAGGGGCAGAGCCCCTGCAAATCCCCCCGTAACACTGTGCAAAAGGCGGCAGCGCAGCGCCCCGCCGCATCCGAAACAGACGTAATGAGGAGGCCCCGGCCTGATGGCCGGGGCCTCCTCACGCTTGTATGCACCTATCCCGCGTCTTTCTCTTCAAAGAATGCCTCCACAGCCGCCTTGGCCTCTTCAACGCTCATGCCCTCGGTCCCCAGATCCTCGGGGCCGTAGCCGCCGCCGTGCATGAAGGTGCCGATGACCTCCCCCTCGGAGTCATAGAGGGGCATGGGCTGAGGGCCGGGATTGGCCTTCCACAGGGCCGTGTAACCCGCTATGTCGCCGGCCTTCCGAAGCGCATAGCCGAGCTCGTCCCGCTCCCGGATGTAGCCGCTCACACCGCCCTCGCCCCTGGCGGCGTTGAGGTCCGGAGCGTACCCGACAAAGGCGGCGAAGAAGGCCTCGGAGCCGTAGCTCTCGCCCTTGCTGTTCCGGGGGTACTCGCCGTTGACCAGCTGACTCAGCGCTTCTCTCTGGTACTCGTCCAGCAGATCCATGTTGCCCACCTCGTATTCGACGTGGCCCATGCCGTCCTTTCCCGTAAAGAGCTTGTACAGCGCGCCATTCATCCCCATATAGGAGGACCTGTCGTCGTCCGGCAGCAGCGTGCCGCCCTGGCTGAGGATCAGCTCCCTGTCTCCAAAGAAAATAGGGGTATCCGGCGCGGCGTCCCACGCCTCTCGAATCTTTGCCAGGGTCTCCTGGCTGGGGTCGTCGTAGGTGGGCTCCGGGCAGGAATCCGCTCCCGCCGCCAAGGCCGCCTTGGCCTCCTCCAGGCTCAGGCCCTGGGCGATGACGTCCTCCATGATGTGTCCGGCGCAGCTCATCTCAAATTTCCCGATTTCGTTGTGCTCCTTGTCGTAGAGAGGAACCAGGAAGCTATGAGGGCACTCGTCTTTGGGGAGGTTGTGGGGGATGTCTCCTTCATCGGGGGCGTAGAGATAGCCGGACTCGCCCTTTGTTCCCTGCGCCAGTACCAAGTCTGGATAGTAGCCTACGTATCTTCCAAAGGAACTTGAGCCATAGCTCTCTCCCTTGCTGTTTTTGGGGTATTCACCGTTTACCAGCTGCTCCAAATTTTTCAGCCCAAATCCCTGGAGAGTTTCCTTATTCCCCACGTAATACTCCGCGCTGATGGTGCCACTTTCGTTGATGTAATGCGGGGTGGGTTTTGTCTCAAACATCTTGTAGATGACAGGCGGCTTATTTTCTGAACCGCCATAGGTGCACGTATAGGAGGAAAACTCCTCATCCGGCAGCAATGTGCCGCCCCGGCTCACAATCAGCTCATGATCGCCGAAGAGCACGGGGGTGTCCTCCGTAACGCCGCAGTCGGCAAAATACTCCCGCAGCTCCCTCAAAAACGCCTCGCTGGGGGTGCCGTTGGGGGTAACGGGCTTGCCCGGCTTTGGCTCTTCCGGCTTTTCCGTCCCGTCCTCCTTGGGGGCCGCCGCCGCGGCGGGCGCGGCTCCGGAGGGCTTCGCGGCATTGAGGTTCGCGGCGCTTCCGCCGCTCTTTTCCCCGCTCTCCGCCGGGAGGGCGGCCGCCGTACGGGGCGGTTCCATGACCTCCCTGCTCACCGGCAGCGGGTTCCGGGCCGCCAGGGCGGCTCCGCCGCCGCAGGCTAGGATGGCCGCCGCCAGGACCAGGGCCGCAAGGCGCTTGCGGCCTCTCAATTTTTCAGTTTTCAGCACGCGGATCAGTCTCCTTTCCATGGACTCCCGGGTGGACAGCGAGGCGGCCCAGTCGCCGCTCCCCGCCGCCGCCCCGGCAGCCAGCTTCAAAATCACATTGCCGTACACATACCGCTCCTCGGGGGACAGGGGGCAGGCCACGCGCTCGTCGCAGCTCTGCTCGCTGACGGTCTGGATATTCCGGCTCAGCAGATACACAAGGGGGTTGTACCAGTGGAGCACCTGGGCCAGCAGGGCCCCGAAGCGCACCCACAGGTCGCCGCTCTTAATATGGGTCAGCTCGTGGGAAAACAGGTAGTAAAGCTCCTCCCGCCCCAGCTCCGCGGAGGGAACCACCACCACGGGCCGCAGCAGTCCCGCAGCAAAGGGGGAGCGGACCGCGGGATTTTCCCGCAGGTCCACCAAACCCCGGACGCCCAGCCGCCGCTTGCAGGCCCAGAAGACCAGCTGCGCCTCCTTGGAGGACACGGGCCGGTTCCGCCGGAGCACCCGCCGCCGGAGGCGGATGTAGACGTATGCCTTATACGCCAGCACCGCCGCCGCGCCCACGGCCCAGACCACCGCCAGGGCCCGGAGGGTCTCCGCAGTCACGGAGAAAGCCTCCGGCCGGAGGACCTGCGGGACCACAGGGGCGGCGGGCGCCGTCACGGGCATCCGGGGCAGCACTGTTACAGGGATCTTGGGCACAGCCGGAGCCGGAACGGGCACGGGGGCCGCCGGCGCCGGCCGCAGGGCGGACAGGGTCCGCCCCGCCAGGGGCAGCAGCCGCCCCACGGGAACCAGGAAGAAAAACAGGCTGGTTTTCAGGACGCGGTAGTGCCACCGGGCGGGCAGGCGGTTCCCCAGGACCCTGGATGCCGCCAGCCACAGCGCCAGCACGGCGCCGCCGGCCAGGCCCATGCCGGCCAACGCATTTATCATCTTCCCGCCTCCTCGTCAAACCAGCGCTTCAGCTCATCGGCCTCCTCAGGGCTCAGCCCCTTGCCGCCGTAAAACGCCGCCAGGAAGTCCAGCACGGACCCGTGGTACTTGGAGTCCACCAGGTGCCGGGCCTCTAATTCGTGGTACTCCGCCTCCGTCACGGCGGGGAAATAGACGTTGGCCTTGCCCCGCTTCTCCACCCGCAGCGCGCCCTTGTCCGCAAGGCGCGTCAAAAAGGTGGAGACGGTCTGGACCTTCCAGCCCTTGTAGGCGAAGACCTCCAGCAGGATGGATGTGGTCACGGCCCCGCCGCAGTCCCACACGTACCGCATGATCTCCATCTCGGAGTCGGACAGGCTTTGAAAGAATTTCATACACGTTCCCTCCATGTCCGCCGGCGGCTGGAATGAGCTCCTTCCGGCCGCCGGCGGTAAACTACACCGGTGTAGTACAATATCATATTACTACAAGGAGGATTTGAAAAATTTTCTGGGGGAGCCTGCCCCGGGGGATTTTTACTTGCCCTGGCGGGCGGGGCGGGAGATTCAGCCATGATGATGGCTGGTCCATTGCACCCCCCATTTCTCTTTTCTCTGT
>CANRYZ010000060.1 GCA_947644365.1 uncultured Oscillibacter sp. | reverse complement strand
TGGCCTGCACGCTGGCCTTCGGGGCGCTGATGGCGGCCAGCCCCACGGTGCGGGCCAGCGTGTTCGGGTGGCTGCGGACCATCACAAGGGACATGACCTATTACGAGGGCCCCTCCGGCAGCTTCAGGGTCTACCAGGAGCAGCCCGGCTGGCGGCCCACCTGGATTCCGGAGGGGTTCCGGTTCTCCGGCGTCAGCGTCACCGGCGGGACGGACCGGACGTTTCCCAACTATCCCGGCGGGTGGCAGTACCGCCTGTACTACACCGGCGGCAGGAGCGGCGCATCCCCGGACGGTGCGTATTTTGAATTTATCTGCAACCACTCCCGGGGCTCCCATATCGGCCTTGGACTGCCGGATGAGACTCTGATCCAGACCGCCCAGGTCTGGGGCAGAGAGGCGGATTTTTACGACAGCGGAGACAACGCTACCCGGCTGATCTGGAACGGTCCCGGCGGAGAGCTCTTCCAGCTGTACGGCTCTTTTATGGACCGGGAGACCCTGGAGCGGATCGCCGACAGCGTACAGGAGCTGGACGCCGCCCCCATGCCGGAGTACCGCCCGGGATGGCTGCCGGAGGGCGCCCAAAACGAGAAGAGAACGACCTCTATCATGGACGAGGTGGCGGCGGTGGACTTTGTGTCAAAGGATCTCAGCACCGGCACCATCCTGTACGCCGCCAAGTCCGTCGGTCCGCTCTATACCCCGGAGGGAACGCCGGAGGCGGTGGAGATCAACGGTATTCCCGCCCGGTTCTTCCCCGCGCTGGAGATGGACGACGGCGTCATGGGCGCCGCCACCACTACCGATCAGGAGACCGGGGAGACCAGGCTCGTAAGCCGCCTTGTCCCCTCCCGGTATAAAAACTCCCTGATGTGGACGGACCCGGAGACGGAGATCTCCTTCCTCGTTCAGGCCACGTCCCTGCTGCCCAGGGAGGACCTCATAAAAATCGCGGAAAACCTGACGGAGACCCCGAGATAAAAAATTTTCAACTTTTTTCAAAATCGCGGGATACTTTTCCCTCCCGCTCCGTTTACCTGTCAGAACGAGGCGGGAACCACCCGCCGGAACAGAAAGGAAGAACATTATGAAAAAGAAACTGACGTCCATCCTGGCAGGGTTCACCACGGCGGCCCTGACACTGAGCCTCTGCACCACGGCCCTGGCGGCTCCCGCCGGGAAAAAAGACGAGACCGGCAAGACGGCGTCCCAGGTCTCCAAAACCGTTCCGGGCCGCCAATGGCAGCGGGAGTACCTGGAGGGCTATCTCTACTACACCGGCCCCGCCCCCGCCAAGGTCCCGGAGGAGGAGAAGCTGCCCGCGTTCCGGCCCGCCTGGATTCCGGAGGACTACGTCCTGGACGACGTCCTCGCCAACGGCGTGCCCGGCCTGCCCGAGGACACGCTGTCCGTCTGGTGGTCCTACAGCAACGGCAGCCAGCCCCTGTCCTTCGTCTGCTATCTCCGCCCCTGCGGGGGCCTCGGCTCCTCGGTGGGAGCCAGCGTCAGCGGAGACAGCGTCCTGCACAAAACCCAGGTCCAGGGGCGCGACGCGGACTTCTACCAGGGGGACGACCGGTTCGGAAACGACCTGATCTGGGAGAACGAGCGCGGAAATCTCTTCCACCTGTCCGGCCATCTGGACCGGGCCGTTCTGGAGAAGATCGCCGAAAGCGTGACGGAGATCGAGACCGCTTCTGTGCCGGAGTACGAGCTCACCGCCCTGCCCTCCGGTGCCAGGCAGATCCACCGCTCTCTCCTGCCGGAGTACGCGGACACCTTCTGGTCACTGAATCAAACGGGCACCCTCACCTTTACCTACAGCACCCTGCCCCTGGGTTCCGGCGGGGACGGCGCGGAGGAGACCGTGAAGGTGAACGGCAGGGACGCGCAATTCTGGCAGGGGGAGAGGAAAACCTACACGTCCACCCGGTACGAAAAGGACGGAACGCCTGTCGCCACCTCCGTGGAGGCCTGCTTCAACGCCCTCCTCTGGACGGACCCGGAGACCAAGATCAATTTCTGCCTCAAGGGCCACCTGGACAGGGAGACTCTGGTATTCCTGGCGGAGCACATCCGCCTGAAAACCGGAGAGACCCCCTGGAAAGACGGCAAATAAAAATTTTCAGCTTTTTTCAAAATCACGAAATACTTTTTCCTCCCCCTCCGTTTACCTATCAGAACGAGGCGGGAACCACCCGCCGGAACAGAAAGGAAGAGGACTATGAAAAAGAAACCGATATCCCTCCTGGCGGGGCTCGCTGCGGCGGTGCTGGCATTGAGCCTCTGCACCACGGCCCTGGCGGCTCCCGCCGGGAAAAAGACGCTAGAGGAGCCCCCGCCGGGAGTCCAGATTTCCGGCCGCCAGTGGCTACGGGATCTGGATTCCACAAACGGCGGCATCTACTACGCCTGGCCCAAGCCCAAGGAGACCCGGGACTACGACGCCCTCCCCATGCTTCGGCCCACCTGGCTGCCGGAGGGCTATCTGCTCCTGGGCGCAGGCGTTGGGAGGGAGGGCGTGCGCAACGACTCCCTCACCTGGACCTACGTGAAGGACGAGACCTCCGGGAGCAAGATCACCTTCACCTGCTACCGCCCCACCAACCGCTCCCGGGGCTTTAGCTTCGGGGTTGGCCTTGACACCGCCTCGCTGCGGCGGGACGCTGCCGTCCAGGGCCGCCCCGCGGACTTCTACCGGGTCTATGACGACGGCACCTGCAACCTCCTGGTCTGGGAGGACAAGGCTGGAAACCTCTTCTGGCTCCGGGGTACCCAGGACCAGGCCACTTATGAGAAGATCGCGGCCAGCGTGCAGGATGTGAAAGCCGAACCCCTGCCCGCCCTGGGGTTGGGCTGGACGCCGGAGGGATTCACACAGGACACGGAGGCCGGCCTGATCACGCCCGCAATCGTGTCGGAGAGCTGGAACAAGGTGACCGAGGCCGAGGGCCAGCCCAAGATCACAGAAATGTTCCACTGGTTCTACTCCCGGGAGGCGCTGTTTGGCCCCAAGAGCACCCAGCCGGAGACCGTGAAGGTCAACGGCGTCCAGGCTCAATACTGGCCGGGGGATCCCGATGCCTCAGGCAGCACCGCCGCTGTGGGTGGAAAAGTGATCTCAGTCACCACATCCGCCGAACAGATCGGGACGCTTATCTGGACGGACCCGGAGACAAAGATCAACTTCCGCCTGGAGGCCCCCTTTGACCGGGACACGATGATTCGCATGGCGGAGCACATCACCCTGAAAGCTTCGGAGAACCCGGAAACCGCAAAACCCGCGAAATAAGATGAAGAGGACCCGGGAGGCACTGGCCTCCCGGGTCTTTTTGTACGAGGATTTCCTCACTGTGGGTTCAGATAAAATGAAAATTGCCAGGCTCCGCCAAAGCCACGGGGGCTTTGCCCCCGCACCCCCACCGCCCTTTGAAAAGGGCGGCCCTAAACTTTATCTTTTCTCAGTTCCGCAGGCTGTGCAGCGGCGCGGGGATGCGTCCGCCCCGGGCGATGAAGTCCGCGCTGGACTCCTGATGCACCGGCATCACCGGCGCGCTGCCCAGGAGCCCGCCCATCTCGATGGTGTCCCCCACCGTCTTGCCGGGGGTCACCAGCAGCCGCACGGCGGTGGTCTTGTTGTTCACCATGCCGATGGCCGCCTCGTCGGCGATGATGGCCGCCACCGTCTCCGCCGGGGTGTCCCCGGGGACGGCGATCATGTCCAGGCCCACGGAGCACACGCAGGTCATGGCCTCCAGCTTGTCCAGGCACAGCGTCCCGCTCCGGGCGGCGGCGATCATGCCCTCGTCCTCGCTGACGGGGATGAAGGCCCCGGAGAGCCCCCCCACGCTGGAGGAGGCCATGACGCCGCCCTTTTTCACCGCGTCGTTCAACAGGGCCAGGGCCGCCGTGGTGCCGTGGGTGCCGCAGGTCTCCAGGCCCATCTCCTCCAGGATGCGGGCCACGCTGTCCCCCACGGCGGGGGTGGGCGCCAGGCTCAGGTCCACGATGCCGAAGGGGGTGTCCAGCCGGCGGCTGGCCTCCTGGGCCACCAGCTGGCCCATGCGGGTGACCCGGAAGGCGGTCTTCTTCACCGTCTCCGCCACCACGTCAAAGGGCTGGCCCTTCACCGCCTGGAGGGCGTGGTGGACCACGCCGGGGCCGGAGACGCCCACGTTGATGACCTTCTCCGCCTCTCCCGCGCCGTGGAAGGCCCCGGCCATGAAGGGGTTGTCCTCCACGGCGTTGCAGAACACCACCAGCTTCGCGCACCCAAGGCCCTCCCGGTCCGCGGTGGCGGCGGCGGTGTCCTTCACCACTCTCCCCATAATGGCCACCGCGTCCATGTTGATGCCCGCCCGGGTGGAGCCCACGTTGACGGAGGCGCACACCAGCTCCGTCCGGGCCAGGGCCTCGGGGATGGAGCGGATCAGTTTCCGGTCCGCCTCCGTGAAGCCCTTCTGCACCAGGGCGGAGTAGCCGCCGATGAAGTCCACGCCGCAGGTCCTCCCGGCCCGGTCCAGGGCCAGGGCGAAGGGGACGTAATCCTCCGTCTCGCTGGCCCCGGCCACCAGGGCCATGGGGGTAACGGAGATGCGCTTGTTGACGATGGGGATGCCGAACTCCCCCTCGATGTCCCGGCCGGTCTGGACCAGCTTCTCGGCGCAGCGGCAGATCTTGTCGTAGATCCTGCCGCAGGCCCGGGCCGGGTCCGGGTCGCAGCAGGAGAGCAGGGAGACGCCCATGGTGATGGTGCGGATGTCCAGGTGCTGCTGGTCAATCATCTCGATGGTGGAGAGGATCTCCTTTTGATTGAGCATGTCCTCTCCTCCTTAAATGGTGTGCATGGCGTTGAAAATCTCCTCCCGCTGGATGCGGATGGAGAGGCCCATCTCCCTGCCCAGCTCCGCCAGAGAGGCGGAGAGGCTGTCAAAGGGCGCGGAGGCGGCGGAGAGGTCCACGGCCATGACCATGGTGAACGATCCCTGGAGGATCGTCTGGGAGATGTCCAAAATGTTGACGTTATGGCCTGCCAGGCGGTTGCAGATGGCGGCGATAATGCCCACCCGGTCCTGGCCGACGACGGTGACGATGGCGTTCATTGGTTGTCCTCCTTTGTAGTACCCCTGACAGGGGGGTGGTCCGCCGCGGGCGGGGACGGGGGTGACCGCCCCTGCGGGGCGGGGGCGGATTGTACTCGCCCTGGCGGGCGGGGCGGAATTCAGCCATGTCGATGGCTGGGCAGATGCACCCCCCATTTTCTCTTTTCGCCGCGCCGAAAAGAGAAAACGGGCCGTGCACGGTCCAAAAGAGAAAAGGGCGCTTTTGGTGGTCGCGGAAGCCTCACACTTCGATGGAAGGGCGCTCAGCAGACTTGATGCGTGGACGCATCGACTTTCTTCTCTTCCCGCGCTTCGCGCCTAGTCGGCTCCGTGCGGGGAAGAGAGTACGTCTACCGGCCGCGGCAGAGAAGGTCGTCCGCGGAGACGTTGTAAAAATCCGCCAGCGCAGCCAGGGCGCTGATCTTGGGTTCCCGCAGGCCGCGTTCGTAGTTCTGGTAGGCCCGCAGGCTTAACCCCGCCCCGACCGCCACCGCCTCTTGTGTCAGGCCGCTTTTTTCCCGCAGGACAAGGAGATATTCATGAAACTGCATAATATCCTTACTCTTTCTATTGACAGGCACATTCGGGTATGCTATAATAGTACCCAAACGTACCTATTCCATTTTTGGGGGAGAACAGCGATGGAAAACTATATCAGCATTTTACTAACCGAATTACAGGAACACTGGGTTGATTTTTTAGGCGGGGAATATTTCCTTCAAAAGGCCCGGAAGAATCATGCGGAGGAGGCATTGCGGAAGACCCTGTCAGAATCCCAAACAGCCCTGTTTCTGACATATGAGGAACAGCAAAATGCCGCCGCAGCCCTCCGGGAGGACGCCATAGCCCGTCAAGCCTTTTTATTAGCAAAGGAAATCTACCGCTGACACCCTGTAGACGCACCATCCATCCCAAACGTGCCAGACTAGGCGCGAAGCGCGGGAAGAGAAGCTAGGGGCGATGCGTCAAAGCAGCAAAACAACCTCGGTGGCACTCGCAGATGCGGCAGAGCGCCCCATCGAGGTACGCTGTCAGACGCAGCCGGCAGAAGACCGGCAATTCACATTGGCACCGGTTCAGGCCAGCCCCCGTACTTTGGGCACAATTTGACCCTCGCGGTCAAATTCGTGCCCGGCGTTCTCTTAACTGGGGGCCCCCGCCGGAGCCCAGCGAAGCGGGTCCGGTGGGGAGAGGAGGAGCAAGGGAGCGGGCGCAGTTTTCGCCGTGAGGCGGAAACGGAGCTTAGCGGACTTTGCGACGACGAGGACCGTGCACGGCCCGTTTTCTCTTTTCTCTCGCAAGAGAGAGAAAAGAGAAAATGGGGGGTGCAATGGACCAGCCATCCTCATGGCTGAAATCCTCCCCGCCCGCCAGGGCGAGCAAAACCCATCTACACCTCGTCGAAAAACTTGGCGTGAATCGCCTTCACAGCCCGGTTCACATCCTCCTCGTCCAGGAGGACGGACACCCGAATCTCCGATGTGTTGATCATCTGAATATTGATCCCCGCCTCATAGAGGGCCTCAAACATCTTGGCGGCCACGCCGCAGTTGCTGATGAGCCCCACGCCCACGATGGACACCTTGCCGATGCCCGCGTCCGTCTCGATATGGTCGAACCGCAGGGCGGTCTTGTGCTCGTTGAGGACGTCCTCCGCCTCCTCCAGGTCCTTCCTGTGGAGGGTGAAGGTGATATCCTTGGTGTCCTCCCGGCCGATGGACTGGAGGATCACGTCCACGTTGATGTTGTGCTTGCTCAGAAGATCAAACACCTGGAACGCGACGCCGGGGTTGTGCTCCAGGCCGATGAGGGCGATGCGGGCGATGCTGGTATCCTTCGCCACGCCGGCGATGTTGGTTTTCTCCACTTTTGCGACCTCCTTAACTTTCGTGCCGGGCTTGCGCTCCAGGCTCGACAACACTTCCAAATTCACTCTGAACTTCTTGGCCAGCTCCACGCTGCGGTTGTGGAGCACCTGGGCGCCCTGGCTGGCCAGCTCCAGCATCTCGTCGTAGGTGATCTCCTGGAGCTTCCGGGCGTTGGGGACGATCCGCGGGTCCGTGGTGTAGACGCCGTCCACGTCGGTGTAGATCTGGCACAGGTCCGCCCGGAAGGCAGCCGCCAGGGCCACGGCGCTGGTATCGGACCCGCCCCGGCCCAGGGTGGTGACGTCGCCGTTGCGGTCCACGCCCTGGAAGCCCGTGACGATGACGATCCGGTGCTGGTCCAGCTCCGACCGGATGCGCTCGGAGTCGATCTTCTTGATGCGGGCGTCGGCGTGGACGGTGGTGGACTGGATGCCCACCTGCCACGCCGTCAGGGACACGCAGGGCAGGCCCATGCTCTCCAGGGCCATGGCGCACAGCGCCACGGAGATCTGCTCCCCGGTGGAGAGGAGCATATCCATCTCCCGCTTGGAGGCCCGGGGGTTGATCTCCTCCGCCTTGGCGATCAGATCGTCGGTGGTGTCCCCCTGGGCGGAGAGGACCACGATGACGTCGTTGCCCTCCAGATAGGTCTCCGCGATAATGCCCGCCACATTCCGCAGCCGCTGGGCGTCCCGGACGGAGCTGCCGCCGAATTTCTGCACAATTAAACTCATAGTCGTGTTTCCTTCTTTACCTCGAAGTTGTCATGGATGTACGCGGGGGAGCCTCTCCCCCGCCTGTTCCATTATACGCGCTCCGCCCGGTCCTGGCAGTCACGCCAGCACCCGCATGCAGGAGAGCACGTTCAGGGACCGGGACTGCCGCAGGGCGTCCCGCCCGGTAATGGGGTCCGTCAAAAAAGCGGTCTCGCCGTCCTCGCTGAGGACCTCCACCTGGCCGAAGGCCATGGCCGCGTCGGCGAGGCTGCCCTCGATGCGGAAGTAGTACCGGGTCTCAAGCTCCAGCGGGTCCTCAAAGCCGTCCGTCTCCGGCGACCAGCCGATCTCCTCCCGCCGGGGGCTGGCCTGGAGGGCCTCCATCACGTCCGCCACGCAGGCGGAGGCGGTGGGCATCTCCCCGGCGCCCCGGCCGTAGAACATGACCTCCCCGGTGGCGTTGCCCCGGAGCACCACGGCGTTGAACACGTCCTCCACCCCCGCCAGGGGGTTGTCCTCCGGGATCAGGTGGGGCGCCACGTAGGCGGTGCGCCCCCCGCCGGGCATCCGCACCGCCCTGCCCAGGAGCTTCACCCGGTACCCCGCCCGCTGGGCCACCTTCACGTCCCGCAGGGAGATTCTGGAGATGCCCTCCATGGGCACGCCGTCCGGGTCCACCTGGCAGCCGAAGGCCAGGTCCGCCAGGATGCAGATCTTCCGCCCGGCGTCCAGGCCCTCCACGTCGGCGGTGGGGTCCGCCTCGGCGTAACCCTTGGCCTGGGCCTCCCGCAGGGCGTCGGAGAAAAAGGCCCCGGTGCGGACCATGCGGGTGAGGATATAGTTGGTGGTGCCGTTGAGAATGCCGTACACCTCGTCGATACGGTTGGCGGCCATGCACTGGGTCAGGGGATGCAGAATGGGGATGCCGCCGCCCACGCTGGCCTCAAAGAGGTAGTTGACGTTCTTTTTCTTCGCCAGGGCCAGCAGCTCGCAGCCCCTCTCCGCCACCAGCTGCTTGTTGGCGGTGACCACGTGCTTGCCGGCGTTCAGGGCCCGCTTCGTGTAGTCGTAGGCGGCCTCCACGCCGCCGATGGCCTCCACCACCACCCGGATATCGCCGTCCTCCTCAATTTTCCGGAAGTCGTCCGTCATCAGCTGGCGGAAGGGACCGTCCTTGAAGCGCCGCACCAGGACGGCCTTCACCTGGAGGGGCTCCCCCAGCTTCCGCTCGATCTGCCGGGCGTTCTCCGCCACCACCTTGGCCACGCCTGTGCCCACGGTGCCGAAACCCAATATCGCGATCTGTATCATTGAAAAAATCTCTCCCGTCTATCTTCTCCGGCTCCCCGGCCCGAAGGCGCGGGTCAGCCCGCCAGAATCTCAAACTTCACCACGCCGTCCAGGTTCCCGGCGTCGGCCACCAGCTGCTCCAGGGTCTCCGCCATCTCGCTGGTCTCGGCGGAGATGGTCACGGCCGCGCAGCCGTTGGTGGGGATGCTCTGGTTGATGGTGAGAATGTTCGCCCCGGAGGCCGCGAACACCGCCAGCACCCGGGAGAGCACGCCTGTGGCGTCCTTCAGCATGGCCTGGAAGGTGATGATGTGCTCCGACTTCATGTCGTTAAAGGGCCGCACCGCGTCCTTGTACTTGTAAAACGCGCTGCGGCTGATGCCCGCCAGGCGGGTGGCCTCGCCCACGGTGTCCGCCTCCCCGGCCTGCATCATCCGTTTGGCCTCCGCCACCTTGACGAAGATCTCCGGCAGCGCCTCCGCGGCCACGATATAGTATTTAATGGTCTTGCCCATTCCGTCCGCCTCCTACGGTCATTTGTCCGTTTATCCTGATTATCGTATCACACTTCTTCCGTCAAAGCAACCAAAACCGGCAAAACTCCTTTGTGGGAAACGGGGAAAGTTCTCTCTAAATGTCCGCTTGCAGTGGGCAGATTGCCGGGAGGCAGGGACGGGGGAATCCGGCCACGGGCCGGGGACGAGGGGTGTCGCGCCTCGGGCGCGGGACGGCGCACGGGCTTTGCCCGTGCTGGGAATGCACCCCCCATTCTCTTTTCTCTGTCTTGCCAGAGAAAAGAGAATGCGCCGTGCACGGTGGAAGAGAAAAGAGAGGCGCTTTTGGTGGTTGCGGAAGCCTCACGCTTCGATGGAAGGGTGAGGAGGAAATTTGATGCGTGGACGCATAGACGTTCTTCTCTTCCCGCGCTTCGCGCC
>CANRYZ010000059.1 GCA_947644365.1 uncultured Oscillibacter sp. | reverse complement strand
GAGAAAAGAGAAATGGGGGGTGCATCTGCACCAGCCATCATCATGGCTGAATCCCCCGTCCCCGCGGCGCCAGCCGCGCGCAATTACTCCCCCTCCGGTGCAAAGATACTCTCATAGTCGTAGTTTACCACAAATCGATAGAGCGCGTCCAGTCTCTCCCGGCGGTTTTCCGCCGTGAGGCGGTACTCCCCCGTGTTCATGGCCTTGGACATCTGATACGTCACCCGCCCCGCCACATGAATGTGGTCGGCGTAGTTGTCCAGATCCGTAATAACCTCCAGGTCGTCCATATAGAACTGGAGCTCCGCGTTGTCATACCCCAGCAGGACCTCCGTCACCTCGTCCAGCATGGCCAGCACCGCCTCCGTCTCCCCCAGGCGGTCCATCTTGTCCCAAAAGAGGATGCTGTAGGGGGAGAAGTAGAAAATGAACTCCGTGTCCGGATACTCCTCCAGCCAGCCGGTGACCTCCCGGAGGTTGGCCAGGTAGCTCTCCCGGAAATAGTCCGCCGGCTTGGCCGCCTCCCGGTGGTCCGGACGGTCGTAGCCTCCCAGGGCCTCCTCGCGGTTGAAGGAGACGTTCCCATCCCACACGAACGCGTCCTGGAGGGTCTGGGTCTCCCCCTGGGCCTTTTTCAGCACCGTGTAGGCCGAGCGCATGAGGGCGTCCTTGTTCAGAAGGTACTGGCCGTCGTTCCAGGGGTCGTCGTCATAGAGATATCCCGGCAGCTGGTCCGGCTCCTCCGCCGGAGAGCGGGAGAGGAGGTTGGGGTCCAGGCCGAAAATGACCCGCTTGACGTTCTGGCGGGCGCCGGCGTAGGCCAGGGCCTGGCCGAACTCCCGGAAGCCGCCGTTGGGGAAGGTGATCTTCACCGTGGAGGTCTCGTAGAACACGTCGAACCAGAAGGGGCGGTAGTTGGCCGCCAGGGAGGACCCCAGGAGGATAGTCTCGTACTCCTGGCTCCGCAGCAGCCCCGCCCCCTGGGCCCGCTGGTCAAACCAGACCTCCCCCTCCGGGTCCGGGGCGTGGTAGTGAAAGAAGGGGTCCACCAGATACACCACGGCGGCGCACAGGGCCAGCAGAAGACATGCGGCCGCCAGCAGGAGAGCGGACCAGCGAACTCTCGCGTTTTTCAAAGCCAGCCCTCCTAAAAGTTAGAGTAGATAAACGCGGCCGTGCTGGAGAAGGACAGCACCGACCAGGCCAGCAGAACGCCGCAGAGCGCCGCGCTTCCCGCACTCGGGCGGAAATCCTCCATCCGCCGGATCACGCTCCGCCGCCGGAGGGACGCTGCCAGGCCAATTGCGAACAGGGCCGCCAGCACCAGCCCCGGCACCGCCCCGGCGGCAAAGGGAAGGAGGGTCCGCAGGGCCGTGGCCTCGCTGTCCAGGGCGCCCGCCGCCAACTGCTCCAGGGGCAGGCCGCCGCCGCCAAAGGCCGCCGCCCGCAGCAGCGTCCCCGCCGCCGCCAGGGAGGGGGCCTGGAAGAACACCCAGGCCAGATTGACAAAGAGGAAGGTCATGGCCCACCGCAGGGACTTGGGCAGACGCTCCCGGCCGGGCCAGAGGCGCTCTGCCGCCTGGGCCAGGCCGTGAAGCAGGCCCCAGACCACAAACGTCCACCCGGCCCCGTGCCAGAGGCCGCTGATGAGATAGACGATCAGGATGTTGACGCAGGTCCGCCTCACGCCCCGGCGGCCGCCCCCCAGGGGGATGTAGACGCACTGGCGGAGAAAGGCGGTCAGCGTCATGTGCCACCGCTTCCAGAACTCCCCCACGCTGAGGGCCCGGTAGGGAGAGTCAAAATTCACGGGGACCCGGATGCCCAGGAGCCGCCCGCAGCCGGAGGCGATGTCGCAGTAGCCGGAGAAATCCAGGTACAATTGCAGGCTGTACCCCAGGATCACCAGCCAGGCGGCGGGGGCCGTCAGGCCCTCCCCCAGGGCCCAGCCGTTGGAGACCACCGTGCCCAGGGGGTCCGCCAGGAGGACCTTTTTCGCCGTTCCCAGGGAGATGGCGAAGAGGCCCGCGGCGAAGTCCGTCCCATCCGCCCGGGGGACTGTCTCCAGCTGGGGGAAGAACTCCCGGGGGTTCCAGATGGGGCCGGAGGCCGCGGTGGGGAAAAAGAGGGAGAACAGCACATACGCCAGGCCCTGGTCCCGCCGCAGGGTGAAGGCCCCGGTATAGACCTCCTTCAAGAGCCACAGCTGCTGGAAGGTGAAAAAGCTGAGGCCCAGAGGCGCGGGCCCCGCGGAGACCTGCCCGCCGGAGAAAAAGGCGGCGTACTTATAGACCAGCAGCACGGCGATGTGCCAGGCCGCCGCCAGGGCAAACGTCAGCTTTCTCCCCCACTGGCCGGGCCGGAGAGACCGTACGGCGCACCAGGTGACGCAGAGGGACAGCAGAATGGGCGTCATAAGCATCAGGGACCCGCAGCCCCGCCAGTAGAAGAACAGGCTCAGCAGCGTCAGTCCGGCGGTGACGGCCCTCCCGCCCCGGCGGGACAGCAGGCGGCACACCGCCGCCGACACCGCCAGGAACACCAGAAACTCCAGGGACTGAAAGCTCATGACTTACTCTCGGACAGGGCGCTGAGCCGGGCGTCGGCGGAGCTGAGGACCTGGGTCAGGCTCTGGCAGCGGCCGGGGTAGCCTTGCGCGATGGCCTGGCTACTGAGGTCGGGAAACTCCGCCCTCTGGGCCGCCTGGCCCCGCAGGGCACGGGCGTACCGGGCCTCGGACAGCTTCATGTCCGCCCCGGCCAGGCCCATGGTGCAGGCGGCGGGGTCCAGGGAGAAGTAGGCCTCGTTGGCCCCGGCGGCGCGGTACAGGTGGCGGTAGAGCTGGTAGACGGCGCTGGAGAGATACTCCGACGCCGCGTTGATGGCGGCCTTGTCCCCCAGCTTGCCCAGAAGGCCGAAGAGCACCCCCAGGGCGCCGGAGAGGAGCTTGCTCTGGAGGGTGGCCAGAATGCTGCCCTGGAGGACATTCCCCTCGTCGGCGGCGTTCAGGATCTCCTCGGAGGTCAGCATACTGCCCTCCCGGGACAGGGTGCGGCCCAGGATGAAGTCGGCGGAGACGTGGTAGTAGTCGCAGGCCTTCACCACAAAGAGAAGGCCCGGCTCCCGGATGCCGTTCTCATAGTGGCTCAGCAGGGCCTGGGAGATGCCCAAATCCCCGGCGGCGGTGCGCTGGGAGACGCCCCGCTCCTGCCGCAGCAGGGACAGCGTCCGTGAAAATTCAGAGGCCATAGGTGTTCTCTCCTTTTGGGATTTTTTATAGTCACCGCAGTTGAAAAGAAGTAAATACTTCTTTTCAACCTCGGGGCGCCTACGCGCCCCGGGAGCCGTGAAACGGCTTAGCGGTGGACTTCATAGGCAAAACACAGCGCATTTTATGTGCCGGCGGGCAATGCCCGCCTTGAAAATCGGAATACCGATTTTCAAGTGTTTTGACTATAATACGCAGGGTATAGTTTACCAAAGACGCTACGGTTTGTAAAGAGAAAAAGCGGGCGCACCGCGCCCGCTTTCCAAATATCCGGTTTCGCGCCGCGGAGCCTTCTTAGAACAGGCCCACCTGATTGGGGAGCACATCCCCGCCGATGCCCCGGAGCTGCTGGGCGTTCTCCTCCCAGAGCAGGTCCGCGATGGCCATCTTCTGAATGATGTGCTTTACCGTAGTGTCCAGGGCCGTGCCCTCGCTGTAGTCCGCCGGGAAGATGAAGTCCACCCGGCCCTTGGCCAGCAGGTCCTCCACCCCCTGGCGGTTTCCCTCCTGGTACACGGCGATGGCCTGGCCGCCGTAGGCCCGCATCATCTTCATGCAGGGCACGTCCGAGAGGCCGTCCCCCATGTAGACCATGTTGGGGAAGGGCACCCGCTTGCTGTCGTCGGGCATGGAGTCGTTGAGGGTCTTGTCGTCGGACACGTCCAGCACGCCCTTGTTGATGCGGTAGACAAACTGGGTCTTGGCGGTGAAATTCACCGCCAGCTTGGGCCACACCGGCACGCCGCTCTCGTCGTAGTAGAACTCGCTGGCGTAGATCTCCTTGAACTCGCCGCTGATGGAGGAGCCCTCAATGATCTCCCGCAGGCCAGAGGAGATGATGTAGTGCTCCACCTGGACCCCCAGCCCCGCGCCGTAGTCGTTGATCCGGCGGAACCAGCCCTCTACGCCGGGGAAGAGCACGATGCTCCGCCCCTTGTCCACCAGGTCCGCCCGGGTGAAGGGGAGGTTCTTCCGCTCCGCCTCCCGGAGCATGGTGTACATATAGGCAAGAATCCCGTCAATGCGGTTGCGGCGGCCAAAGCCGTTGGCCTTGGCCCAGAACTCCGCCGGGGTCATGCCCAGGCTGGGGATGAAGGCGTAGTCCTGCATGTCTGTGGTGCACAGCGTCTTGTCAAAGTCGTACAAAAAGGCGACGATGGGCCGCTGCTTTTCCATGGCGTTCCCTCCCTCTGAAAAAAAGCGGTTCTAATGACATTAGAACCGCTTTTTGGAAAACTCATGTTCTGCCGGTGTAGTTGGGGCCGAATTTCAGGTCGTCCAGCTTGTCGAATTTGATGCGGCGGGTGGCCTCCAGAGGCTCCGCCGGCTCCTTGGCAAAGGGATCTCCCTCGGGATAGGGGTCCTCCGCGGCGGGCTCTGCCGCGGGAGGGATCTCCGTCACCGCCGCGGGCGGCGGGACTGCCGCCTCCTCCTCCGCCGGGGCGGCGGGCTCCGGGGCGGGCGTCTCCTGGAAGGAGGCCGCCACGGTCTCCTTGATCTCCTGGGCGGGCACCGCCGCCGCGCAGACGTCCGCCGGCAGCTCGGGCAGCTCCTCCAGGAATTTCAGCTCCTGGCCGCACACCTTCTGAACGGCGGAGATAAACTGGGCCAGCTCCCGCTGTCCCTGGCGCAGGCGGTCCTCCGCCGCCTCCACCTCCCGCTGGATCTGCGCGATGCGGTCGCGGGCGTCCGTCTCCGCCTGGGCCAGCAGGTTATCCCGCCGGGCCTCCGCCTCACGAACGATGGAGTCCGCCATCTTCTGGGCGGTGAGAAGGGTGGCGCGCATGGAGTCCTCCGTGGCGCGGTAGTCCTCCACCTTCTCCACCAGAACCTTCATCTTGGCTTTCAGCGCCGCGTTCTCCTTGTACAGCGCCGTGTAGTCGTCGGTGAGCTCGTCCAAAAACTCGTCCACCATGGCCATGTTGTATCCGCCCATGAACCCCTTGGTAAAGGCGTGGGAGGAGACTTCCTGCGGTGTCAGCATTCCAGCAATACCCCCTGTCAGCGCGCTTGTGTTCTCTTAAAAATACAGTCCGTTGTTCTCCAGCTCGTCGATGAGATCGCCCTCGATGTCCACGTGGTAGGGCGTGATGATGTACGTGTTGGCGGCCACCTTCTTGATCTTGCCCTCGCCGGCATAGGCCACGCCGGAGAGAAAGTCGATCAGGCGGCGGGCGATGTCCTTGTTGGTGGACTCCAGATTCAGCACCACCGTGCGCTTGTCCTTCAGATGGTCGGCGATCTCGGAGGCGTTTTCAAACCGCTCCGGCTTCACCAGCACCACCTTCAGCTGGGTGGTGGCGTGGATGTTCACCACCTTGTTCCGGCGGTCGTCGTACTTGCTGCGGCGGTCCTCAAACTCGTCTCTGCGGGCGGGCTCCTCAAACTCCTCGAAATCGTCGTCCTCGTCCTCATAGGGATGGGTCCATTTTTTCAGCTCATCAATAATGCTCATGGCAAAGCCTCCTCAGTGCGCCCTGGGGCGCGAGATCGTATTCCAAAGCCCGCCCCAGGGCGGCTTTGCCCCAGGCGGAGTCACAGGCTGTAGTCCCGGGCGCCGAAGATGGCGGTGCCCACCCGGACCATGGTGGCCCCGGCGCGGACGGCGTCGGCATAGTCGCCGCTCATGCCCATGGAGAGATACTTTAGTTCATTATGGAACAAATTCTCGTTGATGTCAACATAAAGTGTATAAACTTCCTGAAAATACCGCATGTTGGTCTCCCGGTCCGCGTCCGCGGGGGGGATGGTCATAAGTCCCAGCACCCGCACGTGCCGCCGGGAGAGGGCGGCCTCCGCGGCGGCAGACACCTCCGCGGGGGCAAAGCCGCTCTTGGCCGCCTCCGCGCCGATGTTCACCTCCAGCAGAACGTCCTGGGTGAGCTCCAGCCGGGCGGCGGTCTTCTCAATTTCGTCCAGCAGCTCCAGGGAGCCCACGGACTGGATCAGGGAGACCTTGCCCACCACCTGCTTGACCTTGTTGCGCTGGAGGTGGCCGATGAAGTGCAGCGGCGCGCCGTCGTAGGCGTTCTCCGCCAGCTTCTTCACCATCTCCTGGACCCGGTTCTCCCCCAGGGCATCGATGCCGGCGGCGACGGCCTCCCGGCAGGCGGCGGCGCCGTTCATTTTGCTGGCCCCCACCAGGACGATCTCCTCCGGCCTCCGGCCGGCCTCTCTGGCGGCGTCCGCCAGCTCCGCCCGCACCCGGGCGATGTTCTCCGCAATGGACATGTGCCCACCCCTCTCTTTGTTATTCACCCACAACTTTTCCGTCGTACAGATCTCTGGCCGTGACGATGACCTCGTCCCCGGCCCGCAGGACGTGCTTTTTCTCCGTGGACGCGGGCCGGACCAGCACAAAGCCCTCTCCGCTGTACAGCACCTCCGCCGGCTTGAAGACGGCCTTCACCCCCACCACGCAGTACACGCCGGTGGTCTGGACCTCCCGCTCCTCCCCGTCCTCGCCGGCCACGGTCCGGGGCACCACCCGCAGCGCCTCCTGGGGCACCCGGATGCCGGTCATGGTGTTGAGGATGATCTCCGCGGTCTGCTGGCGCAGCAGCGTCAGCTGGGCCAGGTCGTACTTCCCCTGGAACACCACCACGGACCGGCCGTTCTCCTCCCAGCCCACGGACTGGATAGCGGCCTCCAGGTCCCGGGCCACATCCTTGGAAAAGCGCAGGGAGATGCTCCCGGCCTCCCGGAGCTCCTTGATCTCGCTGGAGCGCAGGGAGGCGGCATAGTACCAGCTGTCCCCCAAAATCAGCTTCCCCACGTGGGAGCTGAGGGCGCTGTCCGGCCGGACGGCGCTGAGCTGGGAGGGCGACATCTCCAGAATGCTCTCCGGCGTCAGCACGGTCTCGTAGCCGTCCACCACCGCCGAGTACAGCCCCGACACCGGGGCGGTGATCCGCCGGGTGGAGCCCGCCGCCTGGCGGCGCAGGTCCTGGAGCTCCTGCCGCAGAGATTCCAGCTGCCCGTCCAGGTCGTCGCCGGAGTATGTATAGTCCCGCTTCATCACCAGGGCCCGCAGCTCCCCGCCGCGGCTCTCCACCGTGTCCAGCCGGCCGCCGGCCAGGGCGGCCCGCACCGCCAGCAGGTCCTGGGCGATCTGGCTGTCCAGCTTGGCGGAGGCCTCGTAGCTGAGGGAGGCGTTTTGAACATACTCCAGCTGTTCGATCCTGGCCTCCAGGGCGTCGATCTCGCTCTGCCGGTCCAGGGAGGCCTGGTCGGCGTATACCGCCGCCACCGTGCCGCCCACGCCGACCCGCTCCCCCTCCGACCGGGCCAGCCGCAGCAGGCCGCTGGCGTCGTCCTCCAGCACCCGCTCGCTGCGCACCACGTAGCCGGAGGCGTCGATGGTCTCGTCCACCGTGTAGCCGTAGGCCACGGTGGTGGTGAGGGGATCGTCCAGGTAGCGCAGGGACTGGTAGCCGAAATAGACCGCCACGCCCAGGCACACCAGAAGCATCAATATTCGGGTTGTGAAAGAGGTGCGTTTCATAGGGTTCTCCTTGTGTCCGGCGTCATCGGGCGAAGCCTCAGCCCTCCTGCTCCGCCAGGTCCACGGGCCTGGCGGGGGCGATGGTGGAAATCGCGTGCTTGCAGATCACCTGCTGCTTGCCGCCCCACGGGACCTTCCGTCCCGCGGGGACCCCGCATTGAACTCAAACCGCCGGGCGGAGCCCGCCGGTTTCAAGGTTTTGCCGCGCAAAACGCTTGACGCCCTTCGGGCGGGCCGCTTTCGCTCCCGCTCCGTCAAGCCTCCTGCTCCGCCAGGTCCACAGGCCTGGCGGGGGCGATGGTGGAAATCGCGTGCTTGTAAATCACCTGCTGCTTGCCGTCGCTGTCCAGGACCACCACGAAGGCGTCAAACCCGGTGATGACGCCCCGCATCTGGAAGCCGTTCATCAAGAACATGGTGACGGGGAGCCTGTCCCTCCTGGCCCTGAGAAGAAAGATGTCCTGTAAATTGGCTTTTGTCTGCATACTGTCCGCTCCTTTTTCTTTTGTGGCGGACAAGCTCTATGTACGGTCCGCCCTGGCTCTAGCATACGCCAGCGGCGGACAGGATTTCCGTCGAAACCCGTAGGGCTTTCGCAAAATCCCTCTCTTTTTCCCAATAGATCCAGTGAATGTCCGGATTCCGCCGCAGCCACGTCAGCTGCCGCTTGGCGTACTGCCTGGAGCGGAGCTTGATCTCCGCCACGGCCTCCGCCTCCGTGCGCACGCCCTCCAGCACCCCCAGAAACTCCTTGTAGCCGATGGCCTGCATACAGGTGGCGCTCCGGGGCAGCCCCCGGGCCAGCAGGGCGCGGACCTCCTCCAGAAGGCCCCGCTCCACCATATCGTCCACCCGGCGGTCGATGAGGTCCCGCATGTCCTGCCGGTCAGCGAACTGGAGGCCGATCCAGACGGCGTCGTACCGGGGCGGCAGGGCGCGGGTCTCCTCGTTGTGGGCGGTGATGGTCTTCCCTGTCTCCAGCCAGACCTCCAGGGCCCGGAGGATGCGCTTCTCGTCCGCGGGGTGCAGCCGCCCGGCAGACTCCGGGTCCACCTGCCGCAGCTCCGCCAGAAGGGGGGCCACGCCCTCCCGCTCCAGCCGGGCCTGGAGCCGCCGCCGGATCTCGCCCCCGGCCCTGCCGGCGGCAAAGCCGTGGCCCCGAACCACGGCGTCCAGCCACAGCCCGGTGCCCCCCGCCAGGATGGGGAGCCCTCCCCGGGCCAGAATACCGTCGACAATGGGGATGGCGGCCTGGGCGTACCGGGCGGCGGACCACTGTTCCTCCGGCTCCGCCACGGCCACCATGTGGTGGGGCACGCCGTCCATCTCCGCCTCCGTGGGGGCGGCGGTGCCGATAGTCAGCCCCCTGTAGATCTGCATGGAGTCGGCGGAGACCACCTCGCCGCCGTACCGCTTGGCAAGCTCCACCGCCAGAGTGGTCTTGCCGCAGGCCGTGGGGCCCACGACGCAGACGATTTTCCCGCTCATATCAGAACTCCCGGCCCAGCGCCCGGGCCCGCTCACAGGCCTCCGCCATAATGGCCGGGACCCGCTCCGGGTCCACGTCCAGCCCGCCGGCGAACACGCAGTCGAACCGGGGGATGCCGAACATGGCGGCCAGCTGTCTCCAGTAGAGCACGCCCAGGCTGTCCGGCTTTTCAAAGTCCCCGCCGGCGGTGAGATAGGCCAGGCGCTCCCCCCGGCAGTCCCCGTGGCAGCCGTCGGCCTCGTAGTGGTAGGTGAGGCCGCAGGCGGAGATATGCTCGATGTAGACCCGCAGGATGGAGGGAAAGCTCAGGTCCCAGAAGGGGGCCGCCACGACGATTTTATCCGCCCGGTGAAACTGCCGGGCCAGGGCGAACACGGGGCCGGTGAAGTCCCCGGCCTCTGCCAGGGCCTCCCGCTCTCTCAGGGCGGGCAGGAGATATGGGCGAATATCCAGGCTCTCCAGGGCGACGGTCTCCACCTCCGCCGCCGGGTGGGTCTCCCGGAAGGCGGCGAGGAAGGCCTCCGCCAGGGCGCGGGTCCGGGACTCGGGGCCCCGCAGGGTGATACAGCAGTCGATATAGAGAAGTTTCATATCAGTCCTCGTTTTAGGATGTGTTCACATAAGTGCATCTACAATAAGAGCAAAATAGACAAAAGTC
>CANRYZ010000058.1 GCA_947644365.1 uncultured Oscillibacter sp. | reverse complement strand
CTCCGCCGGAGGCGCCCGTCAGCGCAGGCAGCGGCGAGGCCGTGCCGCCGGAGGCGGCCTGCCCGCTGGCCGCCACGCCCGCGAACTGCCGGATGCAGCGGGCGTAGCTCTGATCCATGCCGATCTGCTCATAGGTGGAAACGGCCCGGTCCACCGTGGAGAGCTTCCGGTAGGGGAAATAGATGGAGAGGCCGTAGGCGTTGGTCATATCGGAGGACGTGCGGTTGTACTTCACCGCGCTCAGCAGGACCTCCGTCAGGTCCTTCCCCTCCGGACTGCCCAGGTTCTGGGCCAGGTGGACGAGATCCACCTGGTCGATTTTGTTCTGGGCAAATTCCCGGGCGCCGCTGCGGGCGTTGGAGACCGTCTGGTACTGCTTATTCTGCAGCAGCTTGGCCGTGCCCCGGGAGAAATTGGCCAGCGCGTCCGGCAGCGTGGTCTCCAGCTCTGCCAGGTCCACCACGGACAGCGTGGTGGACTGCCCCCGGCACTTCTGGGCGCAGGTCTCCACAAAGCCGTCTACGATCTTCTTCCCGATCTGGACGGTGGGCATGGAGGGGTCCGCGCCGAAGGCGGTAAGCCAGTCGGTGTAGTACCAGCCCACTCCCGGCTCCGTTTCCTCCGAGGCGATGAGATAGTCGGCGTAGGGCGCCATGGCCAGGGCCGTCTCCGCCGTGGCCATGAGGCAGGCGTCAAAGCCGATGAAGTCGAATTTCACTCCGCCGTCTTTGAGGGCGGCGTCCAGCCCCGCCAGGTCCATGGAGCCGCTGGAGGCGAACTTCTCGTCGTAGCCATAGCCGCTGACGGAGCCGCCGCCGTGGTCCCAGAGGATCAGCTCGTACCGGCTGGCCGGATAGTTGTCGGCGCACCACCGGATGTACCCCGACAGGGTGTCCGGGTCCGTCATGGGGACGCTGCCCAGGCGGTCCCTCTGGCAGATCATCCGGCCGTCCCGGATCTGCCAGATCTGGTTGGTGGAGCTGCTGACCGCGCTGTTCTTCCAGCCCTTGCAGCCGCCGGTGTAGATCAGGAGGTTGATCTCCCTGCCAAACTGGGCGTTCAGCATCTCCTGGAGGTCATAGGTCCCCATGCTGCTGCGGGATTCCAGATCCGTGCCGCACATGTAGACCATGACGGTGGCGGTGTCCCGGCCGCCGCCCAGGAGCCGGGTGTACTTCTCCCGCGCGCCGGGCGCGACGGAGGTGTTCAGTCTGCCGGTGTTCGGCTCCCCCTGCCAGCCGGAGGAGACGCTGCCGCCGTTCAGTCCCCCCCAGCACGGCGGCCCAGTTGACGCCGCCGCCCTGCGCCTGCTGCTGGACGGCAGAGGGCGTTTGGACGGAGGGCGCCTGAACGTCCGGCTGGCCGCCCAGGAGGGCGGTCAGTCCTCCGCCTCCGCCCAGCAGCACCGCCAGCAGCAGAAGAATCAGCTTCATGCCGCCTCCGCTCCTGGTTCCGGCGCTCCGGGTGCCGGAGCTCTGTCCCCGTCGACCGCGGTCCGCGTATCCGCCGGCGTCGCCTACCGGGCCGGTGCCAAGGCCTTCGCCGCGCTTCTCTACGGTTTTTCCGGGGCCGGTCACATGTCTCTCCCGGCTTCTGGGGCGATTGTTCTCCATTGATGTACGCTCCTTTTGAATGGTATATATGGTATATTTTGCCCGCTTATTCTATCAGACCGCAGGGCGGACCGCAACTGTTTTCTGTTCCGGCAGCTCCGCAATACAGCCGGCTACACTCCGGCGGAACCGCCCTTGCCCTCAGTGGTTTGGACGACGATGCTTTGAATCCTGCGGAGCATTTGGGTGCTGAGGCCGAGAAACTTGATGCCATACCGGCGGTCCGTTTCAGAGTATTGCCTGCTCCACATGACCACGCCGATCACCGGACGGAGTCCGTCCTCCATAAAATCCTGATACGTGAATGCAATCGGCTGGCCCTCCTCGTAGCGGGCGGAACACTGGATGCAGGCCCCGCCCTCACTGATGTCAACGATCAGGCAGTCCTTCGGGTCCGCCGGAGAAGCGGTCTCGTCGAAATTACATATCCACACGCGCTTGTTTACAGCGACTCTACAGTGTTTTCTGCGCTCTTTCATTGGCCAGGCATCTCCTATCTCTCAGAAATAAGACCGCAAATCATCCCGCTCACAGGTTGGGTAGTGCTATTATATATAGGCAGCCGGCAAGGTGTCAACTGGAGCGTCATGTTTTTGGCGCAGACTGCGTTGCGGGACTGAAAACAACGCCAGACATCCTTGACGCTCACCGTCCGCAGCTTGGATGCCAGGGCGCCGATCTGACCGGAGAGCGGTCTTCTGAGGACGCACTGTATTTCTTGACATTATGGAAAAGATGTACTATTGTTATAATATCGACGGTTTTCGAATCACGCAACGTGGTCATAAAATCAAAAATACGGGCAGGTAGATGAGAAATGGTAAACTTTGTCATCCTATTGGAGTGCTTTGCCATATGTCTGACCTTTGTGGCCCTGATCCTCCTGCTCAACGGGGACGGGGCGCGGGAGCAGAAGCTGCTGATCTTCATCATGTGCGGCTCGCTGGTGCAGAACGTGGGCTATCTGCTGGAGCTCACCGCTCCCACAGTGGAGGCCGCCATGGCGGCGGTGACGGTAGAAAACGTGGGCTCCGCCTTTGTCCCGCTGTGCTACTGCTGGTTTACCTATACCTACTGCTACGCCCGCCCCCCCGAAAAGCTGTTGCGCGCCCTGGGCCTCTTCAATTTCCTCGTGCTGCCCACGGTGTTTTTCAACTGGAACGGCCTTTTCTACCGGGAGTTTCAATGGCTGTCCACCGCGGACGGATTCCACTATGTCAGCATCTCCTACGGCCCGCTCTACACCCTCTTTATGATTACCCGCATCGTCATTCCCTACATCCTCTCCATCCACACCCTGGTCCGGGCGGTCCGTCTGCGCTCGGATCAGCAGGTCAGCCGCCAATACTGGACGATCCTCGGGATCTCCTCTCTGCCCGTTGTGGTGCTTGCCGCCTACGTATTCAAGCTCACCGCCGTATTTGACCTCACGCCGGTGACGCTGGCCCTCGCCATGTCCATGGTGGTGATCGTGGTGTGGAGCCGCCGCAACTACGACTTCCGCCACCTGGCGGCGGAAAAGGTGCTGGAGAGCCTGGGCGACGGAGTTATCGCCCTGGACGACCACGACAGGCTCATCAGCTACAACCGGGCCGCCGCCCACATCTTCACCAGCCTGCCCTCCCATAAGCCGGGGGAGAACATTCGGGTGGTGGAGGATTTCCGGGAGGAGATGCTCAACGAGAACATTCCCTGGAGCTTCTCCATCAACGGGCAGCACTACGAGTGCCACAGCAAACAGATCACGGATGAAAACGGCCGGAAACAGGGCTGTGTCATCCTGGTCTTGGACATGACGGACATCAAGGCCTACATCAACGAGATCAAGCGGGTGCGGCAGCAGGCGGAGAAAGCGAACGTGGCCAAGAGCGAGTTTCTGGCCAACATGTCCCACGAGATCCGCACTCCCATGAACGCCATCATCGGCCTCAACGACATCATCATGGAGGAGTGCCGGGACCTCCAGATCTACGGCCACGCCAAGGACGTGCAGTCCGCGGCCAAAAATCTGCTGGCCATCATCAACGACATCCTGGACCTGTCCAAGGTGGAGGCCGGCAAGATGGAGCTGGTGTACACGGACTACCACCTCAAAACTATGGTGGACGAGGTGGTGGGCATGATGGACATGGCCGCCTCCAAGCGCGGGCTGATTATGAAATACGAGTGCGACCACTCCCTCCCTTGCCGCTACAGCGGCGACGAGGGGCGGATCAAGCAGATTCTCATCAACATCCTCAACAACGCCATCAAATTCACCAAGGAGGGCTATGTGCGGGCCTATGTCACCGGCCAACCCGGCGAGCAGGAGGACCAGGAGCTCATCACCTTTCGAGTGGAGGACACCGGCTGCGGCATCCGGCAGGAGGACTTGGGGAAGATTTTCGAGGATTTCCGCCAGGTGGACTCCAAGCGCAATCGCAGCGTGGAGGGCACCGGCCTGGGGCTTGCCATCGTCAAGCACATGGTGGAGCTGATGAACGGCACCATCGGTGTGGAGAGCGTCTACGGCCAGGGGACCGTGGTCTCCATCACCATCCCCCAAAAGATCGTGGACCGGCGCTCCATCGCGGAGGTGCCTGAGATCCCCCAGACGGAGCTGGGCGGCGCCGAGGCGTTTACCGCCCCCGACGTGAAGGTTCTTGTGGTGGACGACAATGTGATCAACCGCAAGGTGGCCAGGGGCTTTTTGAAGAGCTACGCTTTTGACCTCACAGAGGCCGAAAGCGGGCCGGAGGCCATCGACCTGGTGCGGGAGAACCGGTATGACATCATCTTCATGGACCACATGATGCCCATGATGGACGGCATTGAGGCCGCGGAGATCATCCGCAGGGACTGCGGCGAAAACGGCGCCGCTCCGGTGATCATCGCCCTGACCGCCAACGCCATGGAGGGAATGCGGGAGCGGTTTCTGGACCGGGGCTTTCAGGACTTCATCGCCAAGCCCCTGGACAGGCGGGAGCTGGGCCAGCTCCTGGCCCGCTGGGTCCCGGAGGACCGCCGGCAGGCCGGGGACGCCGGCCAGGAGGACGCCTCCCTGAACGCCGAGGCCTTCCAGATCGAGGGGATCGACATAGAGGCGGCCTCCCGCTACTACTCCGGCGGCGAGGAAGGGTTTGCCGACCTGCTGGAGCTCTACTACACAGACGGCCAGCGCAAGACGGGGCTTCTGCTCCAGCTGTCCGAGTCGGACATCGCCCGGTACTGTGTGGAGGTGCACGGGCTCAAGAGCGCCTCGGCCAACATCGGGGCCATGGAGGTCTCCGAGCTGGCCCGCGCCCAGGAGAACGCCGCCTCCCAGGGGGACACGGCGTTTATCGCCCGGGAGTTCCCCCGGCTGCTGGAGGCCTACGAGGCGCTTCTGGCGCAGATCGGGCTGTTTCTGGAGCGGCGGCGGCAGGATAGCCCCCGGAAGAAGCTCCCGCCTCTGTCCGTTCCCGAGCTGAGGGAGCAGGTGGGGGCGGCCCTGGGTGAGCTGGAGGATTTCAGGTCCCAGGAGTGCGCCGGCATAGTGGAGGCCCTGCTGTGCCACCAGCTGCCCCAGGACGCCGCGGACAGCCTCTCGGAGATCCACGGACAGCTGAAGCTATTTGAGGACGATAACGCAGAAGCGCTGCTGCGGCAGCTTCTGAGCAGACTTGAAGAGGAGGGCGGAAGCCAATGACGCAAACGGGGAAGAGCTATAAAAAGCGCATCCTGGCGGTAGACGACGCGGCGATCATTCTGCAGAGAATTGTGGATACCCTGGGGAAGCGCTATGAGGTGGTCACGGTAAACTCCGGCGCGCGGGCCCTGCGGTATCTGCAGAAGGAGAAGCCCGACCTGATCCTGCTGGACATCCGCATGACGCCCAAGGACGGCTTTCAGACCCTGCGGGAAATTCGCGCCATGGAGGACCGGGCCGACATTCCGGTGATCATGCTGACCGGCATGGAGGACAAGAAGTATGTGATGGAAGGCATTAAATTGGGGATCTGCGACTATGTTCTAAAGCCCTTCGCCCCCGATGACCTGTTGGAGCGGATCTGGCGGGCGCTGGGATTCGGTGAGGAGAAGCCGGCGCCGCCGGCGGAGATTGAGACAGAGGAGCCTTGAGCCATGAACACGTTTATGACCAGGGAGGCGCTGGAGCAGATATTAGACCAGGCCCTGCAGGACGTGACGGAGCAGACCGCCGGCGTGCGCCTGCACCAGGGCGACCAGCCGCCGGGAGAGGATCTGTGCACCGTCCATATCACATTTGACAAGGGCTTCGGTACCAGCCTTACCCTGTGTGCCGACACGAGCCTGCTGGCCCGTATGGCCCGCAACTCCTTCCACGAGGACACCGTGACCCAGGAGGACCTGGAGGAGTTCAGCAAGGAGTATTTCAACGTGCTGTGTGGAAAGATCACAGGGGCGATGTACCGGGCGACACAGGTGGCGGCCCACTTCGGCCAGCCGGTGTTTTATCACGGACGCTATGAGCCGCAGGGGCAGGAGGTGCAGTTCGTCCTCACCTATGCCGACGAGCAGAGCGAGGGCGCGCAGCTGATCCACCACGTGCCCTGTGTCCAGGAGACCCAGGCCGCTTTGAATGAGACCTAACAGAAGGGAGTACAGCTGATGAAACGGCGAATTATGGTAGTGGACGACTCCCGGCTGGTGAGAGTCCAGCTGGAGGATGTTCTGCAGGGCACAGACTATGAAATCGCGGCGCACTGCCGCAGCGGCGAGGACGCCATCGAGCAGTACGCCGTGGTACAGCCCGACCTGGTGACCATGGATATCATTATGCAGGGAATGGATGGACTGGACGCCGCGGAGATCATCCTGAAAAACCATCCGGACGCGAGAATCGTCATGATCTCCTCCCTGGCTTACGACGATACCTTTAAAAGGGCCGAGGCCATCGGGGCCAGGGGCTTTGTGGATAAGCCCTTTCATCAGGAGCAGCTGCTGAAGGTGTTCGGACAGGCGCTGCGATAATTTCCCGGGGCGGTTTAGGTCTTTAAAGAATCGAGAAATTTCCACCGTTGTTTTGTTTCCGGCTTTGCCGAAAGCGATACTCCGGTGGGAATTTTTGTTTTCACCGCCCCCCGCTTCGCCGCGCTTGGGATAAGGCGGGGGACGGGAAATGCGGGGCCCTGGAAAAGGGACGGCTCCCTTACGGAGCCGTCCCTCTCAGGCTGTCGGAAAAGTCCAGCAGGACTTTTCCAACAGCCTATAATGTCTCAATTTTCAAACCGCTGCGCGTTTTGAAAATCTGCCGCTCCGCGGCGCAAAGGCCTGCTGCGCAGGCCTTTGCAGACATTCGATCCAATACGAGGTGGGCGCCGCCCCCTCGTGCTCCCCCGCATAACGGGTGGATTGTTCCTCTTTCCCGGCGGTCTTTTGGCAAGCCGGAAAAGGGACGGCTCCCTTACGGAGCCGTCCCTCTCTGTCAGGCGCTGAAATTCAATGGATGGCAATATCCGCCGTGGACCCGGCCGTAGAGCAGGGGGCAGCTGATAGACCGCGCCGTTTCTACGCCCGCTTTCCGCCGTGACAGTACCAGAAGAGGCACCCCAGGCCCGCGCCGCCCAGGATGTTCCCCGCCGTCACCGGCAGGAGATTCCGCAGCAGGAAGTTCCCCCAGGTCAGGGCGGCGAGGTCCACGCCCGCCTCCGCCGCCAGGGAGGCGTAGGCGGGGACCATTCCGGCAAACAGCCCGGCGGGGATGTAGAAGAGGTTGGCGATACAGTGCTCAAAGCCGCAGATGACGAAAAAGGCCACCGGCAGGTAGGCCCCCATCACCCGGCCCGTCAGGTCCTTGGCGGACAGGGACAGCAGCACCCCGGCCGTCACCAGGATGTTGCAGAGGATCCCCAGGATCACGGCGTTCCCCGCCGGAAGCGCGCACTTCCCCGCCGCCAGCTTCATGGTGAACACCGCCAGCTGGCCGCCGGAGTAGTTCAGCTGGCCGCCGAAGGCGCAGCCGGCGGCGGTGAGCATGGCGCCCACGGCGTTGCCCAGGTACACCACGCACCAGTTTTTCAGCATCCCGCCCGCCGCGGCCTGGCGGTCCAGCAGGGAGATGACGATCAGCGTATTGCCGGTAAAGAGCTCCGCCCCCGTGAGGATCACCATCGCCAGGCCAAAGGGGAACAGCAGCCCGCAGACGATCCGGGCCACGCCCACATTGGCGATGGAGTGGGCGGCGGTGTTGGTCACGGCACCGCCCATGGCGATGAAGAACCCGGCCAGCACCGCCAGGAAAAACATCTTCGCAAGGGGCAGCCGCGTCTTGTTCCGGCCCGCCGCGGCATAGTTGGCGGCGCACTCCGCAGGGGTATAGAGATTCATGAAAAGGCCTCCTTCCTTGGCGGCAGGCGGATCACCGTGTTTCAGCCCATAGTCATATCCGCCGCTCCCGCTGTCAGCGCCGCCGGCGCCCGCTCCGCAAAGGCGGCGTTCTCTCCAGCCGGGGCTGAAACGGACGCCCCTGGTCCGTATGGGCGACGGGACAGACTATGGGCAGGCCGCTGATCCGGTTGAACAGACTGCCGCTGGCCGCAGGGGCCGGACGGCGGCCATGCCGCGCGGTCTGCCAGGGGATCCGCAGGCCCCGGCTGCCGCCTCATTTTTCAATCGCGGCGTGCATGAAAATATCCTAAGCGTCAGTATATACAAAGTATAGACGGAAGTCAACGAGATCGGCGTCTTTTACTCCCGCAGACAAATGCCAGGCCCTGAACCGAACAGCAGACCAAGCCTGCGAAGAGGGAAATTTTTGCGGACCATAGAATCGAAACGGCCTGATTGGAATAAACATCCTTGTATTTTTTCTCCAAATACGGTATGATAAAGGCGGCAGACGGCATCATACGCGGAGAACCCGGCAGCCCGCCCCTTTGGGGGACGATCATAGATTAAAGGAGGCCATCCTATGGAAGAGAAGAGAATGATCAAGGTCAAGGTAGACGGCGTGGAGTACGCCTACCCCCACGGTACGCCCTACCGTGCCATTGCGGCGGACTTCCAGGACCGCTACCCCTGGGACATCCTGCTGGTCAACCGGGACGGGAAGCTCTGCGAGCTCCACAAAGTCCTGGACCGGGACTGCTCGCTGAAAATGGTGACCGCCCAGGACAAGCCCGGCATCCAGACCTATGAGCGCAGCGCCGTCTTTCTGATGCTGAAAGCCTTCTATGACGTGGCGGGCCGGGAAAATGTGAAGCGCGTCTCCGTGGAGTATTCCCTCAGCAGCGCCCTCTTCATTTTGGCCCGGGGCGATTTCACCTTGGACCAGGCCCTGCTGGACCGGGTGGAGGAGCGGATGCGGGAGCTGTCCGCGCAGGCCCTGCCCATTGAGAAGCGGTCCGTCAACACCGACGACGCCATTGAGCTGTTCCGCGAGGCCGGACTGGTCCACAAGGCCCAGCTCCTCAGCTTCCGGATCAACTCCCGGGTCAACGTCTACTCCCTGGACGGCTTTGTGGATTACTTCTACGGCTACATGGTGCCGGATACCAGCTATGTCAGATGCTTCGCTCTGGAGCTGTATGAAAACGGCTTCGTGCTTCGCCTGCCCACCCAGAAGGACCCCAACCGTCTGGGGGATTTCCGGCCCTCCCAAAAGGTGTTCCGGGAGCTCTACGCCTCCACGCTGCGCTCCGAGGCGCTCAACGCCTCCAATGTGGCGGAGCTGAACACCGCCATCTCCCAGGGCGGCGCCACGCCGCTGATCCTGGCCCACGAGGCCATGATGGAGAAGAAGATCGGCGATATTGCCGAGGAGATCGCGGGGCGGAAGGACGTCCGCTTCGTGATGATCGCGGGCCCCTCCTCCTCCGGCAAGACCACCTTCTCCCACCGGCTGTCCACCCAGCTGCGGGCCTGCGGCCTGCGGCCCTATCCCATCGCCACGGACAACTACTTCAAAAACCGGGAGGACACCCCCAGGGACGAGAACGGCAACTACGATTTCGAGGGCCTGGGGGCCATGGACGTGGAGCAGTTCAACCAGGATATGATGCGCCTTCTGAACGGCGAGACCGTGGAGATCCCCTCCTTTAATTTCAAGAAGGGCCAGCGGGAGTACAACGGCAATTTCCTGACGTTAGGGGAGGGAGACGTGCTGGTGATTGAGGGCATCCACTGTCTCAACGACCAGTTTACCCACTCCCTGCCCAAGGAGAGCAAGTATAAAATCTATATCAGCTGCCTCACCACACTGAACATCGACGACCACAACCGCATCCCCTCCACCGACGCCCGCCTCCTGCGGCGCATCGAGCGGGACGCCCGGACCCGGGGGTACAGCGCCCAGGCCACCATCAAGATGTGGCCCTCCGTCCGGCGGGGGGAGGAAA
>CANRYZ010000057.1 GCA_947644365.1 uncultured Oscillibacter sp. | reverse complement strand
ACTGGTGGATGCGGTACACGCCCCGCTCCTCGATGCCGTGGGCGCCCTTCTCCTTCCGGAAGCAGGGGGAGTAGGAGGTCAGGGTCTGGGGCAGCTTCTCGCTGGGCACGATCTGGTCGATGAACCGGCCGATCATGGAGTGCTCGCTGGTGCCGATGAGGTACAGGTCCTCTCCCTCGATCTTGTACATCATGCCGTCCATGTCCGTCTGGCTCATGACGCCCTCCACCACGTTGCCGTGGATCATGAAGGGGGGAATGCAGTAGGTGAAGCCCTTGCCGATCATGAAATCCCGGCCGTAGGCCAGCACCGCCTCGTGGAGGCGGGCGATGTCCCCCAGCAGGTAATAGAACCCGTTGCCGGAGACCCGCCCGGCGGCGTCCAGGTCGATGCCGCCGAAGGACTCCATGATCTCCGTGTGGTAGGGGATGGGGAAGTCCGGGGTTTTCGCCTCGCCGAAGCGCTCCACCTCCACGTTGGCGGAGTCGTCGGGGCCCAGGGGAACGGAGGGGTCGATGATCTGGGGGATCACCAGAAGCCGCTTGTGAAGCTCCGCCTCCAGCTCCGTCTCCTGCCGCTCCAGCTCCGCCAGGCGGTCGGCGTCGGCCTTCACCTGAGCCTTGACCCTCTCGGCCTCCTCCAGCTTGGAGGGGTCCTTCTTAGCCTGGCCCATCAGCATTCCAACCTGTTTGCTCAGGGTGTTCCGGGCGGAGCGCAGCTGGTCCGCCTCGGCGATGGCGGCCCGCCGCCGGGCGTCCAGGTCGATGGCCTCGTCCACCAGGGGGAGCTTGGCGTCCTGGAATTTCTTCCTGATGTTCTCCTTGACGATGTCCGGGTTCTCCCGGATGAATTTCATGTCCAGCATGGTTGCTTCACCTCAAATTATAATCAGTATCTTCTCAATGTTTCACGTGAAACATCGGCGGTTCTCATGGTTCCTCCGGCCTCAGCAGCGGCCAGAGCCGCTGCGCCAGGGCCTGGGCGGCCTCCTCGCCGCCGGAGAGGGAGGCGGGCAGGTTCTCGTTGGTGTACCGGGAGGTATAGCAGGGCTTTCCCGCGCCCACCTGGATCATCAGGGTTTCGCCGTCGCTGTCCCAGAGATAGAAGACCACATGGGCGTCTGTGCCCACGGCCATGGTGTTGATGGCGCCGTCCTGGTATTGCCGGACCAGGTTCCACAGGGGCCGCCGGAGGCGGAGAGCCTCCGCTTCTGCCAGGAAAGTCTCCCAGAGGGGATCGCCGGGGACGGCTCCGGCGCTTCGGCCCTCCCTGTCGCCCACGCCCAGCTCGGCGTAGGAGATTCGGACGTTGATGGCCGTCGGCTCTCCCAGCCCCAGGGTGTAGATATCCACGGGCCGGGAGTACCAGAGGCCCCACGCCAGCAGGAGGACCAGGATCACCGCCGCCGGGACCTTCCAATGGGTTTTCAGACGCTTCATGGTTTTACTCCTCCTCCAGCAGGGGCCGGAGAGTCTCGGCTAAGGCGTTTCCGCTTTCCCTGGGGGACGTCACCCAAAGGGTGAGGTTTCGGTTGGCGTGGGGAGAGCTGTACACCCACTCGTCAATGAAGAATTGTATTTGGACGCTGCCCGCTCTCTGCTGGCCAATGGAAAACATGATGTGCAGGGCCCCATCGTGGGTAGTGCGTCCGGTGACGGCGCGTTTTGACACGAATTGCAGGATGGCATTCCACGGCGGGCGGCGGAAGCGCAGAGCCTCCACGGCTTTCAGCGCCGCGTTCCACTCCGGGTCCTCCGGAGAGAAATCTTTGAGGGGGTAGCGCCTGCCGCCCTCCCCAAGCTCCCAAAGAGTAAAGTCCATAGTATCGGGCTCTCTCATTCCGGAGGCCAGGGTGTACACGTCCACGGGCCGGGAGTACCAGAGGCCCCAGGCCAGCAGGAGGGCGGCCGCCAGAATCAGGGCCGGTTTCCAGTGCTTTTTCAAGGCGCTCCCTCCTCCAGGGCCTCCACGGCCTCTTTCAGCTCCAGATACCGCTCCGCGGGAGGCGTCACTCCGGTTTCGCTCTCCCGGGGGAGGCTGTCTGCAAGACCGCCTTCGAAGTCGCTGATCAAGGCCCTGCAGGCCTCCAGCTCTCCGGCGGAGTAGTGCTGCTGCAATTCATAGAGCGCCAGCAGGGCTCTGCTCCGGGACTCAAGCATGTCGCGCTCCGCCAGAAGGGCCGCGGCCTGCTCCTGTTCCTCCTGGGCGTCGGCCTCTGCCCGGTCCAGCTGTTCCCGGGCCTCCGCCAGCTGTTCCTGTAAGGAGATGATCTTCTCCTGGGTGCCCTGCACCCCCTGCATGGCGCTGACGGATTCGCTGAGAGCCCCCAGGGCCTCGGCGTTGCTGCGCTGGTGGATCAGCAGGGAGAGGGCCATCAGCAGGAACGCCACGATGAACAGCACGAAAATATACACGATGACAGGCTTTTTCCCGCCGGTCCCGGCGGAGGAGGGGGTCTCCTCCAGGGTGGAGGCGCCGCAGTCTCTTCGTTCCAGCTTCATGCCTCCGGGCCTCTCTTGTTCACCTGGAGCAGGGCCAGGGCGTCCAGCAGGTCGTTGAGGTCATCCACGCCGTAGTATTCCAGCTCAATGCGCCCCTTCTTCCTGCCCGTGACGATTTTCACGCCCCGTCCCAGCCGGGAGGAGAGGTCCTTCTGGGCCTCGGCGGCGTAGTCCACGTCAAGGGGAGGCTTTTTGCCCTCTATGGGGTCCGGGTGGACAGAGGGCTGCTTTCCGGCCTTTTTGGCCAGGCGCTCCGTCTCCCGGACGGACAGGCCCTGGAGCACCACCGTGGCGGCGGCGCTCACCTGGAGCTCGGGGGGGAGGGGCAGCAGCGCCCGGGCGTGGCCGGCGGAGAGCCTGCCCTGCTCCACCAGCTCCCGCACCCCGGGGGCCAGGCCCAGCAGGCGCAGGGAGTTGGCCACGGCGCTGCGGGATTTTCCCACCCGCTGGGCCGCCTCCTCCTGGGTCATGTGGTAGTTGTCAATCAGGGACTGGAAGCCGGCGGCCTCCTCCATGGGGTTCAGATCCTCCCGCTGGAGGTTTTCGATCATGGCCAGCTCCGCGGCCTTGCGGTCGTCCGCCTCGATGACGATGGCGGGGACCTCCTGGAGGCCCGCCAGGCGGGCGGCCCGCCAGCGCCGCTCCCCGGCGATGATCTGGTAATAGCCGGAGGAGAGCTTGCGCACCGTCAGGGGCTGGATGATGCCGTGCTCACGGATGGAGTCCGCCAGCTCCGCCAGCGCCGCCTCGTCAAAGAGCTTCCGGGGCTGGGAGGAGCAGGTCTCCACCTGGGAGATGGGCAGGGACAGACTGCCGGTGGTTTCGGTGTTCAGTACGTCGTCGCCCAGCAGGGCGCCGAGGCCCCGGCCGAGGCCGGTGGGCTTTTTGGATGCCATGTGGTGCTCCTTTCAGAGTGGGCGCCTCGGGGCGCCCGGTAGACTTTCAAAGGGGTAGAAGGGGTATGGGACCGGTCCCAGGTCCTAATGGGGAAGCGGAGCCGCAAGGGCCCAGAACAAAAGTTTCGCCGGCCTTTTCAAAGGCCGTGGGGTGCAGGGGCAAAGCCCCTGCTCGTGTCCCGCAGGACACGAAACACCCCTGTAAAAGGCCGCGCCGCTAAAAACCGGCGTTCACTACCCATTCGGCGCGGCTTTCCAGCGCCTTGGCCGTCAGAGATGGCAAACAGCCGCCCTCCGGCTTCCCGCTGCGCCTGATTCACATACATAATAATACATATAATATATGATACATAATTAAAGGGATTTCGCGCCGTGCGCGGCGCGCCCAGGGGCTTTGCCCCTGGACCCCACAAGCCTTTGAAAAGGCTTGAGCGAAACTTTTATCAGGCGCCCTGCTTTTTCAAAAACTCCGCCGCCAGCGCCGCGTAGGACTCCGCCCCCCGGGAGGAACGGTCGTAGGCGCTGATGGGCTTTCCGTGGCTGGGGGCCTCGGAGAGGCGGACGTTCCGAGGGATGACAGTAGCGTAGACCTTGCCGGGGAAGTAGTGCTTGACCTCCTCCGCCACCTGGAGAGAGAGGTTGGTCCGCCCGTCGAACATGGTCAGCAGCACCCCCTCCAGCTCCAGCCGGGGGTTCAGGGAGCGGCGGACGATGCGCACGGTGTTCATCAGGTCGCTGAGGCCCTCCAGGGCGAAATACTCCCCCTGGACCGGCACCAGAATGGCGTCGGCGGCGCAGAGGGCGTTCACCGTCAGCAGCTCCAGGGAGGGGGGGCAGTCGATGAACACGTAGTCGTAGTCCCCGGCCACCTGCTCCAGGGCCGCTTTCAGAAGGAACTCCCGGCGGTCCATACCGATCAGCTCAATGCCCGCCCCGGCCAGGGCCTTGTTGGAGGGCAGCACGTCGCCGTATCTGGTATGTACCAGGGCTCCGGCGGCGGGGAGCTCGCCGATGAGCACGTCGTAGATCCCCTTGGAAACGGTCTTGTCCACCCCCATGCCGGAGGTGGAGTTGGCCTGGGGGTCGAAGTCGCACAGCAGCACCTTTTTCCCGCTCTCAGTGAGGGCGGCGGCCAGGTTCACACAGGTGGTGGTCTTGCCCACGCCGCCCTTTTGGTTGACAATCGCGATAATCTTTGCCACGGAGGCACCTACTTTCCAAACATCGGGCGCGCCGCGCCCGTTTGTGCCCGCCGCGAACAGACTGGGCGGGAGTTGATACGAAAACATTATAGCAGGGGAGAACATTCCTTGCAAGGTTAAATGTGTAAAATGTGATATAAATTTAGGAGGGAAACGGGGGAGAGGCGGAAGTGTTTCACGTGAAACAACCGGCGGCCCCGGGAGGAGTGTCCCGGGGCCGCCGCAATGTGAGATATGTCCCCGGAGACCGCCCGGCTCCAGAGGTTGAAGCAGAAAAATCGAAAACGCCAGACCGAAGACGCAGGTCCGGAAGCCCAGGCCGGAGGCCCAAGGCCAGAGCGCGGGAAAAAGGGCCGGGAGGCCGGTTTACATCCCGGGGACCTCCGCCAGCAGGAGGCCGGCCAGGGGCGGGAGAGTCAGCTCCAGCGCGCCCTCCGCCGGGGTGAAGCGCTGTCCGGTGAGCAGGTCCTCCGCCGGGCCGCCGGACCAGGGGAGGGTGAGGCGCTGTTCCTCGAGGGAGGCGTTGACCACCGTCGCCAGCCGCTCCGTCTCCGTCTCCCGGGCGAAGGCCAGCAGGGGCCCCGCGGCGTGGAGCCAGCGCAGGCCGCCGGAGCGCAGGGACTCCCGGTCCCGCCGGAGGCGGCCCAGGGTCCGGAAGCGGTTCAGCAGGTCCCGGTCCTCGCCGCCCCAGGGGTAGGTCCCCCGGTTGAAGGGGTCCTCGAAGCCCTCCATCCCGGCCTCGTCGCCGTAGAAGACCGTGGGGGCCCCGGGGAAGGTGAAGAGCACCAGGGCGGCCAGCCGCAGCCGGCGGAGGCCCAGGTCCCGCTCCCCGGGGGAGAGGCGGTATGCGGCCCGCTCCTCCTTGCTCTCCAGCAGCACGTCCGCTCCCAGCACCGTCAGCACCCGGGGGGTGTCGTGGGTGCCCAGGAAGTTCATGGCGGAGTAGAAGGCCGCGGGAGGGTAATTCTCCCGCAGGGTCTCCATGGCGTCCTGGAACCGCTCCGCCTGCCCCTGCCGGAGGTACTCCAGCAAAGAGGTGCGGAAGGGGTAATTCATAACGCCGTGGAGCTCCCTGCCCAGCAGGTACCGCCGCCGCCGGGAATAGGCCACCTTGGTGCTGGCGTCCTCCCAGACCTCCCCCAGGAGGAAGGCGTCAGGGAAGTCCCGGTCCATGACGGCCCGGATCTTGGCGATGAACCAGTCGGGCAGCTCGTCGGCCACGTCCAGCCGCCAGCCGGAGGCCCCGGCCCGAAGCCAGCGGCGGATGATGGAGTTCTCGTCCTCAATGATATAGTCGATATAGCTGGGGCACTCCTCCCGGACGGCGGGCAGGGTGCGGATACCCCACCAGGCGTCGTAATCCGTGGGCCAGGGGTGGAAGGAGAACCAGCCGGCGTAGGGGCTGTCCTGGCTCTGAGCCGCCCCCAGGGTGGGGTAGAACCCGTCCTCGTTGAAATAAAGGCTCTGGGAGCCGGTGTGGTTGAACACACCGTCCAGAATCACCCGGACGCCCAGCTCCTTGGCCCTGGCGCACAGGGCCCGGAAGTCCTCCTCCGTCCCCAGCATGGGGTCGATTCTGCCGTAGTCCGCCGTGTTGTAGCGGTGGTTGGAGGCGGACTCGAAAATGGGGCAGAGGTACAGTGTGGTGACGCCCAGATCCGCCAGATCGGGGAGCTTGGAGGTGATGCCCGCCAGGGAGCCGCCGAAGAAGTCCCGGTTCCGCACCTCCCCATCCGGGTCCGGCCGCCACTCCGGCGTGTCCGCCCAGTTCTCATGGACCCAGCGGTTCCCCACCATGCCGGCGGGGTCTGGAAGGTCGAGACGGCAGAAGCGGTCAGGAAAAATCTGGTAGGACACGCCCTCCCCAAACCACTGGGGCGTGGGTGTTTCCTCGTAGACCGTCAGCTGCCAGGGCTCCACCAGACCGTCGGCGCGGTAGCCGGTGGAGTCCAGGATGCAGCCGGAGCCGTCGTCCCGCCAGAAGCGGAAGTGGTACCAGATCAGATCCGGCACCGGAGGGGCGGAGACCGAACCGGAAAAGCAGACGCGGTCCTCCTCCGGGCCGCCGCGGGAAAATTCGATATGGGCCTCCGTGGCGGAAAACTCCCCTCGCAGGATGATGGCACAGTGGTCGAAATTCTCGGAGGCCAGGGGGCGGCAGCGGAAGGCTACGGTTTCACCGCAGGGGACGGCTCCGAAGGGCGACTTGCACAGGCTGTGGCGGGGGTCAAAGACAAAGGGCTCACTCATGGAAAAACAAACTCCTCAATTCAGAAATGGGACAGGGCCCGGGGCCCCTGGAATTGTCAAACAAAATCAGGGGAGAAGCTGGTTCTCCCCGGTGACGGAGGTCTCGGCCTCGTCGGGGGTAAAGTAGGCGTTGATGACCTCCACGGCGGTGGAGGCCAGGCGGGCGCCGGCGTCGCCCTGCTCGATGACCAGAGCCACGGCGATCTCCGGCTCGTCGTAAGGAGCGAAGCACACGAAGCAGCCGTTGTTGGTGACGTCGCCGCCCAGCTGAGTGGTGCCGGTCTTGGCGCCGGCGTCCACCACGCAGTTGTTGAAGTAGGGGGCCAGGGTGGTCTTGGTCAGGTTGTGCATCCCGGTTTTCACGGCGTTCAGGGTGCTGTCGCTGATCTCGATGACGTTGGAGGGCTCTTTGTTGCCCACCGCCACCACCTGGGCGTTGTCGTAGGTCTTGGCCGTCTTGAGGAGGTGCGCGTCATAGTGTTTGCCGCCGGAGACCAGGGTGGCCATGTAGTTGGCGATCTGGAGGGGCGTGAAGAGGTTGTCGGACTGGCCGATGGCCGCCTGGACCGTGTCGCCGCCGTACCAGACCTCTCCCCGGGCCTCCCGCTCCTCCGGACCTGCCAGGAGCCCGGGGCTATCGCCGATCTCAATGCCCGTGCTCCGGCCGAAGCCGAAGGCGTAGGCGTACTCGTCGATCTTCTCGATGCCTAAGCGGTAGCCCATCTCGTGGAAGAAGGTGTTGCAGGAGGCGGTGATGGCCTGGGTGACGTTGATCCGCCCGTGGCCGCCCCGGTTCCAGCAGTTCCACCACCACTTCCGGGTGCCCTCCACAATGTCGGGGTAGTACCAGCGGCCCGGGTCCATGATCTTCTCCGTCAGGGAGACCACGCCCTCCTCCAGGGCCGCCACGGCGATCATGGGCTTGTAGGTGGAGCCGGGGGAGTAGCGGCCGTTGACGGCCCGGTTCAGCAGGGGCTTGGTGTCCTCGTCGTTGTTCAGCTGGGCCCGGTACTCGCCGTCCTGGATGTAGGCGGCCAGGTCGTACATGGGATAGGAGACCAGGGCCAGCACCTCGCCGGTGCCCACCTTCACCACCGCCAGGCCCGCGCCCCGGGTGGTGTTGCCGTCCCTCTCGCTCATGGCGGAAACGGTGGCGGACAGGGCCTCCTCCGCGGCCTGCTGAAATTTCAGGTCGATGGTCAGCTCTACGTTGTTCCCCGGCTGGGGGGCCTTGCTGTAATACTCGCCGGTGATCTTGCCGTCTTCGTTGACGGAGACCACCCGCCGGCCCTCGGCGCCCCGGAGGTAGTCCTCAAAGGCGGCCTCCGCGCCGGAGCGGCCAATGGTCTCGTCGCCGCTGTATCCCTTGGCCCGCAGGGTCTCTAAGTCGTCCTCGGCGTAGATGGGACCCACCATGCCCAGAATGTGGGGGGCGGAGGAGGTCTCAATCTCCCGGGTGTAGGCGCTGGTGACCTTGGCCCCGGCGTAGCCGCCGTCGTTGATGAGGGAGATGAAGGCCATGTCGATGTCCTCCGCCAGGACGTAGGCCACCGTGGTGCCCAGCTTGCGGAGATACAGCTCGTATTGGATGCCCAGCACCAGCCGGGCCTCCCCCAGGGAGAGGGCGGGGGAGAGACCGAAGTCCTCCCGCATCCACTCCAGCAGGGTCTGAGGGGTGATGCCCGCGGCGGTGAGGAGCTGAGCCGTCAGGTGCTTGGCGGAGAGCAGCTTCAGGAGCTTCTCCCCCAGCTGGCGCTGCCGCTGGGCCGCCTGCTCCTCCGTCAGCTCGCCCTCGGGCTCCGGGAGCTCCGGCAGGGACGGGTCGTCCTCGCTCTGGGGAGCCACGGTCTCCGGGTGGAGGAGGAGGTAGGCGGTCAGGGCCTCCCGGGAGGGATCCAGCGCCTTGAGGTAGGAGAGGAAGCGGTTTTTCAGCACGGCGTCGCTCAGCTGGTCCAGGGTGTAGGTGTAGGGCAGCTGGCGGGAGACGGGCAGATTCTCGATCCAGTCCACGCCGTTGGCCTGGCACAGCTGGATCAGGCGGAGGATGGCCTCGTTCTGATCCTGGTCCGCCTTCAAGAGGCCGGGGTCGAAGGTCAGATTGTAGGTGGAGCGGTTGGACACCAGGATTCGGCCGTTGCGGTCGGTGATGATGCCCCGGGAGGCCTCCACCGTCTCCGGCCGGGCGATGGAACGGACGGCCTGGGTGGCGTAGTCCTGGTGGTGGACCACCTGGACGCTGTACAGCACGCCCAGGTAGACCAGCAGGATCAGGGTCAGAAGGCCTCCCAGAAAATAGAGGCGGAAATTGCGGGATTCATGTTGATCCATGAGAACTCCTTGCGATAAAGCAGATCAGAACCTGTATTCACAGCCGGGGAGTGCCGGACCGGCGAAGGACCCGCTGAGACGGTATTGGAAATACAGGTTCTCAGTCGTCGGGATGGGTGCGGCGGAACACCGCCCGGAACAGCAGCGTGACGGGGATGATCCACGGCGCGGTGACGCAGAACTCCCGGAGGGCCACGGAGGCCCCGGCCTCCCAGGCGGGCTTGCCCCGGCTCCAGAGGACGAAGCAGGCGAAGCCGTCCGTCAGGGCGAAGGCCATGGCGGCGGCGGCCAGGGAACAGAGGAACCCGGGACGCAGAACGCTGTGGGACAGCACCGAGGCGCACAGGCCCGCCAGGGGAAAGACCAGGGTGTAAAAGCAAGGGATGGGGGCCGGCAGCAGCAGGTCGCAGACAACGCCCACCGCCAGGGCGAAGGCCGTGCCGGCGGTGGGGCGCTCCCAGGTGGCGGGGATGGCCGCCAGCAGGGGGCAGACGAAGGGGATCACGCCCCAGAGGGTGATCCGGTGGAGCACTGCGCCCTGGACCGCCAGGCACAGCGCGGCGGCGGCGGTGTAGAGGAACCATTTGAAAATTGTCTCGTTTCGTGCCAGCACGGGAGTGGGCTCCTTTCTGGCCCCCTCCGGGGGGCGGGGGGTGTTTGCCCTGGCGGGCGGGGGAGACGGTGGGCGCGGCTGGCGCCGCGGGGAGCGGGATTCAGCCATGATGATGGTTGGTGCAGATGCACCCCCCATTTCTCTTTTCTCTGTCTTGCCAGAGAAAAGAGAA
>CANRYZ010000056.1 GCA_947644365.1 uncultured Oscillibacter sp. | reverse complement strand
CCCGTGGAGGGCAACTACCACAAGGCCACCAAGGCCGACGGCGAGACCGAGGAGTTCGTGGTCTCCCCCGGCGGCGTGCCCACGGCCTTCGTCTTCAAGACCATCTCCGACCAGTACGGCAAATACTCCTTCGTGAAGGTCCTCTCCGGCTCCATCACCCCGGACCTGCCCATGGTCAACGCCCGCACCGGCGAGAAGGTGAAGCTGGGCCGCCTGTACACCCTGCGGGGCAAGAAGACCGCCGAGGTCAAGGAGCTGACCTGCGGCGACATCGGCGCCATCGCCAAGATGGACGTCAAGACCGGCGACACGCTGTGCGACGAGCGCAAGGTGGTGAGCCTCAAGCCCATCCCCTTCGCCGAGCCCTGCTACTCCGTGGCCATCGTGCCCAAGACCCGAGGCCAGGAGGACAAGATCGCCCAGGGCCTGGGCCGCCTCAACGAGGAGGACCCCTCCTTCTCCGTGGTCAACAACGCCGAGACCCACCAGATGGTCCTCTCCGGCGCCGGCGACATGCAGGTGGACGTGCTGGTGAGCAAGCTCAAGACCCGCTTCAACGTGGAGGCGGAGCTGCAGCCCACCCGGGTCCCCTACCGGGAGAAGATCCGCAAGACCGTGCAGAAGCAGGGCCGCCACAAGAAGCAGACCGGCGGCAGCGGCCAGTTCGGCGACGTGTGGATCCGCTTCGAGCCCAACCCCGAGGCGGAGGACCTGGAGTTTGCCGAGGAGGTCTTCGGCGGCTCCGTGCCCAAGAATTACTTCCCCGCCGTTGAGAAGGGCCTCCGGGAGGCCTGCCTCCACGGCCCCCTGGCGGGCTACCCGGTGGTGAACCTGAAGGCCGTGCTGTACGACGGCAGCTACCACCCGGTGGACTCCTCCGAAATCGCCTTCAAGACCGCGGCCCAGCTGGCCTACAAGGCCGCCCTGCCGGAGGCCAACCCCGTGCTGCTGGAGCCCGTGGGCGAGCTCAAGGTCACGGTGCCCGACAGCTACATGGGCGACGTCATCGGCGACCTGAACAAGCGCCGGGGCCGCGTCATGGGCATGGACCCCACCGGCGACGGCGACCAGGTGATCTCCGCCGAGGTCCCCATGGGCGAGATGGGCAGCTACGCCATCGACCTGCGGGCCATGACCCAGAGCCGGGGCAGCTTCACCTTCCACTTCGTCCGCTACGAGGACTGCCCGCCGGCGGCCCAGGAGAAGGCCATCGCCGAGGCCAAGGCGCTGGCGGAGGGCTGATGCAGGGGCTCCGCCCCCGCACCCCCGCAAGCCCTTTGAAAAGGGCTTGACCCGAAACTGAATGGGCCCCCGCTCCAAATGGAGCGGGGGCCTCTGCTTTGGGTTGTTTTTTTGACTGCCCCTTTATATTTCGACTTGAATCTTCTTTACCTCAACTCGTCCTCGTAGAAAAACGGCTCCATACAGGAAAAACAATGGTCCCTGGACCCAATTTGGGCAACACCGCACTTGGGGCATCGCACCTCCTTCTCCGTTCGAGTCGGAAAAAAAACTACGTCAGGGGCAGTAGGCCGCTTAATTTCCGGCTTAGCAGCTGCACCCTGGGGTCTGTCCGGGGCTGCCGCCGGTTCCTTGCCTTGGATCCGTCTGGCTATAATATCGCTGTTCTCTACCAATTGACCAAAACCGTATAGGGTCAAACTGGAAAGCCAAAAAAGCAGGCTGCCCAAAGCCGCAACAATTACACCGGACATAATATGTCCGGATATAAGAAGGCTGAGTCCCAGCAGCAACGAGCTAATGATTCCCATGGCGCAGGCCAGTGTGCAAACCCCTTTGATTTTTCCACCGATATTGTTAAACATAGTAATCCCCCACATTTCAATATGTTCTAATGTTTTTCTGACTCGCTTCAGATAAGGTCTAATGGTCCACGGACACCTTCACTCCTTCTCTACGTAATCCGGCGAACGAACCCCGGAGCGGAATCGAGGTCATCATCCCCGCTCCGGGCGTCCGCCGGAAACATAAAAGCGGTGCCGAGTCGTTGAACTCAACACCGCATAAGATTATGCGAACGCACGCTCATAAAACCTATCCTGCCGCCCTTGCAAACCGGGCGCGGAACAGGTATAATAAGCCTGTGGTGCAGTATATACTGCTGTGCTGAGTGCCTAATCCACTCGTACAGGGCCGTGGGGTGTTGCGACCACTCCGCGGCCTGCCGCATTTATGTTTCCATTCCCTATTTTACCCTACTTCTCCCCAAATTGCAAGGGCTGTTCCCCAGGTTTCCCGCGGTTTTGCGGGATAAAAGCATTCCCTCCGGCAAGGCGGCGGCAAAAAACAGGGCCCCGCTCCGACAGGGCGGGGTCCCATTGTCCCGTTTGCTCACTGGGCTCTTTTCAGCTCCTCCAACTCCTTGGAGATGCGCCCGATCTCCCGGACGTTCCGCCGCGTCACCGCCTCCAGCACATCAACGCGGGAGTCCAGGTCCTCCACCTCCTCCGGGGGGAGGAATTTTTCCGCCAGGAGATCCATCTTCTCCGCCAGGAGGTCAAACTTGGGCCGGACCTCCACCTCCATCAGGGCAACCACCTCGTGCATGATCTCCTGTTTCTGGCCCACAAACATCCCGGAGGTCTCCTCCATCATCTCCTGTTTCTGGCCCGCCAGCATTCTGGAGGTCTCCTCCATGATCTCCTGCTTCTGGCCCGCCAGCATTCTGGAGGTCTCTTCCATGATCTCCTGTTTCTGACCCGCCAGCATTCTGGAGGTCTCTTCCATGATCTCCTGCTTCTGACCCGCCAGCATTCTGGAGGTCTCTTCCATGATCTCCTGCTTCTGATCGCCCAGCAATTTCGCGATCATCTGGAGATCTCTCTCGTCAAGCATCTCCATCCACCTCTTTTCACCTGTATTATACCCCGGCGTCCCCCCGCTGTCAAGGAATCCGGGAGGTTTGAACAATCCGTGAATTTCCCTGCAATTTCTAAAAATCGTTGCAATTGCAACTAGAATTTTGCCGGACATCCTGTTATACTTGTCCCAGTCCATAACGAGGAAAGACTTTCCAAGAACAACTATTTTTTAAATTTAAGGAGGATCATTCATATGAAAAAGTGGGTTTGCCAGGTCTGCGGCTATGTGTACGAGGGCGAGAAGGCTCCCGAGAAGTGCCCCCAGTGCGGCGTAGGCCCGGAGAAGTTCAGCGAGCAGAAGGGTGAGATGAGCTGGGCCGCCGAGCACGTGGTAGGCGTGGCCCAGGGCGTTGATCCCGAGATCATCGAGGGTCTGCGGGCCAACTTCTCCGGCGAGTGCACCGAAGTCGGCATGTACCTGGCCATGGCCCGTGTGGCCCATCGCGAGGGCTATCCCGAGATCGGCCTGTACTGGGAGAAGGCCGCCTATGAGGAGGCCGAGCACGCCGCCAAGTTTGCCGAGCTCCTGGGCGACGTGGTGACCACCAGCACCAAGAAGAACCTGGAGATGCGGGTAGAGGCCGAGAACGGCGCCACCGCCGGCAAGTTTGAGCTGGCCAAGAAGGCCAAGGCCCTGAACCTGGACGCCATCCACGACACCGTCCACGAGATGGCCCGTGACGAGGCCCGCCACGGCAAGGCCTTCAAGGGCCTGCTGGAGCGGTACTTCGGCTGAGCATTCGGTACGCATAAGTACAGATAAATACAGTTCCATGCAGCGAAAACCACTGTGTTTTCATGCTGCGGATTGTATTTAAGAACAAGTACATGAAACACGGATAACGAGCTTTCGTTATCCGTGTTTCTTTGTATTGATTCGTATTTTTCTGTCTGGTGGGAAATCGGCGGGAAAAAACGGCAAAAATATCCATTTACCGCCAGCATACCATGATTTCCCGCAAAAGCCAAGGAATCCGTTGCGCCGCAGCGACCTTGGCGCTTACTTCGCGGACTGTCTGCGGAAAAAACATCTGTGCTTTCATTTCCGCGCCGCCGCAGGCCTGCCGCCATTGCCCGGTTCAGAGCCCCGCCCCCTCCCATTTGAAAAAAAACAGAGGGGCCTCCGCCCCTCCGCTGTGTTCGCTTTTTCGCCCGTCTCAGCCCAGGCGGCGGCCCATCTGCTCCGGATTGTCCGCGTAGTCCAAGGCCGTCTCCCTCGTGATCCTCCCCGCCTTGTACAGGTTCAGGATGGACTGGTCCATGGAGATCATGCCCTCGTCCCGGCCTCCGGCGGCGATGGCGTTGTCGATCTGGTGGACCTTGCCCTCCCGGATCAGGCTGCGGATGGCGCTGTTGGTGTGCATGATCTCAAAGGCGGGCACCAGATCGCCGTCCGCCCCCGGCAGAAGCTGCTGGGAGACCACCGTCCGCAGCACCATGCTCAGCTGGGTGCGGATCTGGTCCTGCTGGGCCGCCGGGAAGGTGTCCACGATCCGCCCAATGGTGTTCACCGCCCCCTTGGTGTGCAGGGTGGCGATGAGCAGGTGGCCGGTCTCCGCCGCCGTCATGGCGGTGTGAATGGTCTCCTGGTCCCGCATCTCCCCCAGGAGGATCACGTCCGGCGCCTGCCGCAGGCACGCCCGCAGGGCGGAGAGGTAGTCCTCGGTGTCGATGGCGATCTCCCGCTGGCTGACGATGCTCTTCTCGTCCCGGTGGAGGTACTCGATGGGGTCCTCCAGGGTGATGATATGGGTCTCCCGGGTACGGTTGATCCGGTCGATGATGCAGGCCTGGGTGGTGGACTTGCCGCTGCCCGCCGTGCCGGTGACCAGGATCATGCCGTGGGTCTCCTCCGCCAGATCCATCACCTGGGCCGGGATGGACAGGGCCTGCCAGTCGGGGATGTCAAAGGCCACCACCCGCACCACCGCCGCCAGAGACCCCCTCTGGCGGTATGTGTTGACCCGGAACCGGGCCAGCCCCGGCACGGAGAAGGAGAAATCGTCGTCCCCCCGGTCCAGATACCGCTCCGGGGGCCGTTTGGCCAGCTCGTAGAGCCCCATGATGAGCCGCTCCGTCTCCTGGGGGAAGACCCGCTCCCCGCCCGCGGGGGTCATGCGCTTATCCAGCTTGACGCACACCGGCCCCCCGGCCACGATAAACAGGTCGGAGGCCTGGGCCTCCACCGCGTATTTCAAGTAGTCCAACAGTTCCAATGTCCCGGACCTCCATGTTGTGAATTATTCAAACAGCGTGCCGTCCCAGAGGTCCAGACCCTCCACGGTCTCCCACTCTCCGGTGTACTGCGCCTGCCAGCGCAGGATCTCATAGTCCTCCCCGTCCACGAGAACCTCCACGTCCAGCTCCTGGCTGTCGGAGATGGGACAGGTATATGTATAGCGCGTTCCTCTGTGCCAGGAGTCGTAGCCGTGGCTCTCCACCTCCGCCGGCGTCTCCCCGGCTCTCAGCCGGGCCAGAATCTCCTGGGCGGCGCAGTCGGCGGCGTAGTAGTCCTCCACCGCCCGGGCGGAGGCGTCCGCCAGCCGCGCGTCGGCCTGGACCGTGGTGAGGCTCAGCAGGGCGAACACCGTCAGGCACAGCACGGCGAAGGCCACCAGCAGGGAGACGCCGCCCACCGCCGGGGGAGAAAAGGTCTCTCTCTTCCACTCAGTCACGGCCGCTCACCTCCTGCCAGGCGATCTCAATGGAAAACAGGGTATCCAGCATCTGGTCCGCATTGCCGTTTCCTGTGACCACACAGACCACCGCCCGCTGGAGGCCCGGAAACTCCGGGTCCGACAGGTCAGCGTCCGTCCGGGAGGGCACGGTCAGCGGGTCGGAGGGGTCCGGGGGATTGGCGGAGACGCACAGCTGGTAATACGGCGCCGGCCGCTCCATGCCGCAGTCCCCCGCGGGAATGGGTTCCCAGTTCTCGTCGTAGTTCAGGGAGAGGGTGACAAACTCCTCACTGTACTCCGCTCCAAGGTCTTCGGCGGCCCTGGCCAGCGCGTTCCGGGCGCCGCCGCCGTAACGGCGGACGGTCTCCGCCGCCGTCTGGCACAGCACCGCCGCCTTATCCCGGGCCTCGCTTCTGGAGGAGAGGCTGTCGGACTTCACAAAGGCCTGGAGGCACAATGCCGCCGCCAGGGCGAACACCAGCAGCATCACCATCTGCTCCATCAGGATCAACGGCGCTTTGCTCCTCATGACGACGCCCCCTCTCCGCTCCGCAGGGACAGCCGCAGCGTCTCCCGGGCGCCGTCCGGGGTGGTGAGGGACGCCTCCAGCAGCCCGTCCTCCAGGGACAGGGCCAGCGCCTCCGCCTCCAGGATCTTCTGCCCGTCCTGGGGCTCCATGGGCTCCTCCGCCAGGCAGTAGAGCTCCATGAGCCACCCGTCGTAGCAGTAAACCCAGGCGGCGTAGGTCTCGTCCGCCCCCAGGATCAGGGCGTCGGAGCCGCCGAAGTCCTCCACGGCCACGCCGCCGGCGTGGTCCGCCTGGCGGACCCGGGTGGCGATGTACTGCACGCCGGTGCGGCGCTCATAGGCCGCCCGGTCCCGCTCCGTCAGACGGCGGTAGGCGTCCGCCCCGGTGAGCAGAACCACCAGCACGCACGCCGCGAAGACCCCGAACAGCAGCAGGGCCACCAGTCCGTCGATATGATGTTTTACCTGCTTTTCTCTCATGGCTCACGCACCACCACGGTGACGTCCGGCATGAGGTTGTCGGCAAAGGCGCTGTAAAACACCGCGTACCGGTCCTCATCCACCCGGATGCCGTAGTGGTCCTCCAAATACTCCAGATTGGGGGGATAGACCCCCTCGGCGGCGTAGCAGGCCGCGCAGCTGCGGCGCAGAGCCTCCTCCAGCTGCCGGAGGTCCTCGGCGTCCCGGCCGGCGGTCAGGCCGTCCAGGGCGGCGGCGAACATCACCAGCGCCGCCGCGGCGGCGGCCGGCAGCAACAGCCCCCGCAGCATCCCCAGCCAGGGATTCTTCCTCTTCCTCATGCCGTCACCCGATGGCGGACATGATGTGCATCAAGGGCAGCATCACGGACAGCAGGATCAGCCCCACCAGAATGGAGCACACCAGCACCAGGGCCGGCTCCACCCGGCTCACCCGGTCCTCCAGGGCGGCCTCGCTCTCCTCGGAGAGGTCGGCGGCGATCTTCTCCATGGCCGCGTCCCCCGCGCCGCCCCGCTGGCCCATCTCCAGCAGGCGGCAGGCGCCGCCCGGCAGCAGGCCGCTCTCCTTCATGGCCGCGCTGGTCCGCTCGCCGCCCTCCAGGCGGGCCCGGCAGTCCAGGCACCGCTCCTTGGCGGCGGGGGTCTCCTCCATCAGTCCGGCGGCCAGCTCCACGGCCTCCTCGATGGGCATTCCGCTGGCCATGCCCATGGCCAGGGCCTGGGCCAGACGGGCGTCGTTCATCTTCCGGGCCACGCCCTTGTCCCCGCGGCTCCTGCGCCAGGAGGCGGTGAGCCTCTCCCGGAAGGAGGGCACGGCGGCAAACAGCGCCAGGAACACCGCCGCCAGGGCCAGCAGGACCCACAGCACCGGCATGGCGCCGTCCAGCCAGCGGCCCAGGGTCAGAAGGCTCCCGGCCACGCCAGTGAGCCCGCCGCCCAGAGACGCGTACACATCGTCAAAAATGGGCAGCACCTTCACCAGCAGCACCGCGATGACCACCAGCATCAAAAGCAGCATCACCGCCGGATACAGCAGCGCGCTGCGGATGCGCCGGTCCAGGCGGGCCCGGCTCTCGTAATACCGGGACAGAGCCGCCAGGGCCTCCTCGGTCCTGCCGGCCCGCTCGCCCACCTCCACCAGGCCGCAGACGTAGACGGGGAAGCGCTCCGCCCCCCGCATGGCGCCGGAGAGGGCGGCGCCGCCGTCCACCTCCCCGGCCATGTCCAGCAGCATGGCCTGATACTCCGGGTCGCTCTCCTCCGCCAGGAGGGACAGCGCGTCCCCGGTGCCCACGCCGGCGTGGAGCAGCATGGACAGCTCCAGGCACAGCGTGGACAACTCCCCATGGGAAATGCCGTTCTTTTTCATGAAACGCTCCGATCCGCGCGATGCGCGCAAGTTTGAGATAGATATCCCTATTGTACCGGAAATTCCCGGCCCCGTAAAGGGCAATTTTTCCGAAAATTTATGCCATCATACGCCATCAGTAGAGGCTGGTCTGCCGGTAGTGGCTGCCGTCGCCGATAAACTTCAAAATCGAGCTGCTGCTCTTGCCGGAGGAGGCGAAGGTGGGGTCCATCCGGTGCCAGGCGCTGCCGTCGAAGTAGATGACTCCGTCGATCCAGCCGGTCTCCTCCGTCCACACGCTGATCCAGGCGTGGTAGGCCGGGTTGCTGGCGCCGGCGTAGCCCACCACCAGCTTGCAGGGCACCCCCAGGCTGCGGAGCATCCCCGCCGTCAGGCTGGCGTAGTCGAAGCAGATGCCCTTCTTGGCCGCCAGCACGCTGTCCAGCGCCGGCAGGTAGCCGCTTTTGACCGTGGCCGCCAGCTGGCGGTCGTAGGTCAGGTTGTTCACCACGAAGGTGTAGACCTTCTCCACGAGTTTCAGGGGGTCGGTCTCGCTGCCCGCCAGCTCCCTGGCCTTGGCCAGGGTGTCCGCCGCGTCCTCGTAGTCCACGTACTGGTTGGGCCGCAGGTAGGGGGCGAATTCGTCGGTCAGCGTCACCTTGAAGCTCACCGACACCACCTCGGCGTATTTGTTGGCGGTAGTGTTCTCAAACACCGTCACCTTGTAATTCCCGTTGCCGTCGGACAGGGGGAAGGTGGTCCACTCGCCGGGCTTCAAATCGTAGTACGGCTTATCCCGGGTGGGACCGGAGACCTGCACCTTCAATTTCTTGGACGTGGACGCGGTGAACTGGACCATCACATACCCGTCCTTGGTGTTGGAGTAGTCGATGACGGCCCGGGAGCTCTTCTTCACCGCGGTGCCGGAGGCCTCCGGCAGCAGCAGCACGTCCGACGCCCCCGCCAGGGGCACCGCCGCGTCCGGCAGAACCGTCTCCCGGGGCGCCCGGGGCGTATAAAATGTCCCCCCCGCGCCAAGAGCGGAGGCGCTCCCCGCCAGCAGAACCGCCGAGAGGGCCAGCGGGACGATCCTTCTGAAAATCTTCATAGTCAATACCTCTTTTTTTGCCCGAATCCACGCCGGGACCCCCTTCGCGGAAACCCACGGCTCCAAACTAAGGAACAGTATAGCACAGCCCTCTGGAAAATGGAAGTATTTTTTCAAAAATTTTTTTCATTTTTCGCATTTTTATATAACCTCCCTATTGCGCGGAACGGAAAAATGTGCTATCGTTTTCCCATCATAAGAGAAAGGGGGGCATCCCCATGGACACTCCCGCCCTGCGCGTACGGATGCTGGGGGGCTTCTCCATCCGCCGGGGGGAGGCGGAGCTCACCGGCGGCCGCTCCCGCAAGCTCTTTGTGCTGCTGGCCTTTCTCCTCTGGGAGCGGGCCCGTCCCGTGCCCTACGGGGAGCTGGCGGACCTGCTCTGGGCAGGCCAGGCCGCCGGCTCCCTCAACGCGCTGAAAGCCGTGCTCCACCGGGCCCGCTCCGCCCTGGACCAGCTGGGGGAGGGGTGCGGAAAGTCCCTGCTCCTCAGCCGGGAGGGCGGCTGCCAGTGGAACCCGGCGGTCCCTCTGACCCTGGACGCGGAGGACTTTGCCCGCCTGCTGGCGGCGGGGGACCCGGAGGCCCGCCCGAAGGCCCTGGCCCTGTACCGGGGGGATTTCCTCCCGGACCTCTCTGGCCACCCCTGGGCGGACGCCCGGCGGGCGGCCCTGCGGGAGCAGTATCTGGAGGCGCTGCCGGGGACTCTCTCCGCCCTGATGGAGGCGGGCCGCCGGCAGGAGGCCGCGGCGCTGGCGGAGAACGCCTGCGCCCTGGAGCCCTGCCGGGAGGACCTGTGCCGCCTCCGCATGGAGGCCCTGCTGTGCCTGGGCCGCCCCCGGGAGGCCGCCGGGACCTACGAGCGGCTCCACCACCACCTGCTCTCGCGGCTGGGGGTGCTGCCCTCCCAGGACCTGCGGGACCTGTACCGCCAGGCCCTGGGGGAGCGGGACCCCCGCTCCCTCTCCCCCGCCACGCTGCTGGAGGCCCTGGAGGAGCCCCCCCGGCCCGGCTCCCTGGTGTGCGGCTTCGACGCCTTCCGCGCCATCTGCCACAGCGCCGCCCGGGCGGCCTGCC
>CANRYZ010000055.1 GCA_947644365.1 uncultured Oscillibacter sp. | reverse complement strand
AGACAGAGAAAAGAGAAATGGGGGGTGCAATGGACCAGCCATCATCATGGCTGAAATCCGCCCCGCCCGCCAGGGCGAGTACCAGCCGCCCCCGCCCCGCAGGGGCGGTATTTCCCCCGTCCCCGCCCGCGGCGGCTCTCCTTTTGGACAACCCCGCCGGTTTATGAGACGGGCAGGCAGCCCCTCACATTTCCCTCTTGTATTTTCAGCGCCGGGGCCGTATAATAGGGGGCACGTTATGTCAATCGAAATTTCCGCGGCGCTGTCCCGCGCCGCCGCGCTGCTAAGGAGAGTATCCCATGCCAAATCCCCGATCCCGCCGCCGTGAGCGGAACAACCTGCCTTTGATCGTCATTCTGGTGATTTTGACCGTGGCCGTGATTTGCGCCGGGGTCCACAGCTTTTTCCAGGCCCCGGAGCAGAAGACGGAGGACCTGCCCTCCGTGGGGACGGTGGACGGGCCCGCCCCGGAGGGAGAGGAGGACGAGGCGGCCCGGGCGGAGGCGGAGGCCCTCCGGTCCCACCGGGAGCGGAAGCCGGACTTCTACACCATCCTGGTCTCCGGCGTGGACGACGGCAACGGCGGCAGCGACACCAACATCCTGCTGGCGGTGGACGCCGCCACCGGCTACGCTTACGGCGTCAGCATCCCCCGGGACAGCAAGGCCTTTTTCAACGGCAAGAACCACAAGATCAACGCCGCCTACAATACCGGCGGCATGAAGCTGCTGGCGGAGGTGATCTCCGACCAGCTGGGCATTCCGGTGGATTACACGGTGCTGGTGGACCTGCGGGGCTTTGAGGCCCTGGTGAATGCCATCGGCGGCGTGGAGTTCTATATCCCCATCGACATGGACTACGACGACCCCTATCAGGACCTGTCCATCCATTTTACCCGGGGCACCCGCCTGCTCTACGGCGAGGACGCCTTGAAGGTGGTGCGCTTCCGCCACAACAACGACGGCACCGGCTACGGCAGCGAGGACGTGGGGCGCATGACCACCCAGCAGAACTTTTTGAAGGCCGTGGCCAAAAAGACCCTGACCCCGGCCAATGTCACCAAGGTCAACGAGTTTGTGAAGATCTTTCACCAGTATGTGGAGACGGACCTGACCGTGAACAACCTGGCCTGGCTGGGGGCCCAGCTCATCTCCATGGGCCCGGACAAGATCGATTTCTGCACCCTGCCGGGGGAGTGGAAATCCCCCTATATCTATGTGGACCGGGAGGAGACCCTGACGCTGGTGAATCAGTTTTTGAATCCCTATGTGGAGGACCGGGTCCCGGAGGATCTCAATATCCCGGACTGACCGGCCGCCGCGCTGATTGTGAGGAGGTATTCCTTTGATAAGACGCCGTATTCCGGCGCTGCTGCTGGCAGCCGCCCTGCTTTTGACCGTCCCCGCCCGCGCCGTTCCGGACAGCCGGGAGAATTTCTCCCGGAGCCGGGCCTATGACCGCCAGTTTTCCGACCTGACCACCGCCTCGCCCTTCTACGATAACGTGGCGGCGCTGTACGAGTACGGCCTGTCCCAGGGCCGGGCGGACGGCACCTACGGCCTCCAGGACCCCATGACCGTGGGAGAGGTGGCCATCTTCGCCGGGCGCATCCGGAGCATTTACCGCACCGGGGACGCCGAGACGGGTCCCGCCGCCTACGGCGGAGACGGCGGCCCGGCCGCCCTGCGGTATCTCCGCTACCTCCAGGCCGAAAAGGTGCTGGGCACGGAGCTGGACGCCCGTCTGGCCGCGCCGGCCACCCGGGCGGAGGTGGCCCATGTGCTGGCCGGCGTCCTGCCCGCGGAGGAGATGCCCCTCATCAACGACCAGATCGTGACGGAGGGCTACGCCTCCCGGAAGTTTATCACCGATGTGACGGAGTACACGCCCTATTATCAGGACATCCTGTTCTTATACCGGACGGGCGTCTCCGTGGGGAGCGACGGGACCGGCTCCTTCCTGCCGGAGGAGGCGGTGACCCGGGGCGCGGCGGCGGCGATGCTGACCCGCATGGTGGACCCGTCCCTGCGGCTCAGGCCGGACTGGACTCTGGCGGAGCGGGACGGCGGCCTTACCCTGGCGGACCTGGTGCCCGCGGGGGAGTACGTCCCGGCCCCCGGCACCCGGGAGGAGATGGACGAGGCCGTGCGGCACATGCTCTCCGGCGGCTCCAGCGTGCTGGCCCTGCAGTACCCCGGCATCACGGCCTCGGAGGCCAAGCGGGTGATGGAGCAGGCCCTGAGCGTTGTCAAGACCTACTGTGAGCAGAGCTACAACACGGTTTACTGCGCCTACAATCAGGCGGGACGGGTCACCATGACCTTCTCCGCCGCCAACCTGGGAGAGCGCACCGAGGAGTACCGGAGGGAGACCATGGCGGCGGCCCTGGCCGTCCGGGAGCAGCTGTGGGAGAGCGGCGCGATCACCGCCTCCATGACGGACGCGGAGAAGGCCCGGGTCTATTTCACCTGGATCTGCGACAACTGCGCCTACGACTACAACGCGGGGGACAAGTCCATCAGCCACATCCCCTACGGCCTCTTCACCAGGGGCACCGCCGTGTGCGACGGATACACAGGGGCCTACAACCTGTTTTTGAAGTTGGAGGACATCAGCTGTACGGCCCTGTCCAGCCAGGGGCACATCTGGACGGTGGCTGTGCTGGACGGCGAGGAGGTCCACATCGACACCACCTGGGGCGATACCGGGAGCGGCGTGGACTACAGCTTTTTTGCCATGACCGCCGCCCAGTCCTGGGCGCGCCACAGCTGGTAAAGGGAATGAAAACCCGGACCGGGGAACCGGTCCGGGTTTGTTTTCCGCGGGGCGGCCTACAGGTCCACTACGGTGACCTCATGGCCCGTGCGGGGGAGAAACTTCTCCAGCACGTCTGTCGTTTTCAGCTTGAGGCTGCTAGTGCAGATGCAGGGGTGGCAGCTGAGGTATTCCGCCTCATAGACCTCCCGCTCCATCAGCAGCCGCACCCGGTGGTCCGTGTCGTTGGCCAGACCCAGGATGGTGGCGGAGCCGGGGGTGCAGCGCAGCAGCTCCCACAACGACTCCTCCGGGGCAAAGGAGAGGCGGGCGGAGCCGATCTGGCGGGAGAGATCCTTGGTGTGAAAGGGCTTGTCGGGACCCATGCACAGCAGGTAGAATTGTGTTTTCTGCCGGTTGCAGAGGAAGAGGTTCTTGCAGATGGGCACTCCCAGCGCCTCGCTGACGGCGGCGCACTTCTCCATGGTGTCGGCGGGCTCGCTGGAGACGCGGTCATAGTCCATGCCCAGCTCCTCCAGCAGGGAGAAGGCGGCGGCCTCCTGGGGGAGGAGGTCCCCCGAGGGGCGGGTGTTGCGGCACAGCGGTGAGATTTCCATAGCGTTACACGTCCTTTTCCAGGAGCCGCTCTCCGGCCCGGTAGATGTCCCCGGCGCCCACGGTGAGGATGAGGTCCCCGGGCCGGGCGGTTCTGCGCAGCTGCTCCGTCACCTTGTCCAGGGTGGAGCAGTACACCGCGCCGGGGATGCTGCGGCACAGGTCCGCCGAGGAGATGCCCTGGGTGTTCTGCTCCCTGGCGGCGAAGATCTCCGCCAGAATGGCCGCGTCCGGCAGCTTCAACTCCTCCACGAAGCGGTCAAAGAGCTTGGAGGTCCGGGAGTAGGTGTGGGGCTGGAAGGCCACGATGACACGCCGGTAGCCCAGGCCCCGGGCGGTGGTCAGCAGGGCGTGGAGCTCGTCGGGGTGGTGGGCGTAGTCGTCGTAGATCTCCGCGCCGTGGAAGCTCCCCTTGTACTCAAACCGCCGGCCCGCGCCGGTGAAGGAGCTCAGGCCCCTCTCCACAGCCTCTCCGGGAAGGCCCAGCACATAGGCGGCGGAGGCCGCCGCCAGGGCGTTGGACACGTTGTGCCGCCCGTAGACCTTCAGCTCCGCGTGGGCGTAGAACTCCCCATGAACGTGGATGTCAAAGACGGGGCGGCCCCGGTCCTGGGTGAGGTTCACGGCGGTGCACTCCGCCCCGGGCTCCAGGCCGAAGGTGAAGGCGTCCAGGCCGCGGGCCACAGACCGGGCGCCCTCGTTGTCGGCGTTGACGATGACGCGGCCGGTGGAGGGCACCAGCTCCGCGAAGCGGCGGAAGGAGCGCTTGATGTCGTCCAGGTCCTGGAAGAAGTCCAGGTGGTCGGCCTCCACGTTGAGGATCACCGCCACGGTGGGGAAGAAGCTCAGAAAGCTGTTGCAGTATTCGCAGGACTCCAGAATGATGGTGTCCCCCTGGCCCACCCGGTAGCCGGAGTGGAGCATGGGCAGCGTGCCGCCGATCATCACCGTGGGGTCCGCCTCCGCCGCCATGAAGATGTGGGTGCACATGGAGGTGGTGGTGGTCTTGCCGTGGGTGCCGGAGACGCACAGCGCGTTGGGGTAGTGCCGCATGATGGCTCCCCAGGCCTGGGCCCGCTCATAGACGGGGATGCCCCGGGCCACGGCCCCGGCGATCTCCGGGTTGCCGTCGTGGACGGCGGCGGTGCGGATGACCAGGTCGCAGTCCCCCAGGTTTTCCGCGTTGTGGCCGATGGCCACGGGGATGCCCAGGGAGCGCAGGTGCCGCACGGTCTCGCCGTCGTTCATGTCGGAGCCCTGGACCTGGAGGCCCTTGCCCAGCAGGACCTCCGCCAGAGGGCACATGGACACGCCGCCGATGCCCACCAGATGGGCGCGCCTGCCGGGAACGAGGTAGTCGGAGATGGGATGGGGGTTGTTCATCATGGGAACAGACTTCCTTTCCAAACCGTTTTTCCGTTGCGCGGAGGGGAAAAGCGGTATATAATCAGATTGGCAAACCATTATAGTATAGAATGACCGGAAATGCAACAGAAAAAGGCGGTGAATGCAATGCTGGCGATCCCGGAGGGCGTGCGGGAGGTTTTGGAGACCCTGGAGGCGGCGGGCCACGAGGCCTGGTGCGTGGGCGGCTGCGTCCGGGACGCGCTTCTTGGTCGCGTGCCGGAGGACTGGGACGTGACCACCTCCGCCCTGCCGGAGGAGACCATGGCGGCCTTCGGGGAGCGGGCCCTGCCCACGGGGGTGAAGCACGGCACCGTCACCGTGAGGACGGAGGCGGGGGGCGTGGAGGTCACCACCTACCGCGTGGACGGGGAGTACCGGGACCACCGCCGCCCGGAGAGTGTCGCCTTCACCCGCTCGTTGGAGGAGGACTTGGCCCGGCGGGACTTCACCGTAAACGCCATGGCGCTGAATCTCCGGGGAGAGCTGCGGGACCCCTTCGGCGGCCGGGAGGACCTGGAGGCCGGGGACCTGCGCTGCGTGGGGGACCCGGACCGGCGGTTTCAGGAGGACGCGCTGCGGATTCTCCGGGGGATGCGCTTTTCGGCCGTGCTGGGGCTGGACGAGGAGGACGAAACGGGCCGCGCCATGGACCGGAACCGGGAACTTCTCCGCGAAATTGCCCCGGAGCGGATTCAGACGGAGCTGGTGAAGCTCCTCTGCGGACAGTATGCCAAGGAGGCGCTGGACAACCACCCCCTTGCCGTCGGCGTCTTCTGGCCGGAGGCGCTGCCCATGGTCTGCTTTGACCAGCGGAATATCCACCACTGTTACGACGTGTGGAATCACAGCACCGTGGCCGTGGCGAATACGCCCCCCGTTCCGGAGCTCCGGTGCGCGGCCTTTCTCCACGACATCGGCAAGCCCCCCACGTTTACCCTGGACGAAAACGGCGTGGGACACTTCTACGGCCACGCCGCCGTCAGTGTGGAGCTGGCGGACGGCATGCTCCGGCGGCTGAAATTCCCCAACGGTTTCCGGGAGCGGGTGGTGCGGCTGATCGAGTGGCACGACCGGGACATCCCCCGGACGGACAAGGGGGTTCGCCGGGCGCTGCGGCTCCTGGGAGAGGAGGACCTGCGGCTGCTGCTGGCTTTGAAGCGGGCGGACAACCTGGCCCAGGCCTCCGCCTACCGGGGGCGGCAGCTGGAGATCAACAAGGGAGAGGAGATTCTGGACCGGCTTTTGGCGGAGGACGCCTGCTTCTCCCTGCGGCAGCTGGCGGTGAACGGAGACGATCTCACGGCCCTGGGGCTCCGGGGCCCCGCCGTGGGGCGGACGCTGGAGGCGCTGCTGGCCAAGGTGGTGGACGGGGAGCTCCCCAATGAGCGGGAGGCGCTGCTGAAATTTGTCACCGGATTGTAGCCGGTTTGTAACCGGACTGTCACGGGTCTGTTGTTGAAAAAGAACGGAATTGCTTCCATACTGAGGGCATCTCAGTGTGGAAGTGATTTTTTATGCGGAAGACCGTGTTTGGACTGGTCCTGTGCCTGCTGCTGAGCGGCTGCGGCGGGTCTCCGGCGGAAGAGAGGACGGAAGACCAGGGGCCGCCGGTGCGGGCAATTGAGCCGGAGGCGGACTGGCGGGAGGTTTATGTGAAATTCCTGGGGGACCTCTGTGAGGAGGAGAAAGCGGTGCTGAACATAGACCGGCCGGACTACGACCCCAACGAGTATCCGCTCCAGGCGGAGAATCTCAGCAAGGAGTATTTTCTCTATGACCTGGATCGGGACGGCGTGCCGGAGCTGGTGCTCCGCTCTGATTTTTACCGTTCGGATATCCGGGTGCTGACCGTCCGGGACGGCGCGGCGGTGGAGGCGGGCAGGCTGGACGGCAGGTATATGGCGTTCTTCACCAGCCCGGATGAGCCGGGACTCATTGTGCGGGAGACGCCCAAGGGGCCCGTCTTTGTGTACCGGGTCACCTTGGAGAACGGGGAACTCCGCCGGGGAGAGGACCTCTACGCCACGGATATGAGTGTCCGATGCGTGGATGAGACCTTTCGCATGGAGGACGTGGTTCCGGGGGCGGAATACATCCGGGGCTGCCGCACCATGGCGGAGTGGCCGGAGCACACGGCGCTGACGCTGCCCATCTACGACTACGGCGTGGAGACAGACCCGGTGGAACTGGACCCGGAGCGGGATGAAACGGCCCGGTCCCTCATTCTGGCGGCGCTGGAGAACGGGGCGCCGTTCTGCGCCGTCTCCGGAGACGGGTACGGCGGAGACGCGGGGTGGACCGCCATGGAGGAGTATCTGCGGCCTGGCGGCATTGTGGACTACGCGGAAAAGCCCCTGGTCCTCCGGCGGCGGGCCTGGGTGGACCTGGACGGGGACGGACAGCGGGAGTGCGTGCTGTATGTGGAGCACGGCGCGGGAGACTATATCCAAAGCGGCTATTTTGCCGTTTTCAGCGAGCAGGACAAGGCGGTGTACGCCTACTGCCTGAACTACATCGACCGGATGGACGTCACCCCGGACGGCGTGTTCTTCGACCCGTGGTATCTGGAGGAGGGCTTTGACGGCGGCGCGTACCGGGTGTCCTTCCGGGAGGAGCAATGCTGTCAGTATACGGCGGCCTATGATCCATCCGCCCCTCTTGTGGAATGGGAGGTCATCAATTGAGTATCACCAACCGCCCCCCTCCGCCATACCATAGGGCGAGGGGGAGTGCCGGATGGAGAAGACCTTTGGCCTCATCGGAGGCGACCGGCGGCAGGCGGAGCTGAGCCGGCTGCTGGCGGCGGACGGGAACACCGTCTATACTTATGGATTGGACGCCTGGAAGCCCGCGGGCGCGGCCGGCCTGGACCGGGCCGCGGGGGCGGACGTGATCGTGCTGCCCCTGCCGCTGTGCCGGGGCGACGGCGTGCTGAACTGTGAGGAGGGCCCTGTGCCCACCATGGACCTGTTCCGCCGCCTGCGTCCTGCCCAGCGGATACTGGCGGGGCAGGTGAAGCCCCAGCAGCGCCGGGAGGCCGCGGACCGCGGCCTGACGCTGGAGGACTATTTCCTCCGGGAGGAGCTGACGGTGGCCAACGCCGCCGCAACGGCGGAGGGCGCCGTCCAGGTGGCCATGGAGCGGCTGGACGAGACGCTTTTGGGCATGGAGTGCCTGGTGCTGGGCTTTGGCCGCATCGGAAAGCTCCTGTGCCACCGGCTCCACGGCCTGGGCGCCCGGGTGAGCGCCGCGGCCCGCCGTCCGGCGGACCTGGCCTGGGTCCGCGCCTACGGCTGGCGGGCGCTGGAGACCGGGAAGCTGGACGGGAATCTGTCCGGCTTCGGCGCGGTGTTCAACACCGTCCCCTCGCCCGTTCTGGGCCGGGCGCTGCTGGAGCAGCTGCCTGGCCGCTGCCTGTGCGTGGATCTGGCGTCCGTCCAGGGCATCGACCTGGCGGCGGCGGAGAGCCTGGGACTGCCCCATGTGTGGGCCAGGTCCCTGCCGGGGCGGCTCTCGCCCCGGACGGCGGCGGCGGTGATCCGGGACGCGGTGTACTACATCCTATTGGAAGAACGGAGTGACCCTGCGTGAGAACGGAACGCGTCGGATTTGCGGTGAGCGGGTCTTTCTGCACACACGAAAAAGTGCTCAAGGCGCTGGAACAGCTGACGGCGGTCTACGAGACGGTGATCCCCATCGCCTCGGAGGCCTCCGCCTTTACGGATACCCGCTTCGGCACGTCCGAGGACCTGCTGGAGCGTCTGGAGGACCTGACGGGGCAGGACGTCCTGTGCGACATCCCCTCGGTGGAGCCCATCGGGCCCAAGAAGCTGCTGGATGTGCTGGTGATCGCGCCGGCCACCGGCAACACCATCGCCAAGCTGGCAGGCGGCATCGCGGACACCGCCGTTACCATGGCGGCCAAATCCCACCTGCGCAACGGCCGGCCGGTGGTGGTGGCGGTGTCCAGCAACGACGGGCTGGCGGCGGGGGCCAGGAACATCGGCGAGCTGCTGGTGCGGAAGAACTACTACTTTGTGCCCTTTGGGCAGGACAACGCCGAGGCAAAGCCCTGCTCCCTGGTGGCGGATTTTGAAAAGATTCCGGAGACGGTGGACGCCGCCCTGCGGGGAGAGCAGCTCCAGCCGGTGCTGCTGCGCTGAGAGGACATAAGGAGGGGCCCTGGGGGCTCCTCCTTATTATATATCGGTGTGTTTTGATTTTGTTTGAAAAATATGATTGTGAAAATTTTATATGGAAAGAATGAAAAATCTGTGCTATGATTATGAAAATCAAATCCGAAAGGAAGAGACGTGATGAGCCAACCCTATGTGATTTTGACGGAGTCCTCCAGCGACCTGACGCCGGAGCTGGCGGCCCAGGCCGGCGCGGAGGTGCTGCCGCTGAACTTTACCATGGAGGGGAGGAATTATCCCCACTATCCCGACGGACGGGCCATGTCCATTCCGGAGTTTTATGAGCGGATGCGGAATGGAGCCGTGGCGGTCACCGCCGCCGCCAATGTGGCGGAGCTCACCGACGGCATGGAGGTCCACCTGCGGGCTGGGAAGGACGTGCTGTTCCTGTGCTTCTCCTCCGGCCTCTCCAGCACCCGGGACGCCTGCGCCATCGCCGCGGAGGAGCTGAGGGAGCGGTACCCGGAGCGGAAGATCTACACGGTGGACACCCTGGCGGCCTCCGCCGGGCAGGGCCTGCTGGCGCTTCTGGCGGGCCGGAGGCAGAGGGCCGGGGCCTCCATCGAGGAGGTGCGGGACTTTGTGGAGGAGACCAAGCTCCATGTGGCCCACTGGTTCACCGTGGACGACCTGACCTATTTGAAGCGGGGCGGACGGGTCTCCCCCACCGCGGCGGCTGTGGGGACCATGCTGAACATCAAGCCCGTGCTCCACGTGGACGACGAGGGGCATCTGATTCCCATGGAGAAGGTGCGGGGCCGCAAGGCCGCCCTGGCGGCTCTGGTGAAACGGCTCCGGGAGACCGTGGTCCATCCGGAGGAGCAGACCATGATGATCAGCCAGGCCTGCTGCCGGGAGGAGGCGGAGAGCCTGCGGGAGAGCATCCTGGAGGAGTTTCACCCAAAGGAGCTGCTGATCGTGGATCTGGGCCCCATCATCGGTGCCCACACGGGGCCGGGTCTGATGGCGCTGTTCTTCCTGGCGGAGCACCGGTAAAATGGCATATGGGCGGCGGCGTTCCTCTGCGGGCGCCGCCGTTTTTTGCGGATCAATAGGTACGACCTGTGAAAATGACGGGATGACACGGCAGAGTGTAAAAGAATCCATAAGTATAACTGATTTCTAATATTAGCAGTATAAGGAGGGCCGGGCGTGAAAACGGAAAAAGCAGGGGGAAAATGGGCGAAAAAGAAAAAATGTACAAATCAGAAAACAGGGGGTTGACTTTCCCGATTCCGTTTGGTATTCTAACAAAGCTGTGTGACAGCGGCGAAGCGGGAGAGCTGTTGAAA
>CANRYZ010000054.1 GCA_947644365.1 uncultured Oscillibacter sp. | reverse complement strand
GCTACGGCGCCGGCGGAGCCAGGGCCGAGGCGCTGGCCGGCTTTCCAAACGCCCGCCGGGCCCGGGAAGTGATGGAGCGCGGCGGCCCCTTCGCCGCCCTGCTGACGCTGCTGTCCCGGGTGGAGGACGCCAACCTCCTCCGGCGGGGCGGGACGGAAGGACTGGCATTTGTCCGCGGCAGGGCCGCCTCCCTGCTGGCCGGTGCGCCGGAGCTGTATGCCGCCCGCTTACAGGAGCTGGACGGCCTGTGCATTGAGAAAAATCTCTCTCCCGGCGGCAGCGCCGACCTGCTGGCGCTGGCAAAATTGCTGGATTCCACCCGGAGAATCTGGGAAACACGGTAAAATTGAAAAAGGCCAGGTCCATCTCTTCCGAGAGGACCCGGCCTTTTTTTATGGACTTATGGCGATTTTCAGAGAGAATGGCAGCAAAGAAGGCGGATACGGGCAGCAGGGGTGACGGCGCAGGCAGGCCGGCTTCACAGCTTCCACGAAGCCTGCGGAGCGGCGTGCCTGTTGCGGGCGCAGCGCTGCCGCAAGGCCCCTGGTCCCCTGAACCTCTCCCGGTATCGAGGCCTGGAACCGGCTCTAGGTCCTCCCCTCCGCCATGAGCGCGTGGTCCAGCCACCGCTCCCGGAACAACCGGATCAAGAAGAGGCCGCCCCGGACGCACAGCTCACCGCACATGGCGATCCATACGCCGTGAAGCCCCAGCCGGGGCGCCAGGAGGGCGGCGGCTGGGATGCGGACGCCCCACATGCTCACAAGATTCATGATGCTGGGGATCTTCGTGTCCCCGGCGCCCCGGAGCGCCCCGGCGGTGACGATGGCCGCGGCGAAGAGCGGCTCGGCAAAGGCCTCAATGCGCAGGACCTGGCTCCCCAGCAGCCGCACCGCCGGGTCCGGCGTCAGCACGGTGAAAATGACGGGGGCCAAAAGGAACAGCAGGAGCCCCGCCGCGCTCATCACGGCGACCCCCAGCCCCACGGAGAGGCGGGCAAAGCGCCGGGCCATGTCCCGCCGCCCCGCTCCCAGGCTCTGGCCCACCAGAGTGGTGGCCGCCGTCCCGATCCCGTTGCCCGGCAGATAGCACAGGCTCTCCGCCGTGACGCCCAGGGTGTTGGCGGCGATGGCCACCGTGCCCAGAGGGGCCACGATGCGGGTGGAGGCGATCTGGGCGCTGCTCAGAATGGCCCGCTCCAGGGCCAGGGGGAGGGCGATCCGCAGGGCCGTGCGCCAGCAGAGCGGGTCGAACCGCCAGCGGCAGTTTCGGTCCAGGCGCAGGAAATCCGACCGGCGGCAGGCCGCCCACATCATGGCGCAGGCGATGAACACGTCTGCCAGCGCCGTCCCCAGGGCCGCGCCGGCAACGCCCAGTCCCGCGCCGGGAAGGGTGATGACCCGGCCCGCCGCCAGGACCTGGCGGGTGGGGAAAATCAAAAGGGCATTGAACACCACATCCATGGCGCACATCAGAATGTTGAGGACGCTGGGGGTCTTGATGTCCCCGCTGCACTGGAGCATCCCCCCCGCCAGCTGCCGGAACTGAAGGGAGGGCATGGCGCAGGCGTAGATGAAGAGATACCGGGAGGCGTCCTCCAGGATCTCCGGCTCTCCCCCCAGCCACCGGGGCAGCCAGGGGCTGATGCCCATGCCGGTCAGGGCCAGAATCAGCCCCAGTCCCGCCCCCATGAGGATGGACTGGCAGAACACCGTCCGGCCCTGGCTGCGGTCCCCAGCGCCGGAGAGCTGGGCCACCTGGACGGAAAAGCCCATTGCCGCCGCGATACACAGCCCGTTCATCAGCCAGATGGTGCTGGACACCAGGCCGATGGAGGCAGAGGCGTTGGCCCCCAGGCTGCCCACCATGGCGGCGTCGATGTACTGCATGAGGGTGGTGCTCATCTGGGCCAGAATGGCCGGGACGCTCAGGCGGACCACCAGCCGCAGCTGCTGCCTGCGGGAGAGCGCCGCGCCGTCCCGCAGATATTGTGTCTGTTCCGTACCTTCCGCCATGGCCGCTCCTTTCCTGCGCAATCGATCTTCGCAACAAAATGGACTCTCATGTGTAAAAACAGCAGCATACGCCGGAGCGAACGGGAAGCCGGAGCATGCGGACATCCCGTTCTCAGTGTTCTTCCCGAAGGCCGGAGAAGTCGACGTCATAACGCACCCGGACCTTCCGGATGTGCTGCCGGGCATACTCGCCGATCGCCCGGACCGCGATGTCCAGGAAGAGCCTGGCAGTCTCGTTCATCTCCATGCCCTCCCTGGACAAGATGCCGGCGGTACGGACAATCGCCTCATCTGTCATGGAGCAGAAGATGGGCTCGGGGGAAAACTCCTCCTCGTAGGCCACGGTGACCGGGGCGAAGGCAAATCCGCCGCTCCGGGGCGCCATCTGGTAGGCGACGGAGGTATTGATGACCTCCATGCTGGTGACGGGCTGGATGTCGTACTGGTCGAAGACCTGGTGGGCCAGGTAATAGGTCCCCTGGGACGGCGTCGCGGAGTAGAAGGGGATCTCCTCCAGCAGCTGCGGGGGGATATACTGCACCACGTCGGGCTCGTTGGGCGGCAGCTGCAGCGCGCGCAGCGCCCTGGCCTGGCGGCTGACGACCAGCATCATCTCCTCCTGGAAAATGGGGATCAGTTTCAGCCCCTTGGTGAGAATGGGCTCTGTTCCCATCACATAGAAGTCGATGGTCCCCTTGCTCAGCAGCTGCTCCAGGGTGTGGGAGTTGCCCTCGATCAATTGGATGTCCACGCCGGGGCACTCCCGATAGAACGCGGGCAGGATGCGGGGCATCCACGTGACGCTGCGGGTGGCGGGGATGCCCAGCACCAGCCGGTCCCGCCGGCGGGCGGCGATCTCCTCCATCTCCTGGTCCAGCTTCGCTTTCAGCTCCAGGATCTCCTGCATGGCGGCGATATAGCGCTCTCCCGCATAGGTCAGCTTAATGGGAGAGCAGGAGCGGTCAAACAGCTTCAGCCCCAGCTCGTCCTCGATATTCTTCACGCACCGGGTCAGGGCCGGCTGAGAGACAAAGCACCGCTTCGCCGCCTTGGAAAAGCTCTGGAGCTCCGCAATGGCCATCAGGTAATTCAGCTTGTTAAAGTCCATCAACGATGCATACCTCCCCGCGCGTTTTTCTTGTCTGTATTATACAGGATTTTCCCCGTTTTGCATAATGCAATTTTGTTATAAACCCCATACATAATGGATATTAGACAAAAAAAGCATTTTTCTGTATAGTCAATATAGGAATAATGACCATACAGGCCGTCATCCCTCAGGTATCCCGTATGGGACAGGCGCTCCGCGCAGCCCAAAATAACGAAGAGATGGAGGAAAATACATGAGAAAACTGGACGCCGCATATATCAACGCGAAAGTCTATACCGTGGACAAGGCCTTTTCCACCGCCGCCGCCTTCGGCATTTCGGACGACCGTTTTGCCGTGGTGGGTACCAACGAGGAGGTGCTGGCCCAATGTACGCCGGAGACGCCGGTGATCGACCTGAAGGGCCAGGTGGTCCTGCCGGGCATCACCGACTCCCACCTGCACATCGCGGGCACCGGCGCGCTGAAACTGGAGCTGTACCTGGTGGGCAAGACGAAGCAGGAGATCCTGGACCTGGTGGCCGAGGCCTATAAGACCACCAAGCCCGGCGAGTGGATCGTGGGCCGGGGCTGGATCAACGACGCGTGGAAGGACGACCCCTCCTTCCCCAGCAAGGAGGAGCTGGACGCCGTGGCGCCGGACGTGCCCGTATATCTCAAGCGGGGCTGCGGCCACGGCGCCTGGGTCAACAGCAAGGCCTTTGAGGTGGTGGGCATCACCGAGGCGACGCCCAACCCCGTGGGCGGCGAGATCATGCGCAAGAGCGACGGCAGCCTCCTGGGCGTGGTCAGCGACCAGGCCCAGGACCCCTTCAACCGCGCCATCCCCCCCTATACTACCGAGCAGATCCAGAAGATCGCCCTGCTGGCCCAGGAGGGGTTCTTCGAGGTGGGGATCACCTCTGTCCACGACGCAGGCAGCTTTGCCCACTGGGTGGACGCCTGGGAGGAGCTTTACAAGCAGAAGAAGCTGAAAATGCGCATGTATGTCAGCCTGCGCATCGTGGGCCGCCCCAGCTATCAGGAGCTCATGGAGGAGTCCATGCCCTACTTTGAGCGCGGGATTCGCGTGGGCGCCTATGACAACCGCCTGACCTACCGGGCCTATAAGATCTCCGGAGACGGCTCCCTGGGGTCCCGCAGCGCCTGGATGCTGGAGGACTACTCCGACGCTCCCGGCTGCCGGGGCTTTGGCAAGTGGACGGACCAGGAGCTGTATGACCTGCTCTACCAGGCTCACCGGGCGGGCTTCCAGCTCTGGTACCACGGTATCGGCGACGCCGCCTGCCGCCAGGCGCTGGACTGCTATGAGCGGCTGCAGTCCGAGCTGCCCAGACCCGACTGCCGCCACCGCATCGAGCACTCCCAGTGCCTTGCGCCGGAGGACATCGGCCGCTATAAGGAGCTGGGGGTCATCCCCACCTTCCAGACCGTGTTCCTGCGGACCGACAAGCGCGTGGCGGAGCAGCGCTGGGGCCAGGAGCGCATGAAGGGCGCCTATGCCTGGCGCACCCTCATCGACCAGGGCAACGTATTGCCCAACGGCAGCGACTCCCCGGTGGAGAGTTTCAATCCCTTTGTCAGTATGTACTGCGCCGTGGCCCGCAAGGACGAGCACGGCCAGCCCCCGGAGGGCTGGTATCCCCAGGAGGCCATGACCCGGGAGGAGGCCCTGCGCTCCTACACCGGCTGGCCCGCCTACGCCGCCTTTGAAGAGCACATCAAGGGCTCCATCGAGCAGGGCAAGCTGGCGGACTTCATCGTGATCGACCGCGATATCATGACCTGTCCCGAGGATGAGATCAAAGATATCAAGGTCCTGCAGACAGTGGTGGGAGGTGAGACGGTCTATACAAAGCCCTGACCGCAAGTTTTGGAGAAAAAGAAATATGAAAGGGGAAAGCACATGGAAAAGCAAGAAAAAAAGGGTCTGTTTTGGAAATTTATCCATGGCATCGAGGTAGTGGGAAACAAGCTCCCGCATCCGTTCTACCTCTTCAGCATCCTCATCGTCGTCTCGCTGGTGCTGTCAGTGATTTTCAGCGGAGCCACCACCAGCTATGAGAAGGCGTCCTCCTCCGGCGGCGAGCCTGAGATCGTGGAGGTCACCATCAAAAACCTCATCAACAAGGAGACCATTACCAACGTCACCCAGAACATGTACAGCATCTACTACAACTTCTCCCCCATGATGATGATGGGCCTGCTGCTGCTGTCCATCGGCCTGTCGGAGACGGTGGGATTGTTTGGGGCGTTTATCAAACGATTTATAGGCGGCGCCAAACCGGCTATGGTGTTCGCCGTGGTGGCCTTCATCGCCATCAACGCGAACACCGCCTCCAATGCCGGCATCCTGGGCGCCACGGCGGTGTCGGCGTCGGTGTTCGCCGCGCTGGGCTATAACCCGTGGCTGGGCATTCTGCTGGCCTATGCCGCCGGCAACGCCGGTATGTCCGCCAACGTGTTCGTGGGCAACCTGGACGTGCTGCTCAGCGGCATCAACGTGTCTGTCTGCGAGGCCCTGGGCCTGGACACCTCCACCGTCCACGTGCTGCAGCACTGGTATTTCCTGCTGGTGTGCGCCATTGTGCTGACCTTTGTCTACACCTTTGTCACCGTCAAATTCGTCCGCCCCTACCTGGGGGAGGCCAAGGACCTGAGCCTGGTCCGGGCCGCGGATGAGAACACCGAGCTGACTCCCATCGAGCGCAAGGGCCTGCGCAACGCCGGCATCGCCGCCCTGATCTATCTGGTGGTCCTGGTGCTCATCACCCTGCCCAAGAACTCCTTCTTCCGGGCTGACGACGGCTCCATCGTGCCCAACTCTCCCCTGATCAAGAGCGTTCTGACTCTGCTGTTCCTGTTCTTCCTGGTAACCGGCGCCGCCTATGGCCGCACCGTGGGCAAGATCGAAAAGTGGAACCAGCTGCCGGCCCTGCTGGCCACGGGCATCAACTCCATGACCACCTTCATGGTCATCGCCCTGCCCGCCTCTTTGTTCATCCATCTCTTCAACGCCTCCAACATCCCCACCTACCTGGGCTCTGTGGGCGGCTCCTGGCTGAAATCCACCGGCATCCAGGGATTCGGCCTGTTCCTCCTGGTGGCGCTGTTCTCCACCTTCCTGAACCTGTTCATGACCTCGGGTTCCTCCAAGTGGATGATACTGGCCCCCATCCTGATCCCCATGCTCTACACTCTGGGCTACAGCCCCGCTCTGGCCACCATCATCTACCGCATCGGCGACTCCGCCACCAACGCGGTAGCGCCGATCTCCTCCGACGTCGCCCTGATCGTGGGCCTGCTGGCCAAGTATAACACGGACAAGAGCAAAGAGCCCGGCATGGGCACGGTCTTTGCCGGCTGCATGCCCTACGCCATCGCCACATTCGTCGTCGAGCTGATCATCCTGGCCATCTGGTGGGCGCTGAAGCTCCCCCTGGGCCCCGGCGTATCCATGCTGGTGGGCTGATCTTTGCGCCGATAGACCTCTCTCTTCTCTCAGCAGCTCGCAGCGGCGCATCGCGCTGCTGCGAGTTGCGCTGTAAAAAATAATGTGATAAAATCAAACCGATCCTTAAGGAGGTCTTTTATGGAAGAATTTCTATGTATAAAGATCCGCGCCGCCGACCCCTTTGAGCGGGGAGCGCAGTACGGCGCCCAGGCGCGGGATCTGATCCGCCTGGGCATTCAGGGCTATCAGCGCCACTTCTCCAAGACGCTCTCCATCTCCTGGGAGGAGATCCTGCGGCGGAGCCACCTGTACCTGGAGCTCCTGGAGCGGGACTTTCCCGCCGAGCTGGCGGAGGCCCGGGGCATCGCGGCAGGCAGCGGCATAGACCTGGACGCCATCATGGCTCTGAACTGCCGGTACGAGATCCTGAAGCTGACAAGCCTCCCCCAGGACAAGGAGTGTACCAGCGGCGCCGTGCTGCCGGAGGCCACCCGGAGCGGCGGCACCTACCTCATCAAAAACTGGGACTACCGCCCCTGGGTGGAGGACCACGCGGTGATCGTGGACATCGACGACCTGAGCGGGAATCACATCGTGGGCCTCACCGAGGCCGGCCAGCTGATCCGGGACGGCATGAACAGCTACGGCGTCAGCGTCTGCGGCAACAACCTGACCTCCGTCTTCGACACGGGGGCAGTCGGAGCTCCGGTGACCTTCGTCCGCCGGAAAGCTCTGAATTGCCGGAATTTTGCCCAGGCCTGCGACGTGGTGAAAAGCAGTCCCCGGGGGGTCTCCTGCAACATCCTGGTGGCCTCCGCCGAGGGAAAGGCCATGGACCTGGAGGCGACGCCCGGCGGCGTATTCGAGCTGGCGCCGGAGGAGGGCATCGTCACCCATGCCAACCACATGGTGGCCGGGGCGGAATACTGCACCAATCACGGCAGCAAATTCCGGGACGGCGTACTGCGCCGCCGCCTGCTGGAGCGCCGCGGGGAGCTGGACCTGGAGTCTCTCCGTTCCTGCCTCACCGACCACGAGATGAAGCCCGGCTGGCCCACGGAGTATCCGGAATCCGACTGTCTGGAGGCCGTGTGCAGCCATGTGCCCCACGGGGACATCGACGTGGATAAGGTCTGGAAGACCATCGCCTCCTCCATCTACGACCTGAACGGCCGGACCGCCTACCTCTGCAAGGGCTGTCCCTGCCAGGGCGATTTCATTCCGTACCCACTGTGACAGGAGGGACCTATGATCAACAACGAGCGCATCCTGCGGACCTTTTTGGAGTACGTCCAAATCGACAGCGAGACCGGCCACGAAAAAGCCATGACGGAACGTCTGACGGCGGACCTGCGGGCCCTGGGGCTGGAGGTCTATACCGACCAGGCGGGAAGGGCGCCGGGCGTGGACTCCGACGGCGCCAACGTCTACTGTTTTCTGGAGGGCGACCCCGGCTATGACTCCATCCTTTTCAGCGCCCATATGGACACCGTGACCCCGGGACAGGGCATCGAGCCCTATATCGAGGACGGCTATATCAAGACCCGGGGGGACACCGTGCTGGGGGCCGATGATAAATCCGGCGTGGCCGCCATCATGGAGGCCCTGCGGTCCCTCGTCGAGAGCGGCGCGCCCCACCGCCCGGTGGAGGTGGTCTTCACCATCCGGGAGGAGGGGGGCCTCTACGGCTCGGCCAACCTGGAGTATGACCGCATCCGCTCCAAATACGGCGTGGTGCTGGACGCCAGCAATGACATCGGCAAGATCGTCACCAGCGCGCCGGGGCAGATTCGGCTGTATGCCGACATCTACGGCAGGCGTTCCCACGCCGGCTCCGACCCGGAGAAGGGCGTCAGCGCCATCCAGGCGGCCGCCGTGGCCGTCAGCCGCATGAAGCTGCAGCGCATCGATGAGGAGACCACAGCCAACATCGGCACCCTTTCCTGCATCGGCGCCACCAACGTGGTTCAGGACCATGTCACCTTTGCCGCCGAGGCCCGCAGCCGCAATTCCCAGAAGCTGGAGGCCCAGCAGGCCCACATGGTCCGGTGCCTTCAAGACGCCTGCCGGGAGTACGGGGCGCGGCTGGAATACCGGGTCCAGAGGAGCTATGACAGCTACGGCTTCCCGGACAGCCACCCCCTGGTGCAGCTGCTGATGGAGAAATGCCGGGCCACCGGCGTGGAGCCCTGGACCACCTATACCGGCGGCGGCACCGACGGCAATAATTTCAACCTCCACGGCATTGAGACCGTGGTGCTGGCCTGCGGCATGGAGCTGGAGCATACCACCCAAGAGCAGATCCGGATTCAGAACCTGGAGGACGCCGCCCGGCTGGTCCTCAACATCATGAAAATCTAGGCGGCAGCAGGGCTTGGGTTTCTCTTGGAAGTCTGCCAGGAGTTTTTACATCATCGCCTGTCCCGTCTCCGTCCAGGCGGAAAGGCCTGCCCCAGGCGGCGTGCCAGACCGGACTCCGTCCTCCTCCCGGATAAAATTCATATACCCGCCCATGGCATCAACGACCTCATCACCGGCTCCGGTGCGGGGAGGAGAACCTGACGGCGGTAATACTGGCCTGTGCAAAGTCTGATATGCTCCCCATAGAGTAGATAAAACGAGAAAAACTCGAACGCTGCTCGAAGGGGAGCATATCACGCTCTTTTGCTGGCGCCCATTTTGGCTGTGCCAAAAAGCGTCGGCCTAATGGCTGTTTATTGCCACCTGACCGGCGCTGAAAAAAGGCGTGTGAATTTAGTGCCTTTTTTGATTGATATGTTACCAGGGTTCAAACCCCACCAGTTGATAAAGCGGATTTCCATCTCTCATTTGACTCATGAAAAGTGGGAGGAAAAAATCCAGAAAACCACTGATGCCGTAGGCGTTCAGCCTACGGCATCTAAAGTGGGCGCTTGCTTTGTGTGTAGACGTCACGAATGATACAAACTCACTGTGTTGCACCAAGAGTTTACACGGTATCTACACGAATACCTATATTCCGTTTGGTATCTACACGTTTTACACGAAATGATTATTTAGGGTCTACTGAAAAAGCAAAAAGCCACAATAAAAATACGGGGATATGAAATACAGGAAATGAAAAAGGGGTAAAAAGGTAGAATAAAGTTCAAACATCTGGTATCATAAAGGGGAGCAAAAATAGAGGGATTCCACAAAATCCAGGGGATATGGGGGTAAAAGCGATGTATTGCCGTAACGATCAGGACCAGCTATCTTTGGAGGAATTTTCTCTGCCCTTCGGTGGCAGGCTGCTGCGGGATAACCGCTGGGTGCGTCTGGCGGGCCTCATGCCCTGGGAGTACATTGAAGAGATCTATGCCCAAAACATGAGCGGTGAAACCGGCCGCCCGGCCATTTCATCCCGGATTGCGTTTGGGGCTATTTTCATCAAGGAGTATTGTCACATCACAGACAAGGATACGGTGACCAATTTGCAGGAGAACTCCTATATGCAATACTTTGTTGGACTGCATGAATTTCATCCGGAACCGTTGTTTGACCCATCTATGATGGTGCATTTCCGCAAGCGGTTTCCAGTGGAAGAAGTGGCGAAGATCAACGAGTACGTCTGCACCGGGAGGTGGCCGGAGGAGCAGCGGAATGTGGACCGGAACGATAACTCTGAGGATGGGGATGAGCCGCCCTGCGCAGGAGGGGGGGCCGGGTCCAAACCGTCCGTGCAGAAAGGGAGCGCAAACCCGAACACGTCCAAAAAGAAGAAAGCACGCAGGAAGAAGAACCGCGGCAAGCTGATCCTGGACGCCACGGTGGCCCCCGCCGACATCAAGCATCCCACAGACATCGACCTACTCAACAGGAGCCGGGAGCACCTGGAAACAGCGGTGGACATTCTCTGGCTGCACGTACCCCACACCAGCCATAAGCTGCCGTATTCGGCAAAAAAGGCCCGGAAA
>CANRYZ010000053.1 GCA_947644365.1 uncultured Oscillibacter sp. | reverse complement strand
AAAGCTCAGCCCCTCCCCGGCGGTGAGGCAGACGGGGTGGGATTTCAGCCGGGCGGAGGCCTTGACCTCCTTCACCGCGCCGCCCAGGGTCTCCTTCACAAAGTCAAAGACGGACTTGTGTGCGGCGGCGGCCTCCTCGGCCTTTTTCTCCGCCCCCTCGTCGATCTCCTGGTCCAGCACGGAGCGGAACTCTTTCTCCTGGTATGTGTGGAGGGTCTGGGCGCAGAACTCGTCCACCTCCTCGGTGAAGTAGAGGATCTCCGTGCCCGCGTCCCGGAGGCTCTCCGTCTGGGGAAGGCGGTCGATCTTCTCCAGGGTCTCTCCGGCGGCGTAGTAGATATACTTCTGGTCCTCCTTCATCCGGGAGACATACTCCTCCAGCGTCACGGGCTTTTTCTCCGTGGAGGAGTGGAACAGCAGCAGGTCCTGGAGCAGGTCCTTGTGCCGGCCGTACTCGTTCACCACGCCGTATTTCAGCTGGCGGCCGAAGTTTTTCCAGAACTTCTCGTAGTCCTCCCGGCTGTCCTTGAGCATTTTGGCAAGCTCACTCTTGATCTTCTTCTCCAGATTTCCGGCGATGACCTTTAACTGCCGGTCGTGCTGGAGGAGCTCCCGGGAGATATTCAGGGAGAGGTCCGGGGAGTCCACCACGCCGCGGATGAAGCGGAAGTGCTCCGGCAGCAGGTCGGCGCACTTGTCCATGATCAAAACGCCGTTGGAGTAGAGCTGGAGCCCCTTTTCAAACTCCTTGGTGTAGTAGTCGAAGGGGGTGGCGCCGGGGACGAACAGCAGCGCCTTGTAGGTCACGGCGCCCTCGGCGGACACGGCGATGACCCGCTGGGGGTCGGCGTAGTCGTGAAACTTGTCCCGGTAGAATTTGTTGTACTCCTCCGGCTTTACGCTGGATTTGCGCCGCTGCCAGATGGGGACCATGGAGTTTAGAGTGTCCACCTCGGTGTAGGTCTCGTACTCCGGCTTGTCCTCCGGAGAGCCCTCCTTCTTCCGGGTCTTGGAGACCTCCATGCGGATGGGGAAGCGGATGTAGTCGGAGTATTTGCGCACCAGCTCCTGGAGCCGCCAGGACTCCAGAAACTCGCTGTACTTCTCGTCGTCCGTGTCCGGCTTGATGTGCATGATAATGTCGGTGCCCACGGCGTCCTTTTCGCACTCGGTGATGGAGTAGCCGTCGGCCCCGGAGGACTGCCACTTCCAGGCGGTATCGCCGCCGTACTTCTTTGTCACCACCGTGATCTGGTCGGAGACCATGAAGGCGGAGTAGAAGCCCACGCCGAACTGGCCGATGACGTCGGTGCCCTTGGCGTCGTCGGGCAGGTCCTGCTTGAACTTGTAGGAGCCGGAGGAGGCGATGACGCCCAGGTTGCTCTCTAAGTCCTCCCGGTCCATGCCGATGCCGTTGTCGGATACCGTCAGCACCCGGCCCTCCTTGTCCACGGTGAGGTCGATCTTGAAGTCCTTGCGGTTCATGCCCACGGCGCTGTCTGTGAGGGCCAGGTAGCACAGCTTGTCGCAGGCGTCGCTGGCGTTGGAGATGATCTCCCGGAGGAAGATCTCCTTGTGGGTGTAGATGGAGTTGATCATCAGGTCCAGCAGCCGCTTCGACTCCGCCTTGAATTGCTTCTTTGCCATAAAATGCGTACACTTCCTTTATTTTTATTTTTTGACAATCAGTAAATATACCACAACAAATCCCGAAAAGAAATGACTATTTTGTAAATTCTGCTGTCAGACGGTTGTCTATCCCGGAAATTGCGAGTAGAATACAAAAAAGAGAGATGGCACGGCGGCAGACGCCGGAAAGGGGCTTTGGGGATATGGGCATTTTCCAGAGAATGGGGAACACGGTCGCCCGGTTTATGTACGGCCGCAACGGCATGGACCAGCTGAACCGGGCGCTGTTCTGCGGCTATCTGGGGCTGTGGCTGGTGGAGCTCGTGGTCAATGCGGCACTGAAAAACCGCTTGATTACCAGCATTTTTGAGGGCGTCCTCTTTGCTCTGATGCTCTATATTCTCATGCGGATGTTCTCCAAGAACCTCTACAGGCGCAGGGCGGAGAACCAGAAGTGGGTGAATTTTGTCTGGCGGGTGAAGAGCGGGAGCAAGAACGCCGCCGCCCGCCACGCCGACAAGGACCATAAGTATTTCACCTGCCGGAACTGCAAGACCATCTGCCGGGTGCCGGCGGGGAAGGGGAGAATTGTCATCACCTGTCCCAAGTGCGGCGCGCAGATTGACGCGAAGACGTAAACGGCGGACAAAAGACCGGCCCGGGAATCCCCGGGCCGGTCTTTTTTGATGCGAAGAGCTCTCTCAGGCCTGGCAGACAGGGACGATCCAGCCCTTGGTGTCGGGGAGCTTGCCCCACTGCATGCCGGTCATGGTGTCGTAGAGCTTCTGAGTCAGGGGCCCGATCTCGCCGCCATTGATAAAGGCGGACTGGTCCTCGTAGTCCAGCTTCTTCACCGGGGAGACCACGGCGGCGGTGCCGGAGCCGAAGACCTCCTCCAGCTTGCCCTCCTTGGAGGCCTGCATGATGTCGTCAATGGCCAGCTTGCCCTCTACGACCTCGTAGCCCCAGTCCCGCAGCAGCTCAATGATGGAGCGGCGGGTGACGCCGGGGAGAACGGTGCCGTCCTTGTCCTGGGCGGCGGCGGTGTAGAGCTTGCCGCCGATCTTGAAGAAGATGTTCATGGCGCCAACCTCTTCCACGTACTTGCGCTCCTGGCTGTCCAGCCACAGGACCTGGCTGTAGCCCTTCTTCTCGGCCTTCTGGCCCGCCAGCAGGCTCACGGCGTAGTTGCCGCCGCACTTGGTGAAGCCGGTGCCGCCGGGGCAGGCGCGAACGTAGGTGTCCTCCACGTAGATGTCGATGGGGGCCAGACCCGCGGCGTAGTAGGCGCCGGAGGGGGAGCAGATGACGATAAACTTGTAGGAGGTGGAGGCGTGGACGCCCAGCTGGGCCATGGTGGCGATGGTGTAGGGGCGGATGTAGAGGGAGGCGCCCTCAGAGTGGGGGACCCAGTCCTTCTCCACCTCCACGATGGCCTTCACGGCCTGGACGAAGTCCTCCTCGGGAATCTGGGGGATGCAGAGGCGCTCGTGGGTGTTGTTCATGCGGCGGGCGTTGCACTTCGGGCGGAAGAGCTGGATCTTGTTCTCCGCGGTGCGGTAGGCCTTCATGCCCTCAAAGCACTCCTGGGCATAGTGGAACACCACGGCGGAGGGGTCCAGGGACAGGGGGCCGTAGGGCACGATGCGGGGGTCGTGCCAGCCCTGGCCGGCGTCATAGTCCATGATGAACATGTGGTCGGTGAAAATTTTGCCGAAGCCCAGCTTGCTCTCGTCGGCGGGCTTGGCCTTGGGGGCGGCGGTTTTGGTGATCTTGATGTCCAGCATTGCAGACAGCTCCTTTATTAAAATGGTTTGTATATCATTGTGAGTGGCCCTGCATTTATATACAATTACATTTATACGCCCCTTGTCCGGGAAAGTCAACGGAAAAATCGGCGGACCGGCGCCTTTTGGCGCCGGTCCGCCGGCTGATTCACTGGCGACTACTCCCCGCAGGCCATTCCCCGGCGGAAGGCCTCGATGTTCAGCGGCACAAATTTGGCCTTGGGCCCGGTGAACATCTGGGCGATCATGGCCTCGATGGTCTCCGGCCTCAAAAAGCCGGTCTTGGCCACGTAGGCCCCCAGCATCACCATATTGCCCACCTTGGGGTTGCCCACCTCCTCGGCGATCTTGGCGCAGGGGATGTAACAGGCGCTGAGATCTTCCCGCCGCACCCGGTCGGTGACCACGTCGCTGTTGACGAACACGGCGCCGCCGGGTTGGACGTCCGCCTCAAATTTCTCCAGAGAGGGCTCGTTGAGGGCGATGAGCTCCGTGGGGCGGGCAAAGACCGGAGAGCCCACGGGCCTGGAGGAGATCACTACGGAGCAGTTGGCGGTGCCGCCCCGCATCTCCGGACCGTAGGAGGGGGCCCAGGTGACGTGGAACCCCTGCTCCATGCCGGCCTCCGCCAGGTTCTTGCCGATGGCCAGGCCCCCCTGACCGCCGAAGCCGGAAATAATGATTTGTTTCAGCATCTCACCGCACCTCCAGACCCTTGTCCTTGATGACGCCCAGGGGGTAGTAGGGGATCATGTTCTCCCGCAGCCACTGGACGGCCTTCACCGGCGTGAGTCCCCAGTTGGTGGGGCAGGTGGAGAGAACCTCCACAAAGGTGAAGCCCTCGCCGGCCATCTGCTTCTGGAAGGCCGTCTTGATGGCCTTCTTCGCCCGGTTCAGATTGGGGATGTCTGTGACGCACACCCGCTCGGCGTAGACGCAGCCATCCAGGGTGGACAGCATCTCCGCCACCCGAATGGGCATACCCGCCTGCTGAACGGTGCGGCCCTCCTGGCAGGTGGTGGCCCGCTGGCCGATGAGGGTTGTGGGGGCCATCTGGCCGCCGGTCATGCCGTAGATGGCGTTGTTGACAAAGACGGTGGTGAATTTCTCGCCCCGCATGGCGGCGTGGACGATCTCCGCCGCGCCGATGGAGGCCAGGTCCCCGTCCCCCTGGTAGGTGAACACCGCCTGGTCCGGGTGGGTGCGCTTGATGCCCGTGGCCACGGCGGGGGCCCGGCCGTGGGCGGCCTCCAGCATGTCGCAGTTGAAATACTTGAAGGCGAACACGGAGCACCCCACGGGGCACACGCCGATGGCCCCGTCCAGCAGGTCCAGCTCCACCAGCGTCTCGGCGATGAGCTTGTGGATGATGCCGTGGTGGCAGCCGGGACAGTAGTGGAGCTCGGCGTCCGTCAATCCCCTGGATTTCTCATATACCACCGCCATATTACTGCGCCTCCTTCAGGGCCGTCTTGGCCGCTTCGATCATTTCCTCCACGGTGGGCATGATGCCGCCGGCGTGGCCCAGGTAGCGGATGGGCTTTCTCCCCTCCACCGCCAGGCGCACATCGTCCAGCATCTGGCCGGTGGAGCTCATCTCCACATCCAGAATGACCTTCACATGGGGCTCCGCCGCGATTTCCCCCAGGGCCTTCTCCGGGAAGGGCCACAGGGTGACGGGACGGAACAGCCCGGCCCTGATCCCCTGCTCCCGCAGGAGATCCAGGGCGGTGAGGGCGATGCGGGCAGGGGTGCCGTAGGCGGTGATGAGAACCTCCGCGTCCTGGCAGAGGGCGGTTTCCCAGCGGACCTCGTTTTTCTCGATCTCCGCGTACTTCACCGTCAGGCGCTGGTTCAGGGCGTCGCACTCCTCGGGGTTCAAAAACAGGGAGTTGATGACGTTGGTGTGGTCCCGGCCCTTTTTGCCGCAGGCGGCCCAATCCTTGGCCGGCAGCTGCCGCTTGGGCACGGGGCGCCACTCGATGGGCTCCATCATCTGGCCGATCAGGCCGTCCGCCAGCACCACCACGGGGCTGCGGTACTGGTCGGCGATGTCGAAGGCCTCCTGGACGAAGTCCGCCGTCTCCTGGACGTTGGAGGGGGCCAGCACCACGGTGCGGTAGTCCCCGTTGCCGCCGCCCCGGGTAGCCTGGAAATAGTCCCCCTGGCCGGGCTGGATGGTGCCCAGGCCCGGGCCGCCCCGCATGACGTTGACGATGACGCAGGGCAGCTCCGCCGCCGCCAGGTATGTAATGCCCTCCTGCTTGAGACTGATGCCCGGGGAGGAGGAGGAGGTCATGGCCCGCATACCGGCCCCGGCGGCGCCGTAGACCATGTTGATGGCCGCCACCTCGGACTCGGACTGGACGAAGACCCCGCCGGCCTTGGGCAGGTGGGAGGACATATACTCCGGCACCTCGCTCTGGGGGGTGATGGGATAGCCGAAAAAGCAGTCGCACCCCGCCCGGATGGCGGCCTCGGCAATGGCCTCATTGCCCTTCCATAATTCCTTTGCCATAGCGTTCAGCCTCCTTTCAAATCTTCTCCACGGTGATGACGGAGTCGGGGCAGATTTTCGCGCAGCTGGCGCAGGCGATGCACTGACTGAGATCCGTCACCGCGGCGGGGTGGTACCCCTTGCGGTTGATAGCGCGGGGGTCAACGGCGATGATGTGCTTGGGACAGACGGCGGCGCACAGCTCGCAGCCCTTGCAGCGGTTGGCGTCGAAGGTGATTTTGGCAGCCATGGTAAAAGCTCCTCCTCTCGATTCTCGCGGGTCACTCCCACGGTTTTTTCATGTGGATGGCGATGGGAAATACCGGCGCGTCCAGCCCGGCGAGACCGGGCAGAAGCCGGGCCTCCGCCGTGTGGCAGAGCACCGGGATATTCGTCCTTCGGGATACCGCCTCCGCCAGGGCCGCGCCTCTTCGAATCTCCTCCGGCGTGGTCTCGCCGCACAGATGGGTGTTGTTCACCAGGCCGGAGCAGGCGAGGCCGGTGGTCTCCTCAATGGCCCGGAGATAGCTGACGGCGGATTCCACCGTCCGCACCTCTGGCCGGTTGGCGTTGAGCACATAGAGAAGCTGGTGGTCCTCCGGAACGATCTTCGGCTGGAACCGGGCCAGGGCCCGGGCTCCCACCGGGTCGCCGCCGGTGTCCAGCACGCCCCGGAGGGTCCGGTCCTCCAGAACGGCCAGGAGCTCCGCCGGAACGGCGGGCACGTCGGCGTCCAGGCAGGACTGGGAGGTGGCGATCAGGCGGACACCCGCCGCCTCCAGCAGGGCCTTCCGCTCCCGGGGACGGAAATAGGGGTTGACGTTGTCCAGGTCCGCCAGCGCCACCCGCGCCCCCTCCGCGGCCAGGGATAGGGCCAGGTTCACGGCAAACTCCGTCTTGCCGGTGCCGTAGTGTCCGGTGACGATGGTGAGGCGGTGGGTGCAGATCCCGGCGGCAGTCAAGGGCGTCGCCTCCTTCAAAAAAGATGTTGTATTATTTCGAGCTATGATGTATGATGTCATTGTACTTCCAAAAAGATATGATGTCAAGGGGCTTCTTGTATTTTCGCGAAAAATGAGGTATGATGTCACAGAGCGCACATGGACAACCGGCGAAAGGAGAGACGGAGGATGGAACGGAAGAAAGCGAAGCTGTCGGAGCAGACCTCCGACCGCCTGTATGAGATGATCGTGGACGAGCACCGCTATGTGCCGGGCAGCAAGCTGCCCAACGAGAACGAGCTCAGCGGGGCGCTGGGCGTGAGCCGCACCACGCTGCGGGAGGCGATCTCCTTTCTGGCGGCCCAGGGGGTGCTGGAGATCCGCCGGGGAAAGGGCACCTTTGTGGCGGAGAGCCTGCCCGCCGAGGGACTGGATCTGACGGCCCTGGCGGGGGTTCGGTCCCGTGTGCGGGCCAAGGACCTCTTTGAGATGCGGCTGATCTTCGAGCCAGCCACCGTGGCGCTGGCCTGCCAGCGGGCTAGCGACGAGGAGCTGCGGCAGATCGAGAAAAAGGCCCGGCGGGTGGAGGACACCGCCGCCCAGGGAGGGGACTGGCCCCTGGCGGACCAGGAGTTTCACTGGGCTATCATCAAGGCCTCCCACAATGAATATATGCGCCGTTTGTACCCCATCATCAACAGCGCCGTCAACGAGATCCTCCAGATCTCCCAGAACCGCCAGCAGATGCAGGACATCGCCCTGCGGGATAACCGGATGATTCTGGAGTTTCTCCTCCGGCGGGACGAGGCCGGGGCCCGATACGCCATGAGCATCCATATGAAACACCTGATCAACACCCTGTGAAACCGCCCCGGGAAAAGGGGGAATTGTCTATTCTGCACAAGAAGACCCCTGAGAATGGCGGATAAAGTACGTCATAGCGCATGGAAAATGTGAGAATTTTCGTCAGAGTGTACAAACAATTTGCGCTTATTCACAAATTGTACACAAATTGGGCGATACCCTCTTAACAAATCCGAAACAAGCGTGTATAATAGCGCCGTAAAGACATGAAGTGTGAGAAAGGGGGTACCCCCTTTCTCCGCCCCGGAGGGGCGGAGAAGGGACGGCTGCGCCCCGAAGCGGCAGGACCGCCGGACTCCGGCGGCTGCGGGAGGAACCGCCATATGAAGTTTAGTCCCCTGAAGACGGCGGCCGGGGACACGGCCGCTCTGGCGGCGGAGTACCGGACCGCCAAGAAGATGGATGTGTTCCGCCTGGGGGAGCGCCATCTGTTTTTCCGCAGGAAGGTGAGCGTCTGCTACGTCTCCTATGAGGAGCTGGACCGCTTTTTCCGCCGGGTGCTGATGGTGCCCATGCGGGTCTCCTGCTGCGGCGGCGAGATGGCGGTGGAGCACATTGTGCTCTGCTGTGGCGGGGAGGAGCTGGCGGTGATCCTGCTGGCGGACCCCCGCATGGCCCCCTCCGTGATGGAGGCGCTGAAAGAGCGGGCCCCCCACGCGGAGAGCGTGAAGCCCCCTGCCGGGGACGGAGGAGAGAATGGATAAGCACGAGGCCCTGGAAAAGCTGCTGAATGCCTATTCCCACAGCTACGACATCTTTCGGGATGTGGAGGTGGAGGGTGGAGGCTATCCCGCCGCGGCGTTTTTCTACCTGCGGGACGAACACTACCTGGTCCGCCGGGATAAGCAGTTCTACGCCACAGAGCAGCACGACTACACCTATTTTTATCTCACGGACCGCCTGGACGCGGAGACGCTGCGGCGTCAGATCGAGCTCTCCAAGGCGGCGGGGCTGAGGGAGATCAAGCCCCACAAGGAGCACATGTGCTCCTACGTCACGCTGGTGATCCTGGCGGACGAGATCGACCCGGAGGCGAAGAAGCTCATCAAGCGGACCCGCTTCCAGAAAAACTTTCGGCTGGCACTCCATGGCTGGATGGAGTATCACATAGCTGCAATGGAATGTTCGACGTTGAGCTTCCTCTCCAATCCAGCCGGGAGAGCGGCTCGCAAGACCCTGGAGGGAAACTTCGGGGCAAAATAAGAAGGGAGAGTGTACCTAGCAATGAATGGTCTGTTACTTCTGATCATCAGCGTTGCTGTGCTGGTCTGCGGCTATATCTTCTATGGCCGCTGGCTGTGCAAGCAGTGGGGCGTCGGCGAGCTTGACAAGCCCACCCCGGCCCACGCCCTGGAGGACGGCATCGACTACGTCCCCGCCAAGGCCCCCATCCTGATGGGCCACCACTTCTCGTCCATCGCCGGCGCGGGCCCCATCACCGGCCCCATCGGCGCGGCGGGCTTCGGCTGGCTGGCCTGCACGCTGTGGATTCTCATCGGCGGCATTTTCTTCGGCGGCGTCCATGACTTCGGCGCCCTGTTCGCCTCCGTCCGCCACGACGGCAAGTCCATCGGCGAAATCATTTCCACCAACATGAGCAAGCGGGCCAAGATGCTGTTTTTGATCTTCGCCTACCTGACCTTGATCCTGGTGGTGGCGGCCTTCGCCTCCATCGTGGCCGGCACCTTCGGCGCCACCTTCACCGAGAGCGGCGCGGTGGATTACGCCGCCTCCGAGGCAAACGCCCGGGTGGCCATGGTCTCCCTGCTGTTCATCGCCATCGCCATTGTCTTCGGCTTCCTGGTGTACCGCCGGAACGCCCCCATGGGCGTGGCCAGCGTCATCGGCGTCATCGCCATCGTGGTCATCATCGCCATCGGCATGAACTTCCACCCCATCTACCTGTCCGCCTCCACCTGGATGTGGATCTGCGGCATTTACATCGCCATCGCCTCCGTCACGCCGGTGTGGATCCTGCTCCAGCCCCGTGACTACCTGTCCAGCTTCCTGCTGTACGCCATGCTGGCCCTGGCCGTGATCGCCGTGTTCCTGGCTCACCCCTCCATGAGCAGCCTGCCTGCCATCGAGGTGTCTCCCGCCGCCGGCCCCATCTTCCCGGTGCTGTTCACCACCATCGCCTGCGGCGCCATCTCCGGCTTCCACTCCCTGGTCTCCTCCGGCACCACCTCCAAGCAGCTGGACAAGGAGACCGATGCGAAGCCCATCGCCTACGGCGGCATGCTGCTGGAGTGCGTGCTGGCCATCCTGACCCTGTGCGCCGTGGCCTATGCCTACAGCTGGAACGCCGCTAACCCCGACTCCGCCCTGAAGGGCGCCACCGCCATCTTCGGCGGCGGCCTGGCCCACATGATCGACGCCTCCATCCCCGGCACCTACAGCATCCTGTACACTCTGCTGGTGCTGACCTACTCCGCCTTCTGCCTGACCTCTCTGGACACCGCCACCCGTCTGGCCCGGTTCATGTTCCAGGAGTTCTGGCTGGATTCCAGCAAGGGCGAGACCCCGGAGAACGTCACCGGCTACAAGAAGGTCCTCTCCAACATGTATGTCTCCACCGCCATCACCGTGGTGCTGGGCGTGCTGCTGGGCCTGAACGGCTATGAGAAGATCTGGGCGCTGTTCGGCTCCGCCAACCAGCTGCTGGCGGCCCTGGGCCTGCTGGCCGTGGCCACTTGGCTGGGCAACGTGGGCAAGAACAACAAAATGTTCCTGATCCCCATGTTCTTCATGCTGGTTGTCACCATTGCCTCTTTGATCATCAACACCATCAAGCAGGTGGGCCTGATCTCCGCCGGCGGCGCCGACTGGGGTCCCTATGTCCAGGCCGTTATCGGCGTTCTGCTGGTGGTTCTGGCGGTCATTCTGGCCATCGAGGGTATGGCTACCATCTCCAAGCAGAAGCAGAAGGCCTGATTCCGGCGTTCTGCGGCGCGGCGGAGTTTTGCCAGTCTCCGCTGTGACAAGTGAATGAAAAAGGACTGCCGCATCGCGGCAGTCCTTTTTTGCCGCCGGGTCCAGGGGCGGCTCGCCCCTGGC
>CANRYZ010000052.1 GCA_947644365.1 uncultured Oscillibacter sp. | reverse complement strand
ACAGCCTAGGTGATTTCCACCACAGTCCGTCCGCTTCTTTAGCCTCTTTTGCAGAACGGGTTTCAAAGGGCGATCACAGAGCCGCCCTGGCCGGGGCTCCCCTGTGTAGTTCCCTGATCCACCCGCTCCACGTCAAGGCAGGCTACGGCTGCACACAGCGTTACGGCCCCAAAGGACCGATGCACCGCATTGCAGGTTCACAATCTGCTTCGTACGCGGGCCGGAAATACCACGATGGGAGTACGTCCGCGCACAAGAACAGGTCTCCACGGAAACAGGGTCGGATAAACCATGCCATTGGAAAACGCCCTGAGTCCGCAAGCGCGTATAAAATCGCGCTTCCCCCCAGCACCCACCCAAAACTGGGCGTATCAAGCAGGCACCACGGGTTTCATCGATGTGCCCTTCAGAGGATTTTTAGGCCCTCCCTAGGAAACGGCAGATCTGACTAGAATACTGCGCCGCCGCTTAGCGTTACTCAGTATAGCACAGGTTTGATAAATATACAATATATTCCGTATACACAAAGTGTAAAATTTTTTCAGCTCAGAATTTTCGGACTGCCAAGCTATCCGCCAAGGTCTCCAGAAATGCCGTGGACCCGGCCCAGTTTCCGCGCCGCAGCGCCGCCTTGGCCCGTTCGGTGTAGTCCAGGACCCGGGCCCCGCACGCCTCCAGACCCAGCAGAGTCACATAGGTGCTCTTGTTGTTGCTGGCGTCGGAGCCGATGGGCTTGCCAAAGGCGCCGGCGTCCCCCATGACATCCAGCATATCATCCCGGATCTGAAAGGCCAGGCCCAGGTTTGAGGCATACTCCCCGGCGGCGCCCATGCAGCCGTCCTCCACCGCCCGGCGGCCCATGGAGGCCGCCACGCCCATCATGCAGGCGGCCCGCAGCAGCGCCCCGGTCTTCTTGTCGTTGATGGCGGTCAGCTCCGCCTCCGTGTGGAGACTGCCGTCGCCGATGGTATCCCCGTACTGCCCGCCGCACATGCCCTGGAAGCCGGCGGCCTCCGCCAGAATCCTTCCGGCCAGGACCATGCACTGTTCCTCGCCGGGGCGCCAGGTCCCCTCCGCGGAGAGCACCGTCTGAAACGCCGCCGCCTGGAGCGCGTCTCCCGCCAGGGTGGCTACGCACTCTCCGTAGACCTTGTGGTTGGTGGGCTTTCCCCGGCGGAGGTCGTCGTTGTCCATGCAGGGCAGATCGTCGTGGATCAGGGAATACGTGTGGAGCATCTCCACGGCGCAGCCGAAGTCCAGGGCCTCCTCCGGCGTTCCCCCCGCCGCTTCACAGAACTTCATAGTGAGAACGGGTCGGATGCGCTTGCCCCCCGCCAGGAGGCTGTACCGCATGGCCTCCTCCAGTCCCCCGCCGGGAAAAAACTGCTGTAAACGGTCCTCCGCCATCCGGCGGGCCGCCTCCATCTCCTTGGTGAAATCCATCTTCTACTCCTCCTCATTGGCAAAAGGCAGCTCCGCCGGCGCGCCGTCCGGGCCCTTCATCAGCCTGACCACCTGCTGCTCCGCCTGGTCCAGCTGCCTGGAACAGGCGTTGATCAGCTTTGTCCCCTCCTCAAAGAGGGACAGGGAGTCCGCCAGCTGCACGTCCCCCTTCTCCAGCGCGGCCACGATCTCCTCCAGCCGCTGGAGCTGCTGTTCAAAAGTCACTTTCTTTGCGCTCATCTCTTCCGCTCCTTTTTATAAGACCGCTCCACCGTGCAGAAAAAACCGCCCTCGCCCAGAGTTACCGATACACGCTCTCCGGCGGACACGTCTTTGTAGCTCCTCAAAACCGTCCCGGCCTCGCTCTGGGCCATGGCATAGCCCCGGCCCAGCACCTTTAAGGGGCTCATGGCGTCCAGGGCCGCCGCCAGAGCCGAGAACCGCTCTCGCTTCCGGGACACCAGCGCCCCGGAGAGGTCCCCCAGCCGCCGCTGGACATGGGCCAGCTCCATGCGCCTGTCCTGGACATAGGCCAGCTGATCCGTCATCACCCGGCTGGCGCGCAAGGCCTCCAGACGCTGGCGCAGGGTCTCCAGCCGGGCCGCCTGGCCCTGTTCCATCCGTTCCTCCGCGCCCCGGAGCCGCCGCCGCAGCTCCGCCTGGTCCGGCACGGCGATCTCCGCCGCGTTGGAGGGGGTGGAGGCGCGGACGTCCGCCACAAAGTCCGCGATGGTGACATCCGGCTCGTGGCCCACGGCGGAGATCACCGGCGTCTCGCACGCATAGATGGCCCGGGCCACCCGCTCGTCGTTGAAGGCCCACAGGTCCTCCATGGACCCGCCGCCCCGGCCGGTGATGATGACGTCACCGATCTTCCACCGGTCCGCGTACCGGATGGCCCCGGCGATCTCCGGCGGGGCCTCGGCCCCCTGGACCCGGACCGGGAGCAAGATCACCTTGGCCAGCGGATACCGCCGGTTCAGGATGCGGATCATGTCGTGGACCGCCGCCCCGGCGGAGGAGGTGACGATGGCGATCCGCTCCGGATAGGGCGGCAGGGGCTTCTTATGGGCCGGGTCGAAAAGCCCCTCCTGGTAAAGCCGGGCTTTCAGCTGCTCGAAGGCCACCGCCAGGTCCCCGGCCCCCTCTGGGGTCAGGGTATCGCAGTAGAGCTGGTAGGCCCCGTCCCGGGGGAATACGGAGATCCGTCCGGCGGCGATGACCTTCATGCCGTTTTCCGGCCGGAAGCGGAGTTTTGACGCCTGTCCGCGGAACATGACGCAGCGCAGAGCGCCCTCCGGGTCCTTCAAGGTGAAGTAGTGGTGTCCGGAGGGGTACATTTTGTAGTTGGAGAGCTCGCCCCGGACATAGATGTTCTGGAGCATGGGCTCGTTGTCCAGCAGGCATTTGACCAGCTGGTTGACTTCGCCTACGCCGAAGATATGGTGTTCCATCATTTACCTCTTGTCTTGCGGGTCTTAACATTCATAATGTGGGGACCTGTGTACTCGCCCTGGCGGGCGGAGCGGAATTCAGCCATGTCGATGGCTGGTCCAGATGCACCCCCCATTTTCTCTTTTCGCCGCGCCGAAAAGAGAAAACGGGCCGTGCACGGTCCAAAAGAGAAAAGGGCGCTTTTGGTGGTCGCGGAAGCCTCACACTTCGATGGAAGGGCGCTCAGGAAATTTGATGGTTAGACGCATGGACTATCTTCTCTTCCCGCGCTTCGCGCCTAGACGGTCCCGTGCGGGATGGCACTGATTTCTACCGGTCTATCTCTCGTCGGTGCGGCCCGCCAGGTAGTCCAGGGTCACGCCGAAGTGGTCTGCCAGAGCGCAGAGATTCTCAAAACCAGGATAATTTTCTCCCGCTTCAAATCTTTGATATTGCCGCTCTGTAACTTGGATTGCCTTTGCGATTTGTACTTGAGTTTCCTTTTTTTCTTTTCTCAGCTCTCGCAATCTTTTTTGAAATTCCATAGCAGCTCCTTGACACGACGAATTTTACGTGTTACAATGGCATCATGACACGACGAATCCATCGTCTAATTGAAAGGTGGTACATATGTCCGACTTCATGCTCTGGTTCTATGAAAACTATATCCAGCCCCAACTGTGTGAAATCAAAGAGGGAGAATATGTTGACTACTTCGTGTCCGTGACAGACCATCTGCCCGACAGCCTCCTCCCCGACCTGAGAAAGTGTGAAGAGTTCACCGCCATCCATGCCTTTTTGCTGGGGGTGCGCACCGGAGCGGGCCTGTCCTCCGCCGCGCGGTAGGCGTTCACCCATACGGAAACAGGCAGAGCCGGACATGGAGGACTTCCATGCCCGCTCTGCCTCGTTTTTATTTATTCCGTGATCTCCTGCCGGACGAAGCTCCCCAGAATCCCGTTGATAAACTTCACCGTCTCCGGCGTCTCGTACTTCTTGGCGATCTCCACCGCCTCATTGATGGCGGCGCCGTTGGGGATGTCCTGCATGTACAAAATTTCGTACATGGCCACCCGCATGACGGCGGAGGCCACCAGCGGGATACGGGCGAATTTCCAGCCCCTGGCGTATTTGGCGATATAGCCGTCCAACTCCGCCCCGTGTTCGTCCACGCCCTTCACAAGGCGCCGGATATACTCCCCCTGCTTGGGTCCCGGGGCCTCGGCGTAGAGGGCGTCCTCCTCCGCCAGCGCCGCGAAGGATTCCGCCGTCAGCCGCTCGTCCAGCAGCGCGTCCACGGACTTGTCGGTGAAGCTCAGCTCATAGGAGAGGTGGATGGCGATCTCCCGCGCGGTGTTCCGTACCATACTCTTTTGTCCTCTGTCTTTCTCTAGTTCAGCGTCACGCCGCCCACGTGGATGTTGACCTTTTCCACAGCGCAGCCGGTCATGGCCTCCACGGAGGACATGACCGCCTTCTGGGCGTTCTCCGCCACCTCGGGGATGGGGTGGCCGTACTCCACCGTCAGGTACAGGTCCAGCGTCAGCGCCGCACCCGTAGCGTCGATCTTCACGCCCTTGGCGCTCTTCTGGGCATTTTTGCGGTTGTTCATAAGATCGGTGACGCTGTTGCCCATGGCGGTCATCATGCCGGACACGCCCTCCACCTCCCGCACGGCGCCCACGGCAATGGCGGCGATGACCTCCTCTGAGATGTTGATGCTCCCGTTTTCCTCCGGCAGCGTCATGTATTCTCTGCTCTCGCCCATGGCTTGATTCTCCTTAAACTCGTAATATCATTCGGTATTGCGGATAAAGCCGATATTTCCGAGTTTTTATTGTACCACACCCCACCGTAAAATACAACCTCTATTTTGGGCAAGACCTAATTTGCGGCCATGATCTTGATTCCCCCGGCGCCGTAGCCGGTCTCCGACATGGCGATGTCCGTGATCTTGGCCACGTCCTCCCCCGTCAGCTCCCCGGAGTTGGTGGAGACCACCACGCTGATGCTGTCCTCTCCCATGAAGGCCACGCAGTCCGCGTAGCCCTTGGCGGTGACCAGGTTTTCAATCTGGGCCTCTTTCAGGGTGAAGGAAGCCAGCACCTGGATACCCTCCGAGGCCTCATTGGCCACGGCGGCGTCGGCGTTCTCCTGGGCCGCCGCCTCCTGGAGCAGGGTGATGGCGCTGTCCCGGGCCTGCTGGCGGGTGAGCCGGGCAGAGGCGAAGTAGTCCGATCCGGTATAGACCCCGGCCTCATCCTCCGGCGCGGCGGCGGGAGCGTCTCCGCCGTCCTCTGTGCCGGAGACCAGGGCCGCCTCCCCCAGGATCTTTGTCCCGGCGTTCTGGGCGTCCTCTACGGCCTCCTGGCCGGCGTACTTCCAGTTCAGCGCCGCCGCGGCGCACACCAGCACCGCCATGGTCACCACCACCGCGTTTCGTTTCAGTCTCGCGCTCATAGGTCGTTTCCTCCTCCAAATAATTACTGCCATTTTGCCACTGTGACGCGGTCTGTGGTGAGGCCTGTCAGCGCCGACACGGCCTCCGTCACCGCCAGGCGCACCTCCGCCCGGTCGCCCCCCTGACACACCACCAGAGCCCCCCGGTACGTGGGATACGTCTGCCGGACCGTCACCGTCTCCGCTCCGCTCCCCCCTTTTACCAGCACGGTCTCGGAGCGCCTGGAGTAATCCTCCGGCGAGGAGGTGGGACCGCTGTACTCCAGCTCCGTGTCCTGGGCCAGCTGCCGCTCCCCGTCGGATTCCACCGTCAGCAGCACCCGTACCTGTCCCACGCCGCTGACGGTGCTGAGAATATCCTCCAGCTGCGCTTGGAGATCCGGCGGCTCCGGCGCCTCCCGCCCCCCGGAGAGAACGCCGCCGGGACCGCTCCCCCCACTCGGCCATAGCAGCAGCCCTGCGCCGATCAGCGCCACCAGGGCAGCGTATTTGTACCTGTCCCATATCTTTCGCACTCCTTCAGCTTTCAGTTTCATGCCAAACCTGCCTCTCCCGCGGGATGCCCAGCTCCCGCTCCATGTAGGCCGCCAGCGTCTCCGACCGGGGACCCTCCACCTCCGCCGCCGCCGGAAGGGGCACGCCCTCCGCGCCGGTCTCCGTCTCCACCCGGACCGTAAGGGAAAGTCCAAGCTGGGCGGCTTTGTCCAATATATATGCTTCCGTCCGGGAAGCTATGACCGAAGCCAGCTCCTTCTCCCCGGCCTGCTCCAGCTCCGCCTGCCGCTCCTCCACCGCCCGGCTGTACGCGTCCAGATTCAGCTCCAGGCGGCTCAGATCCGTCCTCAACACCGGCTGGAGCAGGGCCGCCAGCAGAGCCAGCCCTCCGGTGAAGGCGGCGATCCTCCGGATATTCCCCTCCAGAATCAGGGTCTGGGCCACCGTCAGCAGCAGCGTCACCGCCACCACGGACGTCAGCCACTCCCGCACCGCGGCGATCATGGCGTCACCGCCGCCACGGAGGACAGCACGGAGATCAGGAGAAGGAAGGCACAGCTGCCCGTCATGCCCAGCACCAGCCCAAAGGCGCCTCCCAGGCCGTCAATGAGCTTACAGAGGCTGGGAGCGCCCACCGTGGCCGCCAGGAAGGCCGTGAGCTTGTACAGCAGGTACTGAATGCCCAGCTGTAAAAACGGATGGGCGCAGGCGGCCAGGATGCCCAGCATCCCGAATACGCCGATGGTGTTTTTCAGCATCCCCGCTCCCGCCAGCACGGTCTCCGTTGCCTCGGAGAGGATGCTCCCCACCACCGGAATCGCGCCGCTGATAGCCGCCTTGGCCACCTTCAGCGCTGCCGCGTCCGCCGAGCCCGAGACCACCCGCACCACGGAGAGATACACCGTGAAGGCCAGCAGCACCGTGGTGAGAATCCAGGTGATGACCTTTTTCAGCGCCTCCGCCAGAGCGCCCAGCCGGTTCTCCGGCAGCATGGCGGAGGAGGCCAGAGCGCCTGCGTACAGATAGACCAGCGGCATCAGCAGCCGGTCGATCAGGCTGATAAGCACATCCGCCAAAAACACCGTGCTCACCTGCTGTACCGTGGCGGAGGTCACAGCGCCGGAGGCCGCTGCCGCCGCCGCCAGCGTGGGCAGCAGCACCTTGGAGAAGACAGACAGCTCCTCGATGGTCTTGGCTCCCAGGCCCATCAGAGAATCCAGGCTCCCCGCCGTCAGCAGCGTGACGGACAGCGCCCCCGCCATGGGGAGGAACACCGTCACCTTTCCGCCGTCCACCCCCTGGTAGAACCCGTCTACCGCGCCGCACAGCACCACCGCCAGCAGCACCAGCGCCGCCCCCCGGAGACGCTGGCGGAGGATGCCTCCCGCCTCCCGGCCCATCCACTCCAGAATGGCGGTGACGCCGGCGGAAAAGCCCCCCGCCCCGGAGGCGTCCACCTCCTCCAGCAGGTCTTCCGCCGCCTCCGGCAAGGCGTCCTCCAGGTCCCGGGGAACCTCCGCCGACCGGGCCGTGAGGGTCAGCAGCGCCAGGGCCAGTATCAGAAAAATCAGTCGTCTCATCGCGTCAGCTCCAACAGCAGGGCCAGCACCGCCCGCAGCAGCGGCAGCGACACCAGCAGAGCGCACACCGTCCCCGCCGTCTCCACCGCCGAGGCCAGGGCCGACTCCCCCGCGTCCCGGCAGAGGCTTCCGCCGGCCTTCACCACCAGGGCGATGCCCGCCGTCTTGTACAGAGGGATAAAGAGGTCCTCCGAGAGGCCGCTGGCCGCGCCGATCTCCCGGAGAAAGTCCAGCAGCTCTCCCAGGGCCCCCGCCAGAAACAGCAGCACCGCCGCCACGGCGGCCAGCGCCAGCAGCAGCGCCATCTCCGGGCTCCCCTTTTTCAGCACCAGCGCCAGCAGCGCCCCCACCACGCAGAGGCCCGTCACCTGAAAGACCTGCTCCATGATCAGAAGTTGAACAGCGTCTTGATCAGGTCGAACAGGTCGCTGATCTCCTGTACCATAATCATCAGCACCACCACCAGTCCCGCCAGAGTGGTCATCATGGCCTGCTCCTCCCGGCCGGAGCGCACCAGCAGCTGGTTCAGCACCGCCACCAGGATTCCAATGGCCGCGATCTTGAAAATCAAATCCACATCCATATCGTGTAATCCTCAAATCAGTAAAATCACCAGCAGCGCCGCGCCGGACAGGCACAGCGCGGTAGCCCGTTTGGCCTCCTCCGGCTGGCGGCGGCTCCGCTCCTCCGCATCCTGCGCCATGGAGCAGACGGCAAGAGAAATCGCCTTGCAGATCTTCTCTTCGTCGCCCTGGAGGTCATCCCCCAGCCCCGCCAGCGCAAAAGCGGAGGCCCCGGACAGAGGCAGGTCTCCCGCCGCCCGCCGCCAGGCCTGTCCCAGGTCCTCTCCCCGTCTGGCGGCGGAGGAGACCGTCTGAAAAAACACTCCCGCCTCTTGGCCGCAGCCCTGGGCCAGCCGCTCCAGCAGAAGCGGCATAGGCGTTCGGGCCATGCGAATCTCCTCCGTCATCCGGCGCAGGGCCCGCAGGAAATCCGACAGCGTGTCCATCTCCCGGCGGCGCTCCGCCGCCTGGAGACAACGGGCCAATACCCCGCCTCCCAGGACACAGGCGCTCCCCAGAATTTTCAGCATGGCAGCTCCTCCACCTGGTAAAACCGCCCCGCCTCCGTGGGCGTCACGCGCACCGCCAGACGGAACACCCTGTCCTCCAGCAGCTGCGCGTAGAGGGGCTTTTGCCGCAGTTCCTCCACCCCGGCGGCGTGGATGGTGGCCAGCAGACGCACGCCGCACCCGGCGGCCATGGAGACGGCCCGCAGGTCCTCCCGGACTGTGATCTCGTCCACGGCGATGATCTGGGGGTTCATCGCCCGCAGGACCATCGGAATCCCCAGGGCCTTGGGACAGGCGTCCAGCACGTCGGTGCGGGGCCCCACGTTCATCTGGGGCTCTCCCCGGTACATCACCGCCACCTCCCCCCGCTCGTCGATCAGCGACACCCGCCGGGGCCCGTACCCCTCTGCCCCCTCCGACAGCCGCCGGATCAGGTCCCGCAGAAGCGTGGTCTTGCCGCCCCCCGGCGGGGAGAGAATCAGGGTGCTGGCAAACTCCCCATCCCGAAACAGCTTCCCCGCCACACCGTCGGCGATCCCGATCTTCTCCCGGGCGATGCGGACGGACGCTGAGGAGAGATTTTTGAGGTTCGTGTTGGCGCCGTCCTTCATCACCGCCGTGCCGCACAGGCCGATGCGGAAGCCCCCCCGGACGGAGAGATACCCCTCCCGCAGGGTCTCCGCGGCGGCGTAGCGGGAAAATTCCGTGGCCAGGTCGCACAGGGCCTCCAGCTCCTCCGGCTCCACGCGGACCGGCAGGGATACCTCCCCCGTGGGCAAAAGCACGGTCATGGGTTGTCCGGCCCGGAGGCGAAATTCCTCCGCCAGGGCCTTTTGTTCCTCCGGCAGAGCCAGGGCAGCCTTTCGCAGCCGGACGGGCAGACATGCCGCCGCGTCCTCGCAGCGCAGAATATTCAAATCCTTTTGCAAGGGACCTCCCCCCTTTCCGATTGGTACACTCTATGAGGGGTTGTCCTCCGGTATGCCACCTTTCTTGTCTGACCTCTTACAAAAACGCCCGGAAATGGAAAGCGCACTTGACATCACAATTCAGGTGTGCTATGATGCTTCACAGAAAGCAAACTTTCCATCATGGAGGTGGTCCCATTGAAAAACCGGCTGGAGGAGCTGCGAAAGTCCCGGGGGCTCCGGCAGGAGGAGCTGGCAGACGCGCTGGAGGTCTCCCGGCAGACCATCGGCTCATTGGAAAATGGACGGTACAACCCATCCATTCTGCTGGCGTTCAAGATCGCCCGGTACTTCGGGATGTCCATCGAGGAGATATTCATCTACGAGGAGGAGACGTTATGAAAGGAAAAAAGAGGCTGTACATGGTTCTGATGGGTGTGGGCCTGGTTCTTCTGCTGGGGGCTTTTCTGGCCTGGAAGCTCTCCGCCCCGGACGGGTTCGGCGGGATGCTGACCGGCGTGGGCTCCGGCCTGCTGGCCATGGGATTCGCCAACTGGAAGATGCTGCGGTGGGCGGAACAGGACCCTGTCCAAATGCGGCGGGACGAGATCGCGGCCAACGACGAGCGGACCGTGGCCATCCGCCGCCGGGCTCAGGCGGTCTCCGGCGAGGCGCTTCAGTGGGGCGTCATGGCCGCGGCCTGGCTCTCCATCGGCCTTGGCGCGCCCCTTTGGGTCACGTTGGCGGCTGTTGGGATTTTTCTCGGAAAGTGCGTCCTGGAGCTGTGTCTGATGGTCCGCTACCAGCGGGAGATGTAAGGAGGAGAGGCCGTGAAACGGAAGAAAACTCTGTATATAGCGCTGATTGCAGCCGGCCTGGTCCTGACCGCGGCGGTATATCTGATGCGGAACAACGTATCTTCCCGCTGTATCACAGCATGGATGGGCCTTGCGGCGGGGATGATCGGCATCGGCGTCTCTCAATCGCTCAGCCTGGGGATGGAGGCAATAGACCCCTCTCTGCGGAGACGAAACAAAATTGAACACCAGGACGAGCGAAATACCGCCATCCGGAACCGGGCCAAGGCCCTGTCGGGGGATATTTTACAGTGGGCGGTCATGGGCGCGGCCTGGCTGTGCTTTGGTCTTGGCGGCCCGGCCTGGATCTTGCTGCTGGCATTGGCCTCGCTGATTGTAAAGTGTCTGCTGGAGCTGTGGCTGACGGCCCGGTATCAAAAGAAGATGTAGAAAAAGGCCGCCCGTTCGGGCGGCCTCTTGGCATCTCAGCTGCCGCAGCAGCTGCAGAAGCTCTTGGTGTCCTCGTAGTTCTCCGGCATCCGCACGGTGTTGGGCGGGAAAAACTCGCCCACCGGGAAGGAGATGTTCCGGAAGATGCAGCAGGGGTCCTCCTTGTCGCTGCCGCAGGAGCACTCCTTGTCGGGCATGCAGTAGTCGTACACGGG
>CANRYZ010000051.1 GCA_947644365.1 uncultured Oscillibacter sp. | reverse complement strand
AGGATGGCGGCGATCATCTCCACGGTGGAGGTCTTGCCGTTGGAGCCGGTGACGGCGATGATGCGGCCGGGCAGCCGCACCCGGGAGAGGATGTCCGGGCAGATTTTCAGGGCCAGCTTTCCCGGCAGGGAGCTGCCCTTGCCCACCAGCTTCCCGGCGAAGTGCCCCAGCTTGCACAGCACGATAGCCAGAAATTTCCTCACCGTCTTCTTCTCTCCCCTTCAAATTTCTCCCGCAGCTCCGCGAAGGCACGGATGGGCGCGCCGTCGGCGTTCTGAAACTTCATGGGCAGGGCGAAGAACAGGAAGTCCTTGCGGCCCCGCACCTTCTCCAGGCACAGGTTCTCCAGGATCACGGCGTCGGCCTTCATCAGAATGGTATGTACCGTCTGCGGGCCGCTCAGCCGGTCCACGCTGAGGGCGTCGGTGCCCACGCCCTTGAGGCCGCAGGAGACCAGATAGTGGGCCGCCTCCTCGTCGGGGACAGGGAAGGCGTCCTCCAGGTAGCCCTCCGTGCCCCAGCGGCTCTCCCAGCCGGTGGAGAAGAGGACGTAGTCCGCGCAGTAGATGTCGTCGTGGTGAGAGCGGAGAAACTCCGCCGTGATCACCGCCCCCACGCCGGTGACGTCCAGCGCGGTAGCCCGGCCGGAGAACTGGGACATGGGCATCTCGTCCAGGTTCCGTCCGTCCCGCAGCAGGTGGGACGGGGCGTCCATGTGGGTGCCGGTGTGGGAGCAGAGGGTGAGGCTGGTGGTGCGGCAGCCGTCCTTTGTGATGGTGGAGCCCTTGGAGAGGACGGGGGCCGGGTCCCCGGGGAATACGGGAATCTCCGGAGTGATGGTGTGGGTCATGTCGATCAGCATGGGCCGCGCTTCCTTTCTTTCTCAATTATAGACAGATTTTCAGGCTGTCAGACGCTCAGTATTTTTTTCAGGTACTGGCCGGTGTAGGACCCGGGACAGGCGGCCGCCTCCTCCGGGGTGCCGGTGACGACGATGGAGCCGCCGCCGTCGCCCCCCTCGGGGCCCAGGTCGATGAGGTGGTCGGCGCACTTGATGACGTCCAGGTTGTGCTCGATGACCACCACGGTGTTGCCGCTGTCCACCAGCCGCTGGAGGACCTCCAGGAGCTTGCGCACATCGTCGGTGTGGAGGCCCGTGGTGGGCTCGTCCAGGATATAGATGGTCCTGCCGGTGGCGATCTTGGAGAGCTCCGTGGCCAGCTTTACCCGCTGGGCCTCGCCGCCGGAGAGCTCCGTGGAGGGCTGGCCCAGCTTCACGTACCCCAGGCCCACGTCCTGGAGGGTCTGGAGCTTGTTGCGGATTTTGGGCAGGGCTGAAAAGAACTCCAGCGCCTCGTCCACGGTCATCTCCAGCACCTCGGCGATGTTTTTGCCCTTGTACCGGACCTCCAGGGTCTCCCGGTTGTACCGCCTGCCCTTGCAGACCTCGCAGGGAACGAAGATGTCCGGCAGGAAGTGCATCTCGATTTTCAGCACGCCGTCGCCGGAGCAGGCCTCGCACCGTCCGCCCCGGACGTTGAAGCTGAACCGCCCCGGACCGTAGCCCCGGGACTTGGCCTCCTGGGTGGAGGCGAAGAGGTCCCGGATGTCGTTGAAGAGCCCTGTATAGGTGGCGGGGTTGGACCGGGGCGTTCGGCCGATGGGGCTCTGGTCGATGTTCACCACCTTGTCCAGGGCCTCCATGCCCTCGATGCGCTCACACTTCCCCGGATGGACCTTCATGCGCATCAGCTCCGCCCCCAGCCGCTTGAACAGCACCTCGTTCACCAGGGACGACTTGCCGCTGCCGGACACGCCGGTGACCACGGTAAACACCCCCAGGGGAAACTCCACGTCCACCCCGCGCAGGTTGTTCTCCGCCGCGCCCACGACCTTCAGGTACTTCCCGTTTCCGCTCCGGCGCGCTGCCGGCACAGGGATCTTCTTCTCCCCGGAGAGGTACTGGCCCGTCAGGGAGGCGGGGTTGGCCATGACCTCCTCCGGCGTGCCCGCGGCGACGACGTGGCCGCCGTGGATGCCGGCCCCGGGGCCGATGTCGATGAGGTAGTCCGCGGCGCGCATGGTGTCCTCGTCGTGCTCCACCACCAGCAGGGTGTTGCCCAGGTCCCGGAGGTTTTTCAGCGTGGCCAGCAGCTTGTCGTTGTCCCGCTGGTGGAGGCCGATGGAGGGCTCGTCCAGGATATACAGCACCCCCATGAGGCTGGAGCCGATCTGAGTGGCCAGGCGGATGCGCTGGCTCTCGCCGCCGGAGAGGGTCCCGGCGCTTCGGCTGAGGGTCAGGTAGCCCAGGCCCACCGACTGGAGGAACCCCAGCCGGGAGCGGATCTCCTTGAGGATCCGGTCCGCGATCAGGTGCTGCTGGTCCGTCAGGGTCAGCTTTTCCACCCAGTCCAGCCCGTCCAGCACGGACATGCGGGTGTAGTCGTAGATGTTCATGTCCCCCACGGTCACCGCCAGGGACTCCTTTTTCAGCCGCTTCCCCCTGCAGGCGGGGCAGGGGCACTCGGCCATCAGCTCCTCCAGCTCCTTCTTGCTGGCGTCGGACTGGGTCTCCCGGTAGCGGCGCTCCACGTTGTTGCAGATGCCCTCAAAGGGCTGGTACAGCACGCCCTTGCCCCGGGGCTGGTCGTAGTGGAGCTCCAGCTTCTCGCCCCCGGTGCCGTAGAGGATGATGTTCCGCACCTCGCCGCTCAGCTCCTCCCAGGGGTCGGAGAGGGAGAAGCGGTACTTCTTCGCCAGGGCCTCGAAATACATCCGGGAGATGCCGTCGGAGCGGATGTTTCCCCAGCCGCTGGCCTGGATGGCCCCCTCCAGAATGGATTTCTTCCCGTCGGGCACCACCAGCCCCTCGTCCACCTTGAGCTGGCTGCCAAGGCCCGTGCAGGCGGGGCAGGCCCCGAAGGGGTTGTTGAAGGAGAACATCCGGGGCGTCAGCTCCTCAATGGAGATGCCGCAGTCCTCGCAGGCGTAGTTCTGGGAGAACATCAGGTCCCGCTCCTCCCGCAGGAGGTTGATGATCACCGTGCCGCCGGAGAGGCCGGCGGCGGTCTCCACGCTGTCCGTCAGCCGCTGCTGGAGGCCTTCCCGGATGATAAGCCGGTCCACGATGACCTCAATGCTGTGCTTCTTGTTCTTCTCCAGCTTGATCTCCTCGTCCAGCTCGTAGAGGTTCCCGTCCACCCGGGCCCGGACGTAGCCGGAGCGCTTGGCGTCCTCAAAGATCTTGGAGTGCTCGCCCTTCTTGCCCCGGACGACGGGGGCCATGACCTGGATGCGGGTGCCCTCCGGCAGGGCGGTGACCTGGTCGATGATCTGGTCGATGGTCTGCTGCTTGATCTCCTTCCCGCACCTGGGACAGTGGGGGGTGCCCACCCGGGCCCAGAGCAGGCGGAGGTAGTCGTAGATCTCCGTCACGGTCCCCACGGTGGAGCGGGGATTTTTGGACGTGGTCTTCTGGTCAATGGAGATGGCGGGGCTCAGGCCCTCGATGTAGTCCACGTCCGGCTTGTCCATCTGGCCCAGGAACATCCTGGCGTAAGAGCTCAGCGACTCCACATAGCGCCGCTGGCCCTCGGCGTAGATGGTGTCAAAGGCCAGGGACGATTTTCCGGAGCCGGAGAGGCCGGTCATGACCACCAGCTTATCGCGGGGGATGGTGACGTCAATATTCTTCAAATTGTTGGCGCGGGCGCCTTTTACAATGATTTTGTCCTGCATAGGCTGTCCTTTCTGGGGGTCCCCCTGCGGGGAGTGGGGAAATTATATTCCTGCGGAATCCGCCCCACGGGGGCGGGACGGGGGTTGTCCCGCCGCGGGCGGGGACGGGGGTTGTCCCGCCACGGGCGGGGGACGGGGGTATCGCGCCTCGGGCGCGGGACGGCGCACGGGCTTTGCCCGTGCTGGGAATGCACCCCCCATTCTCTTTTCTCTGTCTTGCCAGAGAAAAGAGAATGCGCCGTGCACGGTGGAAGAGAAAAGAGAGGCGCTTTTGGAGGTCGCGGAAGCCTCACGCTTCGATTGAAGGGCGCTCAGGAAATTTGATGGGTAGACGCATAGACTTCCTTCTCTTCCCGCGCTTCGCGCCTAGTCTCCGCCGTGCGGGGAAGAGGGTGCGTCTACCGGCAGTAGGAGGGCAGGCTTGCCCAAACGTGCCAGGCCAGGCGCGAAGCGCGGGAAGAGAAGCTGGAGACGATGCGTCAAAGCAGCAAAACAACTTCGGAGGTACTTGCAAATGCGGCAGAGCGCCCCATCGAGGTACGCTGTCAGACGCAGCCGGCAGAAGGCCGGCAATTCACGGAAGCACCGGTTCAGGCCAGCCCCCGTACTTTGGGCACAATTTGACCCTCGCGGTCAAATTCGTGCCCGGCGTTCTCTTTTCTCTTTGGACCGTGCACGGCCCGTTTCTCTTTTCTCTGGCAAGACAGAGAAAAGAGAAATGGGGGGTGCAATGGACCAGCCATCATCATGGCTGAATCCCCCGCCCCGCGGCGCCAGCCGCGCGAAGCACTACCGCTCCTGAGAGCGTCCCAGCAGATAATCTGTCGCAACACCAAAATAATCCGCGAGGGTGCATAATGTCAAGGCCGAAATATTAACCTTCCCGGCTTCTATACGCCGGTAGTGCACCTCTGTGATGTGCAACATCTCCGCCATTTGACGCTGAAATTGCTGCCGCTCTTTTCTGAGCGCACGAAGTCTTTCCCCAAATTCCTTTAATGTCTCCATGATTTCTCCTTGACAAAGAACATCTGATGTTCTATAATGGCAACAGAACATTAAAAGTTCTATTTATGAGGTGCGTTCTATGAATCCAATCGACCAAAAGCTCTTTGATTCCTATTGTGACCCAATTCTGCAAAAGGCAGAGAGCTTTGACGAATCCGCATTGCGAAATCTCTTCGAGTCTATGAAAGTGGAAGAATCTCTCCACAACGATCTGCTTGACGCCCTTGCGGGCCTCCATTACCAATGGTCCCTGGACGCCTTCGCCGCAGGCCTCCACCTGGGGCTCTCACTCCACAGCGATGTCCGCCGCGGACGCCCCCAGCAGGTCCAGTAACGCCTGGGGCGCCGCCTCCACCTGGGCCCCGATCCTTCCGCCGGAGATGTAAATCGTCTCATAGTCCAGCGCCGTCCTGTGGAACACCGTGGGATACCGCTTCTTCATCCCCACGGGGCTGCACCCGCCCCGGATGTATCCCGTGACCTCGTTGATCTCCGCCACGCGGAGCAGCTCCACGGATTTCTCCCCCACGGCCCTGGCGGCCTTTTTCAGGTCCAGGCTCTCCGGCGCGGGGACCTCAAAGACGTAAATCCCGCCGGAGGCCCCCCGGGCCGCCAGGGTCTTGAAGCCCCGGGCGGGGTCCTGGCCCAGGGCCTCCGCCACGTGGACGCCGTACTCCCGGGTGCCCTCCGGGCCCTGGGTCTCCTCATAGAAATGGGCGGTGTAGGGGACCTTTTCCCGGTCCAGAATCCGCATCACATTGGTCTTTTCCTCTTTGTGCTTTCCCATGGACTCACCTCAAAATATACACGCCCGCCAGGACGCACGCGATGCCCGCAATGGCCGCGGGGGACAGGGGCTCCCCGAAGGCCAGCACCCCCACCAGGGCGGCCGCCACCGGCTCCAGGCTCGCCATGATGGACGCCCTGCCGGACTCCACCCGGGCCAGTCCCCGGGTGTACAGGATATAGGGCGCCACGGTGGAGAACACCACCAGCCCCAAGCACAGCAGCCACTGGCGGGGCTCCGCCAGCGCCGCCGCCATCCGCGCCGGGCGCAGCAGCGCCAAGGAGAAGGGACCGGCGAAGAGAAACGTCCACACCGTCACGGTCAGGGGCGGGTAGTGGTCCAGGGCGTACCGGCCGAAGATGCTGTACAGGGAGTAGAAGAACCCGGACCCCAGGCCCAGCAGCACGCCCCCCGCCGTCACCGTCAGGTCCCCGGCGAAGACGCCGCACACCAGGGCGCAGCCCAGCAGCGTCAGCGCCAGGGCCAGCACCTTTTTCCGGGTGACGGGCTCGCGCCACAGCGCCGCCGACATCACCACCACGAAGGAGGGCGCCGTGTACAGCAATATGGACGCTACCGCCAGCGAGCAGATCCGCTGGCAGGAGAAGTAGCACACCGTGAACAGCAGCACGCTGACCACGCCCGTGCCGAAGAAGTATTTCAGGTGCTCCCGGCGGACGCGGAACACGCTCCGGTCTTTGACGGCAAACACCAGCGCCAGCAGAAGCATCCCGCCGAAGTTCCGCACCACCACGATATCCGTGGGGGTAAAGCCCCCGGCCATCAGCTTCCGGTTCCACAGACCGATCACGCCCCACAGCGCCGCCGCCGCCAGAATGGAGACGCAGGCTCCGCCCTGCCCCCGCCCGGCGGGCTTTTTTTCTGTCTCTTCCATCACGGGTCCTCCCACACATTGTTGTTGCCGCCGCCCAGGTAGTAGAACGTGTCGTTCTGGACGCACAGCACCACGTCGGGCCGGTACAGGCCGATATACTCCCGCAGGGACATGGCGTCGTAGTGCCGCAGGTCCAGGACGCGGGTCTCGTTAAAAGAGGCGTAGAGCAGCGTCTCCAGGGCGTTGGTGAAGGAGTCGCCGAAAATCAGGGCGTCGGGCAGGTCCGGGCGGTTCGTCTCCAGCACCGTCTCGGCGAAGTCCCCGCCCATGTAGAGGTTGTAGGTTGTAGGCAGGTAGTCCGCCTCCGGCAGAACGAAGAGGGGGCGGTCCGAGAGCTCCCCGTTGTCGTACCGGGTGAAGGGCACCGGATCCCGCTGCACGCCGGTCACGGCCCGCTCAGCGTTGGGCCAGAGGTTGTAGAGCTTCCGGTTCCGGCTGGCGATATAGGGGTTGGGCAGCTCCTGAAAGTCCAGGTCCCCCTCCTCCAGCATCGGCAGGTCCCACCCCGCCTCCGCCAGGTGGTCCAGGATGCAGCGGTAGGCGGCGTAGGCCCCATAATAGTGATAGTGGTGGTCCAGGCTGGAGTAATAGGCCTCCGGGCGCCCCTGGGCATCGTACGCCGCGGCCATGTCCAGAAAGTCCACCCCCGCCTCTGCCATGGCGCGGGCATAGGCCCCGTCTCCGGCGGAGGCCTCCGTCTCATGGCGGCTGAGGTAGTCCGGGTACCTGTCCCGGAAGTAGACCCGCTGCTCCGGGATACCCACGCAGCAGAATGTGCCGCCATAGGACTGAATGAAGCTGTTCAATTTGCCGAAGGGCTCCGCCGCCTCCGCCGCCAGAGGGGGATATTCCTCCGCCTCCCGTTCCTCGTAGGACAAAAAGGGCAGCAGCACATCTCCGGCAGAGACCACTCCGTTCACCGACGGACGGCGCAGGAGGTTCATCTGCGCCGCCGTGTCCGCCTTGAGCAGCGTGGTACGGCCCGGGGCGTGGTCGGAGTACCAGCTCTCCAAATCAGCGCCCAGGGTGCCTGTCCACAGGGCCTCCGCCGTCACGGCGGGAAACTCCGCCAGGGAGCGGTTCTCATAGTAGGCGGCAGTGTCCTTTCGGGACCAGAGGGCCGTCCCCGCCGGCACGGCCAGCAGCGCCGCCAGCAGGCAGAGCAGGAAGGCCCGCTGTGAGAATTTTTCCATGTCCGGGCCCCCTTAAAACTGAAAGTACAAAAACGAGCGGAAGGTGGAGCTCAGCAGCCGCACCGTGGACAGCCCCAGCAGGCACAGGGCCAGCAGCTTCGGTCCAAAGATCGTGAGGGCCGCCGCGCCGCGGCTCCCGGCCTCCCGCCGCCGCTCCAGGCGGCTGAAAATCCACTCCTTCACCGGCAGCGCCGCCGGGACGGCGATCACCCACTCCCAGGCGTACTGCCGGAGGAAGTATTCCGCCTCGCCGCTCCAGAGCCCGCCGGGGGCAAAGCCCAGCATGGCGGAAATGATCTCCCCCGCCTGTCCCAGGCTCCCGGCGCGGAACAGCACCCAGCCGAAGTTGATGAGCAGCAGGGCGTACACGTGCCGCAGGGAAGGCGGCATCCGCTCCAGCGCCCCGCCCCAGAGGTACTTCTCCCCGGTCAGAAGCGCCGCATAGTAGAGGCCCCAGGCCACGAAGGTCCAGGCGGCCCCGTGCCACAGGCCCGTCAGCAACCACACCGCCAGCAGGTTCCAGAGGTGCCGCCTCCGGGAACAGCGGTTGCCCCCCAGGGGGATGTACACATAGTCCCGGAACCAGCGGGAGAGGGTCATGTGCCACCGCCGCCAGAACTCCCCGGCGGATCGGGCGAGATAGGGGTAGTCGAAATTCTCCGGCAGAGGCAGGCCGAAGACCCGCCCCAGGCCCAGGGCCATGTCGGTGTAGCCGGAGAAGTCGAAGTACAATTGCAGGGTGTAGGCGATGGACCCGATCCAGGCCAGGCCCACGGTGAGCCGGTCTCCGGCGGCAAAGGCGGCGTTGGCCGCGTTCCCCAGGGCGTCCGCCAGCAGCACCTTCTTGGCGAGGCCGAAGCAGAACCGCGCCGCCCCCGCGGAGGCGTCCGGAACGGTCTCCCGCCGCTCCGCCAGCAGCGGGCCGAAGTCCCCGTACCGGACGATGGGCCCCTGGAGCAGCTGGGGGAAAAAGGCCATGTACAGCGCCAGCCGGGAGAGATGCCGCTCCGGCGGAACGGTCCCCCGGTACACGTCGGCGAGATACGAGACGGCCTGGAAGGTGAAGAAGGAGATGCCCGCCGGCAGCAGAATCTCCGGCGCGGCCAGCCCCAGCCCCAGGGCATTCAGGTTTCCCAGGAGGAAGCCGGTGTACTTGAAGTACAGCAGGGGCAGCAGGTTCAGCGCCGCCGCCAGCCAAAAGACCGCCCGCCGTCCCCGCCGCCCGGGGATGAGCAGCAGGCCCCCCGCCCAGGTCACAAGACACGACCACGCCAGCGCCGGCGCCAGCCGCGCCCCGCCCCAGGCGTAAAAGGCCAGGCTGAACAGCAGCAGAACGCCGTTCCGCCCCGCCCGCCACCGGGCCGGTATGAGAAAATAGCACAGCAATACCGCCGGCAGAAAGCCGAACAGAAACGCCATACTGCTGAAGGCCATGGGATCACTTCACTTTCTGGAGGCTTACGGCCCCGGACTATGGGATCATGCGGAGAGCATAGCAGTACCCGCCCAGCAGGAGGAGGGGCAGCACCACCCAGCCCACCCTCTGGCAGGCGAGGTAGAAATCCGTGGGCTCCGGGTCCCGGACGTCGCAGCAGTGCTGGAGGTAGAACATGGACATGGGAAACGCCACGTCCAGGGCCGCAAACAGCGTGAATACCAGCATTATAAAATACATCCCCCAGCTGCCCCGGCTCTCCAGCTTCGGACCCAGGGCAAAGCGCATGGCGGCGCTTCTGTCCACCTCAAAGCCGTTCCACGGGTCCGAGGTACCCGGGCGGATCGTAATGAAGCCGTCCATATCATGGGTCCCGTCCGGCTTATACCAGCCGAAGGCGTCCTCCGAGTCGTAACCGCCCTCAAACAGCAGCTCCCCGTTTTTGGTGATTCGAACGCCATACGCCGTGTAGCCGCAATCCCTCCGGAGAGGGGCCAGAGGGTAGTCCACCGTGCACACGTCGTCCAAAACGCCCTCGATGTGGAACTCCACCGCGGCCCGGGTCCCGCTCTCCCGGGTGACGGTGACCGTCACCGGCGTGCCGTGGGCCTTGCCGCTGTAGGCGGTCACGTTGGGGGCGAGGACCTCCGGCCGTAGCAGGGTCTCCTCGAAATACGCCCCCGGGCGGGCCTTGCTGATGCCGGTGAGGATACCGAACAGCACGGCCATCACCGCCAGGATCAACAGCACGATTTTTTGAAACCGGGTCCGCTCCTCATCCATGGCGCCGCCCTCCTCTCACTCTCCCAGAATCTCCCGCCGCACGTACTTGGGGAGCTTCCCCAGAACCAGGCGGTGGGAGTTTTCGCACAGGCCCCGCAGGACATCGTCCGGCAGCTCCCCGTCCAGAAGACACGCGATCCAGGTGCGCTTGTCGCAGTAGAAGCCCGGCAATATCTCAGGGTATTGACCCCGCAGCAGCTCCGCCTCCGCGGGGTCGCATTTGAGGTTCACCAGGTCGTGACCGTTGTAGGCCGCGTCCTTCATCCCCCTGGGGGAACAGACGGCGGCGAAGAGCTTGCCCCGGACCATGTAGCGGAACCAGGCCCACTCGGGCTTATAGTCTTTTTCCGCCCCGGGGAGGGAGAGGAGATATTCGTCTAACCACTCGTATTTCATCGATTTACTCCTTTGTGCCGGCCGCCGCAGCGGCCTTGCGGCGGCTTCGCGCCGCGCCCGCAGGGGCTCTGCCCCTGCACCCCGCAAGCCTTTGAAAAGGCTTGACCGAAACTTTATTTTTCGCCCCGCAGCTCGATAATCCGGTCCCGCAGCACCGCGGCGTACTCGAATTCCAGCATCTTGGACGCCTCCTTCATCTCCTTCTCCAGGCGCCTGATCTCCGCCTCCCGCTCCTGCTTGTTCAGCTTGCGGTGGTGCCGGGCCCGGGTGGTCTCGTCCTCCGCCGTGGTGGAGATCTCCAGCACCTCCCGGACCCCCTTGATGATGGTCTTGGGCACGATGCCGTGCTCCCGGTTGAACCGGTCCTGAATTTCCCGGCGGCGCTCCGTCTCGTGAATCGCCGCCTCCATGGAGGGGGTGATCTCGTCGGCGTACATGATGACCAGGCCCTCCACGTTCCGGGCCGCCCGGCCGATGGTCTGAATGAGGGAGGTCTCGGAGCGGAGGAAGCCCTCCTTGTCCGCGTCCAGAATGGCCACCAGGCTCACCTCCGGCAGGTCCAGGCCCTCCCGCAGCAGGTTGATGCCCACCAGCACGTCAAACTCCCCCAGGCGCAGGTCCCGGATGATCTCCATCCGCTCAATGGTCTGCACGTCGGAGTGCATGTAGCGCACCTTGATCCCGGCGTTCTTGAAATACTCCGTCAGGTCCTCCGCCATCTTCTTGGTGAGGGTGGTCACCAGCACCCGCTCCTTCCGGGCGGCCCGGGCGTTGATCTCCTCCATCAGATCGTCGATCTGGCCGGCCACGGGCCGGACCTCCACCCGGGGGTCCAGCAGGCCCGTGGGGCGGATGACCTGCTCCACCACCTGGTCCGCCCGCTCCCGCTCGTAGGGGCC
>CANRYZ010000050.1 GCA_947644365.1 uncultured Oscillibacter sp. | reverse complement strand
TTCTGGCTGTCCATCTTCGGCCTGACCATCATCGCCGGCGTCAGCTCCAAGTCCATGGTGAAGGGCCTCATCTCCGGCGCGCTGGGCCTGCTGCTCTCCACCATCGGCATGGACCCCATGGAGGGCGTCAAGCGGTTTATGTTCGGCCAGTCCTCCCTGTACGAGGGCATCAACACCACCTGCGCCCTCATCGGCCTGTTCTCCATGAGTCAGGCGCTGATCCTGGCGGAACAGAAGATCAAGCAGCGGGCCAGGGCCGCGAAATTCAACGACAAGATGATGCTCACCCGGCAGGAGATGAAACAGATCGCCCCCACCGTGGGCCGGTCCTGGATCATCGGAAACCTCATCGGCATCCTGCCCGGCGCCGGCGCCTCCATCGCCTGCTTCCTGGGCTACAACACCGCCCGCCAGTTCTCCAAGGAGAAGGAGAAATTCGGCCACGGCAGCATCGAGGGCGTGGCCGGTTCCGAGGCCGCCAACAACGCCGTCACCGGCGGCTCCCTAATCCCCATGCTCACCCTGGGCATCCCCGGCGAGAGCGTCACCGCCGTGCTGATGGGCGGCCTCATCATCCAGGGCCTGACCCCCGGCCCCGACCTCTTCGTGGGCGAGACGGCCAAGATGACCTATACCTTCTTCGCCGGCTTCGTGCTGATCCAGTTCTTCATGCTGGGCATCGGCCTTCTGGGCTGCCGGGGCTTCGCCCAGATCTCCCGCCTGTCCGACGCCATCTTGATCCCCGCCGTCTCCGTTCTCTGCGTGGTGGGCTCCTACGCCATCCACAAGAATTTTGTGGACGTGGTGATTATGATGATCTTCGGCGTGCTGGGCTACCTCTGCCGCAAGTTTGACCTGAACACCGCCGCCATTGTGCTGGCCCTGATCCTGGGCCCCATCGGCGAGAAGGGCCTGCGCCGCTCTCTGGCCCTCTCCGGCGGCAATCCCGCCATCCTCTTCTCCACTCCCGTCTGCTGGGTGCTCATCGCCCTGTGCGTCTTCGGCATCCTCTCCCCCATTTTCATGAGCCGCATGGAGAAGGAGGCTGTAGAACAGGCCGGCGGCGACATCCCCGGCGAGACCGGAGACGATCCCGTTCGTACTTCCGATTGATAACAGTGAATAACTCCCGCTTTTCGAACTGATTTATCGAAAAGCGGGAGTTATTTTTTCAAGGACTCAGCCATGTTTTTGACAATCGGAATTTTGATGGCTTCCCATAGAGTAGATAAAACGAAATTATCCAAGCGGCTGAAAGGGTTTGTTGCCTGTGGATCACAAGCGACAGGCCCTTCAGCTCTGCTATAATGTAGCGGTCGTTATAGCGGTCAAGAGATTCGATCAATCCGCATTTCAAATGTTCCATAGATTGGAAAACACAGCACGGGGCAGCTGAGCGATGGCTCCAGTTTATGGGTTTGCCTCAACTGCTGAACCGCTTGCGTTTTCTGCGCTGGCACCGCCTGTTTTCCAGAACCAACATTTGCTGCTTTAGTAACGGTTCTCCGTATGAAGCCGCGGTACCTCAGACAGCAGGTCTTCCTCGACCGCTTTCGGTATTCCAGGGCCCGCCTTTGCTGCCGCGGCTGTGCCGCTTAAGCGCAAAGTCCTTGGGGCCTTCTGCACGATAATCTCGGTCTGATTTCCATATAAATCATCCCACTTGTTAGATAGCGTACCACTCCGCCTAACAAATGTTAAAGAATTTTTCCGCTCACCCGCCTCTGACCGCGGCGGTGTAGGGCTCGGACACGTCCACGCTTCCATACCGCTCCTCAAACTCTCCGTCCACCAGGAAGCGCACCTCACTCACCGTGTCCAAAGAGCACAGGGACTGACTCAGGGACCGCAGGGCCGTGCCCAGGGGCAGGTCCTCCGCCAGACCCCCCATCAGCGCCGAGGAGAGGTTTACATAACACGTGTCCTCCTCCTGCCAGACGCTTCGCACCCGGAAGCCCTCCGGCAGGGCGGTGGCCAGGCCCTTGGTCTCCGGCGCACTCTCCAGGGCCCGGATCACGGCGGCGGCCTGGGTGTCTCCCTCATAGAGGTCCAGCGTCCGCCGCTCTTCCGTCAGCCCCCCCTCCTCGTTGAGGAAATAGAGCGCCGCCTCCACAGTGCCCACCACGTCCTCCTCGGAGGACAGCAGCACATCCCGGGCGGTGAACACCTGCTTGTCCCGATAGGCTAGTTCCTGGCCCTGGACGGTGATCTTCACGGAGGTGATCTCCGGCAGCTGGGTCAGCGTCAACGTTACGGCGTAGTCCGCCATGGTGAGCCGTACGCCGGAGAGGGTGCTGTAAGCCGCGGAGAAGTCCACCACCGCCCGGCTGCCCTCCACCCTGGCCGACAGCAGCGCGGCGCTGGAGGGCAGAGTCCCCCGCAGCAGCTCGCTCTTGGGGCCCGCCAGCAGGCCCGCCAGCAGCGCCTCCACCGCCGCCTGGGTATCCAGGCCCTCCTCCAGTTCCACCGCCTCCGTGCGGAATACATCGCCGCCGGAGGAGGCCGCCAGATCCTCCTCCCGGAAATAAAGCTGGTAGCTGTTCTCCGCCGCCTCCCTGTCCGCCTGGGCGCAGGCGGCGCAGAGCAGCGCCAGCAGAAGTCCGCCGCAGAGCAGCAGCGCCCTTCCTCTCATGACAGCTCCCCTCCCCTCGCATAGGGCCAGCGGGCGGTGAACACCGCGCCGCCTCCGGGCCGGTTGGCGGCCTCCACGGTACCGCCCCGCTTCTCCATGGTATCCTGAACGATGGACAGTCCCAGCCCCGTGCCGCCGGCGGCCCGGGAGCGCGCCTTGTCCACCCGGTAGAACCGCTGGAAGATCCGGGGCAGGTCCTCCTCCGGGATGCCGGCGCCGTTGTCCGCCACCTCCAGGACCACCTGCTCGCTGCGCCACCGCAGCGACACCTGGACGGCGCCCCCGGCGGCGGAGTATTTCACCGCGTTGTCCACCAGGTTGTAGATCACCTGGTGGATCTCATCCTTGGCGGCCAGCACCGTGCAGCCCTCCGCCGCGTCGTAGGTCAACTCCACGCCCTTCTCCTGGGCCACCAGGTTCATCATCCGCATCACCTGCTCCAGCACCGGCAGCACGTCTACCACCTCCGGCTTTCCCACAGCGCCGCTGTCCAGCCGCGTCAGGCGCAGCAGGTCCTCCGTGATCCGGGCCAGACGCTCCGCCTCCTGGCCGATGTCGGAGACGAATTCCCGGGTGATAGCCGGGTCGATGTCCTCCGTCTGGAGGATGGAGTCCGTCAGGAGGCGGATGGCCGCCAGGGGCGTCTTGAGCTCATGGGACGCGTCGGAGACGAAGCGCCGCCGGGCGCTCTCCGTAGTCTGGAGGCGATCCGTCAGGCTGTTGAACTCCTGGGCGATCTGGGCAATCTCATCCGTGCCCCGGATGTCCGCCCGGTGGCTGTACGCTCCCGCCCGCACCTGGCGGATGGCGGTGAGCAGAAGGCCGATCTTCCTTGTCAGCGCCTTGGAGAGGATCAGGCTCAGCGCCGCCACCACCAGGGCGATCACGGCGCTGAGGCGCAGCAGGTTCCCCTGGAGCCCCGCCAGCAGGGCGGCCTGCTCCGTGTCGTACTCATAGGCGTACACCGCGCCGATGATCTGGTTGCGGTACAAAACCGGCGACGACGCCCGGCTGCGGAAGGCCCCCCGGCCGTAGGTGCAGGTAAAGGCGTCGTTCCCCAGCAGGGCCTGGACGATCTCCGTGTACAGTCCGTACTCCCCGATGGCGCCGCCGGTCTCCCGGGTGTCGTAGAGAATCCGGCCCATGCTGTTGGTCACCAGCACCCGGGACAGCGAGGATTCCTCCACCACCGCCATGGCCGCCGCCACGTTCTCCTCCGTCAGCTGGTCCAGTCCGGAGAGGGAGTACACAATGACGGACACGCTGCCCTGCAGCGTGGTCTCCTTGGAGCGGAACACCAGGTCCTCCGACACCATCAGGGGATAGGTGTTCAGCAGCAGCAGCACCCCGGCGATGACGGCGATATAGCTCAGGCCGAACCGAAACTGGATACTGCTCCAGATGGAAGGCTTATTCCTTGAAATAGTACCCCACTCCCCACTTGGTCATGATGTGCTCCGGCTCCGCCGGATTTTTCTCCAGCTTCTCCCGCAGGCGGCGGATATGGACGTCCACCGTACGGTAGTCCCCGGCGTAGGAGTAGCCCCACACCACGTTCATCAGATTCTCCCGGCTGTACACCCGCCGGGGATTGCGCATCAAAAGCGTGATGAGGTCGTACTCCTTGGCGGTGAGCTCCACGCTCTCCCCGGCCCGCATGGCCGTCCGCTCCTCGGTGTTCAGCACCAGGTCTCCCGCCGTCAGCAGCGACCCCCGGCTGCGCTGAACGCCGGCGGCCCGCCGCAGCAGCGCCCGCACCCGGGCCTTCAGCTCCAGGACATTGAAGGGCTTGGTGAGATAGTCGTCCGCCCCGCACTCAAAGCCCATCAGCTTGTCCGCGTCCTCGCTCTTGGCGGTCAGCATGATGACGGGCACGTTGGAGAACTCCCGGATGCGCATGCACGCCTCCAGCCCGTCCACCTCCGGCATCATCACATCCAGAACGATCAGGTCGAATTTCCCCTCCCGGGCCAGCTCCACGGCGGCGGCGCCGTCATAGGCGCACTCCACCTCGTACCCCTCGTTCTCCAGATTGAACTTCATGCCCTTGACCAGCAGCTTCTCGTCGTCTACAACCAGAATCCTCATAAAAACTCCTCTATCGTGATTGCCGCGCCCGTCACTCCGCGGTGATCCGGCCCTCCAGCTCCGCCAGCTTCTTCTCCCCGATGCCGGAGACTTCCATCAGAGCCTCCACCGTCTCAAAGGGACCGTGCTCCGTCCGGTAGTCCACGATCCGCTCCGCCAGCACCTCGCCGATGCCCGGCAGCTTCGCCAGCTCCTCCGCCGGGGCGGAATTGACGTCCAGGGGCGACACGTCCGGCATAAACGCCTCCTGGGGAACGGCGGTCTCCGTCTCAAAGGCGACGGGGGCCGATTCCAGGGCCGCCCGGTCCCGGAAAAACAGCGCCAGCAGAAACGCCAGGAACAGCGCCGTCAGCCCCAGCAAAATTTTTTCGCATTTTACAGCATTTCCTCTTTCGTCCACTGTTGAACTCCCGCGGTTTTTTTGTTATACTAGGTTTGTCGAATTCTGCCGGCTTCCGCCGGTTTCCCATACGCTTTGAATATTGTATCATAAATTTCGGGAGAATGATATGAAAATCCGTCGTTTTTTATCGGTTTTTTTGCTGGCCGCCCTGACCGCAAGCCTGTGGGCCTCTCCCCGGGCCGCCGCCCTGGAGCCGCCGGAGATCCAATGCAAGGCCGCCCTGCTGGTGGACGCCCATACCGGCGCCGTGGTCTATGCCAAAAACGAGCACCAGGAGCTCTACCCCGCCAGCCTCACCAAGATCATGACCTGCCTGCTGACCCTGGAGGCCATTGACAAGGGCAAGCTGGACATGAACCAGGCCGTCACCGCCACCGCCTCCGCCCTGGAGGGCCTGCCCAGCGACGGCAGCACCGCGGGCATTCAGGCCGGCGAGGTCATGACGGTGGAGCACCTGCTGTACTGCATGATGCTGGTCTCCGCCAACGAGGCCAGCCAGATTCTGGCGGAGACCATCTCCGGCTCCGTGGCCGCCTTCGTGGGGGAGATGAACGCCAAGGCCCAGGCTCTGGGCTGCAAGAACACCCACTTTGTCAACCCCCACGGCATCCACGACTCCCAGCACTACACCTCCGCCTGGGACATGTACCTCATCGCCAAAGAGGCCATGAAGCACGAGCAGCTGATGGCCATCTGCGACACCCCTACCACCGTCATCCCCGCCACCAACCTCAGCGCCGCCCGCACCCTGCGCACCACCAACTACCTCATCGGCAGCTGGTACACCCGGGGCTACCTCAACGGCGACGCCCACGGCATCAAAACCGGCTCCACCTCCCAGGCGGGACACTGTCTGGTATCCACCGCCACCCGGGGCACCCGGAGCTTTGTCAGCGTGGTCCTGGGGGGCGAGCGCAAGGAGCTGGAGAATAACGAGATCCGGACATACAGCTTTTATGACACCAACCAGCTCTTCAACTGGGCCTTTGACAACTTCACCTATCAGACCCTCTTGAAGAAGGACGATATGGTGCTGGATGTGGCGGTCTCCCTGTCCAAGGCCGACCACGTGGTTGTCCATCCCCGAAGCGACGTGGAGGTGCTGCTGCCCAACGACGTCTCCCCGGAGACGCTGGAGCGCGCCGTCACGCTGAAAGCTGACCCTGTGGAGGCCCCTGTCGCCGCCGGCGACGTGCTGGGGACCATGGTCCTCAGCCATGACGGCACGGAGTACGCCTCCGTGGACCTGCTGGCCCTGAACGACGTGGAGGCCTCCCGCTCCCAGATCTTCCTGCGGGATCTGAAGCTCTTCCTAGACAAGCCCTCGGTAAAGATCACCATTGGGGCGCTGGCGGTGCTGGCGATTCTGCTGGCCGCCTGGAAGCTGATCTTCAGCCGCCGGCGCTACCGCTACGGCCGCAGCGTGGGCCGGGGCCGCCGGAACGGCTACCGCGGCCGCAGGCGCTGACAACCGTCAAAAACGCCCGGGAGACCTGGTCTCCCGGGCGCTTTTCCGCCGCTCAGCCGTTGGGCTGCCAGCCCTGCTGCCGCAGCAGCTCGTCGCACATCTGCCGCCGGCTGGTATCATAGAACTCAATGTATTTCAGGGAGTAGATGTCACAGACGATGTACCGGTCCCGGCCCGCCTGATAGATCGTCAGGTAGTTGTTGCCCACATCGTACAGGACGCCCTCCCAGGCCACCGTGCCCTGGGTGCCGATCAAAAAGGTGGCCACCACGAAGTTTCCCAGGTTCCGGCTCAGCATGGCCCTCCAGGAACCCGCCTCAGCCTCGCCCGCCGTAGTGGGGGCGTCGATGACCTCCGCGGGGAGGTGGTTCTTCATGTCCAGCTGCGGGGCCGAGACCGCGGGGGCGGTTCCGCCCGCCGGGGGAACCGGCGGCCGGGCCGGCGTAATCTCCTGGGACCAGTCCACGGCGTCCGCCCTCCGGGTCCCCGCTCCCGGGGCGGCGGACAGCGGGGAATATTGATTCTGCATCGTTGCCATAAAATACCTCCATGCGCCCTGACGGCGCTTCATATTTCCGGAGGGATGCCGGTCCCTCAGGTCTTATAATACGCATTTGTGGGATTGTAGAAACAGTGGTCGCCGATGCGGGTCTGCCAGTATCCCACGTCCGACGGAAAGCGGGAGCGGCACTTGGGCCCGAAGGGATTGTAAAACCACAGCGACTCCGCCACGTCCGGCACCCGGTTTCCCGCGATGGCCCAGTCGGCGATGTCGTAGTGGATCTGTTCGGGCCGCATGTTGTAGATGTTCTGTGGATTGTAGGCGCCGCCCTCCGTCTCGCTGGCGCAGACGAATTGGTAGGGCTGGAAGATGATCTTCCGGATGCTCCCCTGCCCCACCCGGGCGTACTCCCCGCCGGTGGCGTGGACCCGGTTCATCACCACGCCGGCCACCGCCTTCATCCCGATGTCGCCTTCGCCGCCGGCCTCGCACTGGATCAGGCGGGCCAGCAGCTCCCGGTCCGAATATGCCATAAGTATCCTCACCTCTGTCCGCCCTGCCCGGCGCATTGTTCCCCCGCGGCCGGACCGGGCCTCATTTTCCTCCCGGCTCAAACCAGTATACGCAGAACCGGGGCCGCCTGTGATTTTGTTCGGCTCAAGAGCTTTTCAGCAAGACCGGGGCCGCCTGTGATACAGGCGGCCCCGGTCTTGTCATGTTCCGATATTGCGTTTTCTCCGGCGGCTCCTCAGCTGGCGGACGCGCCGCTCTGCTCCCGGATGGCCTGGCGGAACATCTCCTCCGTCCGCTCGATGGAGCGCTCCAGAGTGTACTGCCGGGCGTGCTCCGCATAGCGGCGCTCCATCTCCTGCCGCTCCGCCGGGTGCTCGATCCACCAGTCGATGCGCTCCGCCAGGGTATCGCTGTCCCCCGCGGGAAACAGGCTCCGCTCATCCAGGGCGAACTGGGGCGTGGCGGAGCGGGGAGACTCCGCGATGACGGGCACCAGCCCGCAGGCGAAGGCCTCCATGCAGCTCATGGCCTCGATCTCCGCGTCGGCGGTATGGACGTAGAGATCCGCCATGTGGAGGATCTCAATGAGCCGGGCGGGCTCGTAGAAGCCCATCACCACGGGGTTGGGGAGCTTCTCCGCCAGGCGGCGGTACTTCTTCTCCAGGGGCCCCTTGCCGGGCAGAATGACCTGGATCTCTTTGGCGTGGCGGCATTTGGCCGCGGCCTCGATTAGCACGTCCTGCCGCTTCTCCCCGGCGTACCGGCCCACCATGAGAATGTTGAAAAAGCCCTCCATCCAGTCCTCCTTGGGCCGCTTGCCGTAGACGTACTCGGGGCTGATGCCGTTGGAGATCACATGGAGCTGGGCGGTGTATCCGTGGCTCCGGAGCTGATTTGCGATCATGCTGCTGGGACAGTGGATATGGGTGAAGCGGTTGAAAAAGGTGTCCCGGAACTTCTCGTACACAAAGTCGTTCATCCGGCGGCTGTTGCCCATATGGAGGGTAAAGGTGATGTTCTCCGGCTGGCAGTGGAAGGCCGCCGTGTGGGGGATGCCGATCTTCTCCACGTGTCTCAGGCCCATGATCGCCAGGGGCGAGGGCATCATGAAGTGGACCACGTCCGCCCAGGCCGCCGCCTTCTCGAAGACGTGCTTGTTGGGAATAGCCAGGCGCATACCCTGGCTGGTGATCAGGTGCTCCACAATGGGGAAAAACCGCATCTGACGCACCGCGTACTTGTAGTCCGCCGGCTTCCCGGTGGCGATGACCCGCACCTCGTTGCCGTGGGCCTTGAGGGCGGCGGCAAAGCGGCGGGCGCTGATGGTGGTGCCGTTGTTGGCGTCGTCAAACTGGTCGATAACCAATACGATCTTCATGGCCGCCTCCTGAGACTTGCCGCTCAGCTCTTGGCCAGGATCTGCTCCAGGCCCCGGGCCAGCTGGTCCGGGCAGGAGGTGGGACGGGGCCCGCAGGAGATGCCCTTGAGCCGCTCCATGGCCTCCTGGGCCCTCATGCCCTTTACCAGGGCGGCCAGGCCCTTGTGGTTGCCGTCACAGCCGCCCACGATCTCCAGATTCTGAATCACGCCCTGCTCGTCCACGTCCACAATGATCTCCTGGGCGCAGATGCCCCGGGGGCGAAATGAATACGTCATGTCTGATCCCTCTTTTTCCAAATATTATCCTGAGTAGTATACTACATTGTTTCCAAAAAGGCAAGAAAAAAGCCCCGGGCAAAATTTTTCTTGACAATGTCGATATTCGATAATATACTGAGAGCAGGAAATAACGATATTCGATAATAGCGGGGAGGCGAGGCCATGGCCCGAATCAAATTCCAGACCCTGACGGAGCAGATGTTCTACACCCTGCTGTGCCTGCGGCAGGAGTGCTGCGGCGCGGACGTCATGGAGCAGGTGCGGCAGCTGACCTCCGGCCGGGTCAATGTGGGCCCCGGGACGCTGTACAGTCTGCTGGACAGCTTTCTCCAGGCGGGGATGATCCGGGAGACCCGGGTGGAGGGACGCAGGCGCAGCTACATCATCACGGAGGAGGGACGGAGGGCGCTGGAGGAGGAATACCGCCGTCTCCAGCGCCTGACGGCGGACTACGAATCCTGCGTTGGAGAGAGGAGGCGCATCCCATGAGGGACACCAAATACCGCCGGGAAAACCTGTACCTGTACGACTACAGGCACGTGGAGGAGCACCTCTCCGCCATGGCCGCCAAGGGCTGGCGGCTGGAGAGCATCGGCGCCCGGCTGTGGAAATACCGCCGGGCGGAGCCCGCCAAGGTCCATTACGCCGTGGCCTACATCCAGGACGCCTCCCAGTTTAACCCCGAGCCCACGGAGCGGCAGCAGACCCTGGAGGACCTGTGCGCTGCCGCCGGCTGGACCAAGGTGACGGACTGGTTCCAGATGCAGATCTACTGCTCAGAGGCCGAGAACCCCGTGCCCCTGGAAACGGAGGAGTCCGTGCGGCTGGAGGCCGTCCACCGGTCCATGAAGCGGAATTTCCTGCCCGGCAATCTCATCCTCTTAATCATCACCCTGATCGTGCTGGGACGGTTCCTCCACACCTTTTTCACCGATCCTCTCCGCATTTTGGGGGACAACAGCCTCCTGTTTCTCGGGCCCCTGCTGCTTCTGCTGGCGGCAATCCTGACAGCCGGCCTCACCGCCTACTGGCGCTGGTACCGCCGCTCCGCCACGTCCGTGGCCCAGGGCGGCCCCTGCGCGGCCCCCGGAAACATCCGGTGGATCGACCGGGCGGCCTACGCCTTCCTGATCCCCTGGACGGCGCTGTACCTCCTGGCCCATCTGGCGGCCGGGCGGCCCGGGGTGGCGGTCTATTTCGCGCTCCATATGCTTATGATCTGCCTGCTGGTCTTTCTGCTGAGAAAGACCACGGCCCTTCTTCGGCGGCTGAAACTCTCCTGGGGGGCCAACCTCTTCTTTACCCTGCTGGCGGATGTGATCCTGGCCGTGGTACTGGTGGGCGGACTGAGCTCCATTGCCATCAAGGGCGGCTGGCTCAGCGGGCCCAAGGGCGAGACCTACGTCTACCAAGACCAGGAGTGGGACGTATCCCCCATAGACCTGCCTCTAACGGTCTCCGATCTCACCGGAGAGACTTACAGCCATATCTTCCGGCAGGATACCTCCGCCGGCTCCGTCCTCCTGCCCCGGCGGGTCTGCCGCGAGTACGTCCTGGAGGGGACTGAGCGGGACGGCGTCCGCTATGAGATCACCAAACCCCGCGCTTGGCTGTATGACACGGCGGTGAAAAACGCCGTAGCCCCCCGGAAGGAATCCCTCTCCTACCGGGCCGCCCGCTTCTCCTGGCTCTACACCTGGGAGGAGATCCCCGCCGCCCCCTGGGGCGCGGAGGCGGCCTACCGGGAGCTGCGTGACGGCGAACCCACGGACGCCGTGCTGCTGATCTTCCCCGACCGGCTGGTGGAATTTGACTGCTCCCCGGACCTGACGCCGGAGCAGATGGCCCTGGCGGGGGAGCGGCTGAAAACCGCATAGCAAAACGCGGAGCGCAGCGCGCTCCGCGTTTTCCTGCGATCACCGGGTAACCGGGGTTCGGTTTTGCACAACGCCCGCAGGGGCTTTGCCCCGCACCCCCACCGCCGTCGTCGGGCTCGCGCGGGGACCCCGGGTTCGGGCGGCCCTAAACTTTATCAATAAGATATTGGGACTGCTCCGGCTCTCAGGGCATGGCCTCCACCTCCGCCAGGGTGGGCATGGCGGGAATGGCTCCGCTGCGGGAGCAGGTCAGGGCCGCCGCCCGGTTGGCGAAGGCCAGGATGTCCTCCAGCTCCGCCCGGGTCAGGCCCTCCAGAGGATTCTCCGCCTCCCGGCGGCACAGGCGGCTGAGGACGGCCCCCAGGAAGGTGTCCCCCGCGCCGTTGGTGTCCGCCACCTT
>CANRYZ010000049.1 GCA_947644365.1 uncultured Oscillibacter sp. | reverse complement strand
CCGCCGAAGGCCTTGAACAGCACGCACTTGCCCTCCATAACGGGCATCCCGGCCTCGGGGCCGATGTCCCCCAGGCCCAGGACCGCGCTGCCGTCGGTGACGACGGCGCAGAGGTTGTGCCGCCGGGTCAGCTCGTAGCTCTTATCGGCGTCCTTCTGAATCTCCAGGCAGGGCTGCGCCACGCCGGGGGTGTAGGCCAGGGACAGATCGTCCTTGGTCTCCACGGGAACGGTGGCCACCACCTCGATCTTGCCTCTCCACTGGCCGTGGAGCCGCAGGGATTCCTTCGCGTAATCCATAATATCGTACCTCTCTTTACTCCCCGCCGGAGAATCTGTCCCGGCGGAATTCACGATGCAGATGTACAGGAGCTCACTCCTCCCAGCCCCTGGCCCGCTCCACGGCCCGGCTCCAGCCCCGCCGCAGCCCGGCCCGCTCCGCGTCGGAGACGGCCGGATCAAACCGGCGCTCCAGGGTCCACTGGCGGCGGATCTCCTCCCGGCTGCGCCACACGCCCACCGCCAGACCCGCCAGATACGCCGCCCCCAGGGCGGTGGTCTCCCGGATCACCGGGCGGAGAATGGCCCCGCCCACAATATCCGCCTGAAACTGCATGAGAAAATCGTTGGCGGAGGCGCCGCCGTCCACCCGCAGCTCCCGGAGGCGGATGCCGGTGTCCTCCTCCATGGCGGAGAGCACGTCCCCGGTCTGGTAGGCGATGGACTCCAGCGCCGCCCGGATGATGTGGTCCCGGCCCGCCCCCCGGGTCAGGCCCAGGATGGCTCCCCGGGCGTACATATCCCAGTGGGGCGCGCCCAGGCCGGTGAAGGCGGGCACCACGTACACGCCGCCGCTGTCGGGCACCTTCCGGGCGAAATACTCGCTGTCGGCGGCCTCGGTAATCAGGTGCAGCTCGTCCCGGAGCCACTGGATCACCGCCCCGCCCACGAACACGCTGCCCTCCAGGGCGTACCGAACCTCCCCGTCCGGCCCGGCGGCGATGGTGGTCACAAGGCCGTTTTGGCTGCGGACCAGCTTCTCCCCGGTGTTCATCAGCAGGAAGCAGCCGGTGCCGTAGGTGTTCTTGGCCTCCCCGGCCTCAAAGCAGGCCTGGCCGAAGAGGGCCGCCTGCTGGTCTCCGGCGATGCCGGCGATGGGTACCTCCACCCCCTGGATATTCACGGTCCCGTAGACCTCGCTGGAGGAGCGGACCTCCGGCAGCATGGCCATGGGAATGTCCAGCCGCCGGCAGATCTCCTCGTCCCAGCAGAGGTGTTCGATGTCGTAGAGCATGGTGCGGCTGGCGTTGGTGCGGTCCGTGACGTGGACCCTTCCGCCGGTGAGCTTCCAGATGAGCCAGCTGTCCACGGTGCCGAAGAGCAGCCGCCCCCTCTCCGCCCCCTCCCGGGCCCCGGGGACGTGGTCCAGAATCCAGCGGATCTTGGTGGCGGAGAAGTAGGCGTCGACCAAAAGACCCGTGCGCCGCCGGACGTAGCCGGCGAACGCCGCGTCCCGCTTCAGCTCCTCGCACAGGGCCGCCGTGCGGCGGCACTGCCACACGATGGCGTTGCACACGGGCCGCCCGGTCTCCCGGTCCCACACCACGGTGGTCTCCCGCTGGTTGGTAATGCCGACGGCGGCCACCTCCGCCGCCGGAACGCCGGTCTGGGCCAGCACCTCGCTGAGCACGCTGTACTGGCTGGAGTAGATCTCCATGGGGTCGTGCTCCACCCACCCCGGCCGGGGGTAAACCTGGGTGAATTCCTTCTGGGCCATGCCCACGATGTTCTGGTCCCGGTCGAAGAGGATGCAGCGGCTGCTGGTGGTCCCCTGGTCCAGGGCGGCGACGTACTGTCTCACGGCGGAGCCTCCTCTCTCTATTACAGCCGAAAAGGAGGAGAGAGCAGAACGGCTTTTTGGTCCGTCCTGCTCCCGTCCATGTGGTTTATTTTATACCAAAAAGTTCCGTCTTGTCAAGCCGCCGTCAGGGGTTGGGATACTGGGCCTGGCGGGACGTCAGCTCCCCGTACCGCCGGGTGATCCCCGGCCAGTCCACCAGGCGCCACCAGGCCTCAAAATACTCGTCCCGCCGGTTCTGGTAGGGCAGGTAGTAGGCGTGCTCCCACACGTCACACCCCAGCAGGGGCGTCAGGGGCAGGGGGCTGTCCTGATTGGGGGTCTTGCGGACGGAGAGTTTCCCCTCCCCGTCGGTGACCAGCCAGGCCCAGCCGGAGCCAAACTGGCCCAGGGCGGCGGTCCGCAGGGCGGATTTCAGCCCCTCCAGGTCCCCGAAGTCCCGGTCGATGGCCTGCTGGAGGGCCGGGCCGGGAGCCGCCGCCGGGCCGGGGCGCAGGGTCTTGAAATACAGATCGTGGTTGTACACGCCGCCGGCGTTGTTCCGCACTCCCTGGCGGATGTCCTCCGGCAGCTCCGTCCAGTCCTGCATCAGGCGCTCCAGGGACCAGCCGTGGTACTCCGGGCGGTCCTTGAGGAGCTTGTTGAGGTTGTCCACATAGGCGTTGAAGTGCTTGTCGTGGTGGAAGTGCATGGTGCGCTCGTCCAGCTCCGGCAAAAGCGCGTCGTAGGCGTAGGGCAGGGGCGGCAGGGTAAAGGGGTAGTGTGTCTCCATGGTGCGTCATCCTCTCTTGAATATGATGACGCTAGTATATGCGGCCGGAGGAAAAATTATCGGCGAAACAGCGTCCCCGCGCCGCCAAAAGGCGGCGCGGGGACGTAAGCCGCGTCAGTCCTTGGTGTGGAGCAGGTGGTGCGCCCGCTCGCTGAGAGGGGCTTTCAGATAGGCCCGGTAGAGGGCCTGGACGTCCGGGTTCTCGTGGGAGAACCGGAGCTCCGACTTGGCGTCCAGCTTCCAGAGCTTGTCGCCTCTGGGGGCCGCCATCTCCACGCCCTCGTGGATGGGCTGCCCGCCGCCGCCGGCGCAGCCGCCGGGACAGGCCATGACCTCCACAAAGTCGTACTCCGCGTCGCCGCTGTCGATGGCCTCCATCAGCTTCCGGGTGTTGGCCAGGCCGCTGACCGCCGCCACCCGCACCTCCCCCGCGCCGGGGATGCTGAAGGCGGCCTCCCGCCAGGGCTTGTTCCCCCGGACGGCCTGGAAGGCGTCCGGGTCCGGGTTCTTCCCGGTCACCAGATAGTAGGCGCTGCGGAGCGCCGCGTCCATGACGCCGCCGGTGGTGCCGAAGATCACCGCCGCGCCGGTGCCGGTGCCCAGAGGGCTGTCGAACTCCGCCTCCTCCAGGTCGGCGGGAACGATGCAGTCGCTGCGGAAGAGCCTGCACATCTCCCGGGTGGTCAAAACCACGTCCACGTCCGGGTCGCCGCAGGCGTCGGTCATCTCCGGCAGCTCGCACTCCGCCTTCTTGGCAGAGCACGGCATGATGGACACCACAAATATCTTGTGGGGGTCCAGGCCCATCTTCTCGGCAAAGTAGCTCTTGGCCACCGCGCCGAACATCTGCTGGGGAGACTTGGCGGTGGACAGGTGCTCCTTATAGGCGGGGTACTGGGTCTTGAGGAATTTCACCCAGCCGGGGCAGCAGGAGGTGAACATGGGCCAGCGGTGCCGCCCCCGGTGGGTGAACCGCTCGATAAACTCGCTGCCCTCCTCCATGATGGTGAGGTCCGCGGCGAAATTGGTGTCGAAGACATAGTCGAAGCCGATGCGCTTCAGCGCCGCCACCATGCGGCCGATGCCGGCCTGCCGGGGGGGCAGGCCGAAGGACTCCGCCCAGGCCACCCGCACCGCCGGGGCCACCTGCACCACCGTAGTCACCGACGGGTCCGCCAGGGCCCACTGGACCTTGGTGGTGTCGTCCCGGACCGTCAGCGCGCCGGTGGGACAGTGGGTGACGCACTGGCCGCAGAAGGTGCAGTCCGTGTTCTTGAGGTAGCGGTTATAGCTCACGTCCACCGTGGTGCGGGAGCCGGTGCCCGCCACGTCCCAGATGTGCATGCCCTGGATCTTGTCGCACACCTGGACGCAGCGCATGCACTTGATGCACTTGCTGGCCTCCCGGACGATGGGGACGCTCAAATCCAGGCGGGCCCGCTCCGGCTGCACCTCGTAAGGCTGATAGTGGATGTTCAGGTCGTGAGAGAGCTTCTGGAGCTCACAGTTGCCGCTGCGGACGCAGACGGTGCAGTTGGAGTTGTGCTGAGAGAGGATCAGCCGGAGGTTGGTCTTCCGGGCCTCCCGCACCCGGGGGGAGTTGGTCTGGATCACCATGCCCTCCAGGATCTCCGTGTTGCAGGCGGGGACCAGGCGCTCCGTGCCCTCCACCTCCACCATGCACATGCGGCAGGCGGCGATCTCGTTGATGTCCTTCAAAAAGCAGAGGTGGGGGATGGGGATGCCCGCCTTCTCCGCGGCGGCCAGAATGGTGGTGCCCTTGGGAGCGGTCAGCTGCCGCCCGTTGATCGTGAAGTTTACCATTTTTCCACACGTCCTCCCTTGAAGTTTCCATACCCGAAGTGGTCGCACCGCAGGCACCGGGAGGACTCCTGGCCGGCCTCCTCATCGGTCATGCCGCACTCGATGCACTGGAAGTCCGCCTTGCGCTCGCAGGCGTCCCGCTCGGTGGCGTTGACCCGGCCCCGGGGCCGCAGGTCCGTGCACCGGGGCGTGGGCACCGTCACCTCCGCCTCGATCTCGTGGTTGAAGCCCAGGTACTCGTCGATGTTGGCGGCGGCGGCCTTGCCGGCGGCGATGGCCCGGATGACCGTGGCGGGGCCCGTCACGCAGTCGCCCCCGGCGAAGACGCCCACCATGTCCGGGAGCTGGGTGCTGGAGTCCGCCAGCAGGGCGCCGCCCCGCTGGATCTTGATGCCGGTCTGCTCCAGGCCGCGGCTCTCGATGCCCTGGCCGATGGCCACGATGATGGTATTGGCCGGAATCCGCAGGGGCTCCACCGCCGCCGTATTGGGCCGGGGACGGCCCGCCTTGTCGATCTCGCCGATGATCTGGGGCTGGGTCCACAGGGCCGCCACGTGGCCGTGCTCGTCGGCCTCGATGCGCAGGGGGGCCTGGAGGGTCAGCACCTCCGCGCCCTCGGCCACGGCGCCCTCCACCTCTTCCATCTGGGCCGTCATGTCCTCCTGGCGGCGGCGGTAGACGCAGGTCACCTTCTCCGCCCCCAGGCGGATGGCGGAGCGGGTCACGTCCATGGCCACGTTGCCGCCGCCGATGACCACCACGTTCTGGCCGGAGAAGTCGGGCATCTCATCGTCGCCGATGTGGCGCAGCAGCTCCACGGCGGAGACCACGCCCAGGCTGTCCTCGCCCTCGATGCCGGTCTTCTTGTCCGTGTGAGCGCCAATGGAGAGATACAGGCTGTCGTACTGCTGCTTGAGCTCGTCAAAGGTCACATCCACGCCCACGTCCACGCCGGTATGTACCTGGATGCCCAGGGACAATATGGAGGCGATCTCCGCGTCCAGCTTCTCCCGGGGCAGGCGGTAGTTGGGGATGCCGTAGCGCATCATGCCGCCCAGCTGGTGCTGCTTTTCGTACACCGTGACCTTGTGGCCCATGAGGGCCAGGTAGTAGGCGGCGGAGAGGCCGCCGGGGCCGCCGCCCACAATGGCCACGGTCTTGCCGGTGGCGGGGGCGGGCTTGGGCTGGGGCACGTCCCCGGCGTGGTCCACGGCGTAGCGCTTGAGGCCGCGGATGTTCAGCGCGTCGTCCACCATGTTCCGGCGGCAGCGGGCCTCGCAGGGGTGCTCGCAGATGTAGGCGCAGGCGGTGGGGAAGGGGTTGTCCTTGCGGATCAGGCGCACCGCGTCGGCGCAGCGGCCCTCGCTGATGAGGGCGATGTAGCCGGGGATGTCCACCCCGGCGGGGCACAGCGCCACGCAGGGCACGGGGTTTTTGAGGCTGCCCAGGCAGCGGTGGTGGAGGATGTGCTCCTCATAGTCGTCCCGGAAGCCCCGGAGTCCCATGAGGACCAGGTTGGCCGCGTCGATGCCGATGGCGCAGTCCGCCGTGTCCACGATCACCTGGGCCGTGCCCTCGATGCGCTCTAGGATCTTGATGCTGGGTTCGCCGTCCAGCACCTCACGGATCATGTTGGACAGCTGGGTGAGCCCCACCCGGCAGGGCACGCACTTGCCGCAGGTCTGGGCCCGGCAGAGGTCCAGAAAGTTCAGCGCCATATCCACCGGGCACAGTCCCGGCGGACTGGCGGCAATCCGCCGCTCCATATTCCGGTACAGCTGCTCCACCACGGCCTGGGCCTGGCCGGGGGTCTTGACTTCCAGTCTGCTCATACTGTCACTTCTTTCCGAAAAGTTTGTTTGGTTCCCTAAATATTATTATGAACCCCGCCGCCAAAAATGTCAATAAAAGTTATTATTTAGTCAAAGTCCCGTTAAACTTCCGACAATTTCTTGTGAAAAAGCCACAAATCCATCATGAAAACGTTTAATCGCACCCCAGCGGCCCTTATCAGTACAGCGCGTTAAAACTGTAACGGTTCCCCGCCGCACGGGCGGCGGGACACAGGCTGTCGAAAAACGCAGGAAATGTATTCGACGGTAAGGAGGGGTGTGTGCGGGGAACCCAAGAAGGGTTCCCTGCACCATTCAAATCAGGGATTTTCAGAACTTTTTAAAGTTTTGAAAATCCCGCTCAGCTTGTCGAAAAAGTATTTTCGACAAGCTGAGCCCCGCCGCCCTCCGGGCGGCGGGGCTCAGCTCACAGGCCCAGCAGGGCCAGGTTCTGGTCGGTGATGAAGTTGGGCACGCTCTGCAAAATTACGATCTGGTCCACGCCGTTCTCCGCCCCGTAGGCGGCGGCGGAGCCCCGGTAATACCGCAGGTCCAGCAGGTGGACCTCCTCAAAGTGCCGGGCCAGGAAGGGGGCCAGGGAATCCGCGTAGGAGTCCCGGATCAGCAGAATCCTCCCCGTTCCCCCGTCGTTGCGGATGACGCACAGGGGCTGGTTGCCCCCCAGGAAGGCGGAGTATTTGTCCTTCTCCCCCAGATAGTCATAGTCGTAGAGGTGCGATTCCTCCGGCCTGCCGGAGCGCCAGCTGGTCACCTGGAAGCGGTCCTCCACCCAGAACTCCATGCTGTCCGGCTCCAGCCAGTGGACGCCGGACTGGGAGTAGAGGGTCCCCTGAAAGCCGTTGGACACCGGGGGGAAGGACCGCCGTTCATACGCCTCCTGCTCCAGGACCTCCTCTCCCCGGCCCAGGGCCTCCATGAGGGCGGCATAGCCGTAGTATGCTCCCAGGGTGGTCCAGTGGTGGTCCGTGCGGTAGAAGACGTCCTCCCCGGCCCGGGCGCGGAGCGCCCCCAGAAAATCAATGGGCGTCACGCCCTCCAGCTCCGCCGCCCGGGCGATGAAGGCCGCCTGGTCCCAGCTCTCCGCCCCCTCCGGCAATCGGTCCTTCCAGATTTCCGCCGCCGAGGGGATCAGGCCCAGGTACACCGGGACTTCCGCCCGCTCCGCCAGACCGGCCGCGTGGCGGAGGTTTTTCTCATCCAGTCCCTCCAGCGGCGGCTTGACCTTGGCGATCAGCGCGCCGCCGCAGAGGTACACATTGTTGAACTCCCGCTTGCCAAGCCCCTGCTCCGCCCGGGCCTTGAGGCCCGTCCACCCGTCCCGCAGGGGAAACTGGTCGGCGAAGTAGTCCTCCACCGATTTGGTGAAGCTGCCGTCCGCCAGGGCGGACCAGGAAAATTCCGGCCGCTGGGCCAGGACGCGGTTCTCCGTCTCGGACCGGGCCCGGTCCGGCAGGAGAACGTGCCACACCAGAATGCCCCCCAGAAAGAGGCAGAAAAACGCCGTTAAAAAGCGGCTGTACGCTTTTGTCATCTCACAGCCTCCCCTCAGAACCGGAAGTACAGGAACGGATTATAGCTGCCGTCCACAAGGTACGCGGTGCACAGCGCCAGCCCCAGGCCCATGAGCGCCGGGGTCAGGATCTTCTCCGCCCGCTCCGGCAGCCTCCGCCAGAGCCGCTGGCCCAGGGTGGTGGAGGCCAGGACCAGAATCAAAAAGGTCAGGCCGTAGCTGCGGAGGATGTAGCCGTCCGCGGCGCTCCACAGCGCCCCGCCGCCGAAGCACACGGAGAAGTACCCGCCGCACACCGCCAGGTCCTCCATGGCGAAAATGCCCCAGCCGACAAACACCACCGCCAGGGTGTACAGGTGCTTGGCCCACGCCGGCGTTCTCTTCAGCGCCTCCCGCAGGACGTATTTCTCCAGCACCAGCCACGCCGCGAAATACAGCCCCCAGAGGAGGAAATTCCAGCTGGCCCCGTGCCAGAAGCCGGTGCAGAACCACACGATGAGGATGTTCCGGAGGGTCTTTGCCGTGCCCTGCCGGCTGCCGCCCAGGGGAATGTACAAATACTCCCGGAACCAGCCGGTGAGGGACATATGCCACCGCCGCCAGAACTCCGTCACCGAGGCGGAGAGATAGGGGTGGTCGAAGTTTTCATTGAACCGGAAACCGAAGATCCGCCCCAGGCCGATGGCCATATCGGAGTAGCCGGAGAAGTCGAAGTATATCTGGAAGCCGAAGGCCAGGATGCCCAGCCAGCCCCCGGCCGCGGTCAAAGTCCCCGCCCTCCAGGCCGCCAGCTGGCCGTCCCACAGGGCACCGATGGAGTTGGCCAGCAGCACCTTCTTGGCAAGGCCCACGGTGAACCGCCGGGCCCCCAGGGCGAAGTCCTCCGCTGTGTTCACCCGGTCCGCCAGCTCCGCCGCCACGGTCTTGTACTGCACGATGGGCCCGGCGATGAGCTGGGGGAACATGGTGACGTAGGCCCCGAAGCTGATGAGGTTCCGCTGCACCGGCGCGTGGCGGCGGTAGACGTCGATGGTGTAGCTCATGGTCTGGAAGGTGAAGAAGGAGATGCCGATGGGCAGGGGGATACCCAGCTGGGGAAGGTTCACCCCCGGCAGGGCGGAGAGGTTGGCCGCCAGGAAGTCCCAATACTTGAAAAAGCCCAGCAGCGCCAGGTTGAACGCCACCGACTGCCCCACAAACCACCGGGCCAGCCGGTCCCGGTGCCGGAACCGCTCCACCAGCATCCCGTGGGTGTAGTCGATGAGGGTGGAGAGAACCATGATGGAGATGTAGACCGGCTCCCCCCAGCCGTAGAACACCAGGCTCACCGCCAGCAGCACGGCGTTCCTGGCCCGAAGGGGCGCCAGGAAGTACGCCGCCAGCGTCAGGGGCAGATAGGCGAAGAGAAATGTCAGGCTGCTGAAAATCAAGGGTCTTGCCTCCCCTCACACAGAGTCGGAAAACAGCCGCGGCGGACCTGCCGCCGCGGCTGTCCCGTTATTTGCCGGTCTCACGCAAAGGCCTGGTTGAAGATGTCCTCCAGCTGGCTCTGGGTGCCCGCCACGGCCAGCAGGGCCAGATAATTCCCCTGCCGCTGGACCGTGGTGGCCTCCCAGGCCTCGATGGACTCGGGATACAGGGCCCCGCCGGGATTGGTGTCGTCCCCCACCTGGTAGTCGATACGGCCCTGGAGGATCTCCTGGGCCTTGTCCGCGTCCTCCCCGGAGGCGCACTTCACCAGCACCACCTCGTTTACCACGCCGGACATCAGGGGCGTCCGGGCGATCATCTGCTCCGTCTCCAGCTCGCTGAGGCCGGGGTAGTACAGGTCCAGCATCTCCGTGGGAATATCCTCCATGTATCCGTCGGCCCACCAGTCGCAGACCTCCTCCATGGAGGCGTAGACCTCGGTCAGGTCCACGTCCTTGGTCTCGTTCTCAGCCTTGCCGCCGGAGCCGCCGCAGGCGGTCAGAGCCAGCAGTACAAACAGGGTCAGGGTCAAAGTCATCCATTTTTTCATATCATTGTTTCTCCTTTTCATTGGGGTCGTCTGTCCTTATGACGGACGGACGGCGAAAAAAGTTCCCCGCTCAGTATTTCCATTTTTCCGAAAAAACAGAGCGGCAGTTCTCTCCTTGCATTTATACAGGAAATACGATATAATTTCAACATCAATTCCGTAACATTTTGGCAACTGTTTTTGTAACTTTTTTGAAAGCGAGGAATCACGCCATGTACAGCTTCCGCAACGACTACAGCGAGGGCGCCCACCCCCAGGTCCTCCAGCGCCTGGCGGACACCAATCTGACCCAGACCTGCGGCTACGCCCTGGACCCCATGAGCGACGCCGCCCGGGAGACCATCCGCCGCCTCTGCGCCGCCCCGGAGGCGGACGTCCACTTCCTCTCCGGCGGCACCCAGACCAACCTTTTGACCATCGCCGCCTTCCTGCGGCCCTACGAGGCGGTCATCGCCCCCTACACGGCCCACATCAGCCTCCACGAGGCCGGCGCCATCGAGGCCACGGGCCACAAGGTCTGCACCGCGGAGACCCCCGACGGCAAGCTCACCCCCGCCATGGTGGAGGCGGTTCTGGACGCCCATCCCGACGAGTTCATGGTCCGCCCCCGGATGGTCTACATCGCCGACACCACGGAGGTGGGCACCATCTACACCAAATCGGAGCTGACGGCCCTGCGCCGCTGCTGCGACGCCCACGGCCTCTATCTGGGTCTGGACGGCGCCCGGCTGGGCTCCGCCCTCACCGCCCCCGGCAACGACCTGACCCTGCCGGACCTGGCCGCCCTCACCGACGCGTTCTACATCGGCGGCACCAAGAACGGCGCCCTCTTCGGGGAGGCCCTGGTGCTGAAACGGCCCATGGAGCATTTCCGCTGGCACATGAAGCAGCGGGGAGCCATCCTGGCCAAGGGACGGACGATGGCCCTCCAGTTCCAGGCCCTGCTGGAGGACGGGCTCTACTTCGACATCGCCCGCCACGCCAACGACATGGCCCTCCGCCTGCGGGACGGCATGGCGGCCCTAGGCTACGAGTTTCCCATCCCCTCTCCCTCCAACCAGCAGTTCCCGGTGCTGCCCAACACCGTGGCCCGGAAGCTGGAGGAGATGGGCTACCAGTTCGAGCCGGAGCGGGTCATCGACGAGGACCACACCTGCGTCCGCTTCGTCACCAGCTGGGCCACGCCCCAGTCCGCCGTGGACGAATTCCTCCGGGACCTGGCGGCGTGCCGCTGACGATCGCCCAAAAGATGGGGAGCGCCGAAGCGCTCCCCATCCGCCGTTTTCACGCCTCCTCCGAGGGCCGCTCCGGCTTTTTCTCCGGGGCCACGCCGTTTTCCTCCCGGGCCTGGCGGAGGTAATCCTGGGCCCGGGTCTTTTTGCTGGGGACAAAGTTCAGCGCCGCGCCGCGCCGCTCGCCCTTGCTCCTGGCGTAGAAGAAGCCCGCCACGGAGAACACCACCGCGCCGATGAAGTTCACGAACAGGTCCTTCATGGTGTCGATGAGGCCGATGTCCAGGTATCCGCCCATGCCCAGGCTCTCGCCGTTGACGACCACGTCCTGTATGTCCGGTATGGTAATCACTTTGTTGGAGTGGGTCATGTCCAGGGCGGCGCTGTGGATGACGTGCACCACCGTGTCCCGCTGCATGTCCATGCCGAAGAACCAGTCCATGGAGAATTCGAAAAACTCCCACAGCACGCCGATGGTCATGGAGAAGCAGAAGGCCACCAGGGCCAGGA
>CANRYZ010000048.1 GCA_947644365.1 uncultured Oscillibacter sp. | reverse complement strand
GTTTCTCTTTTCTCTGGCAAGACAGAGAAAAGAGAAATGGGGGGTGCAGCCCCAAGCCCGCCGGGCCCCGGCGGGCTTGTCGTCCCGGCCCCGCGGGCCGGATTCCGCCAGGAATAAAAATCCCCCGCCCCCGCCAGAGGCGGGCCGCCGCAAACGGCTCAAAATTCCAGATTCACCCGCACCTCGTCCAGGGCCGGAGCCCTGTCGATCAGCCCCTGGTCCAGCATCCAGCTGATGTTCTCCTCCCAGCACCCGTCGGACTGGGAGAGGAACGGCGCATCCTCCGTCTCCATCATGGGCAGCAGCGTCGCCATGCTTCGCCGCTCCACCGCCTCCGACAGGGGAAAGTTCTCCTCGTTCTGGTTGGCCAGGAGGACGGCCAGCGCCGCCTCCGGGTCCGCCCGCATGTCCGCGAAGCCCCGGGCCGAGGCCCGCAGAAACGCCGAGAGCGTCTCGCGGTCTGTCTCAATGGCGCTGTCGTTGGCCAGGAACACGCCCTCGTAGTAGGCGGGCACGCCGTAGCCGTCCAGCTCGAACCAGCTGACGGAGAAGCCCTCCTCCTCCAGCTGGGGGACCTCGTGGTTTTTCAGACAGCCGATGGTGGCGTCCACGCTGCCGGTGGTCATGGCGCTCATCAGGTCAAAGCCCACGTCCACCATGACGACGTCCTCATAGTCCGCCCCCGCGTCCGCCATAATGCTGCGGACGATGGCCTCGGACAGCTCCGTTCCGGCGTAGCCCACGGTCCTGCCCGCCAGGTCGGCGGGGGATCGGATGCCCTTTTCCTCCAGGGACAGCACGACGTTCAGCGGCCCCTGGACCACGGCGCCGATGGACTTCACCGGCACGTTCTGGTTGGCCCTGGCCTGAATCACGTCCTGCTGGTAGTAGAGGCCCACGTCCGCCTTTCCCGCCGCCACCAGGGAGATGGCGTCGTTGGCGTTGGAGGGAAAGCGGATGTTCACCTTCAGGCCCTCGTCCGCGTAGTATCCCTTTTCCAGCGCGACATACAAAAACGCGTGGAGGGCGTTGGGGTACCAGTCCAGCACCACGTCCAGCTCCCGCAGATCCGCTCCGCCGTCTCCGGCGCCTGTATAGACCTGGGTGGGCCCGTCGGCCCCGCCGATAACGCCAACAGAGCAGCCTGTCAGCAGCAGGCACATCAGCAGCGCAGCAATGCATTTTTTCATAAAAACTCCTTTCCAGGGCGGCGGTTCAGCTCTCGCCCCGCCACTTCACAACCCGTTTTTCCACCAGGCCCACCAGGCCCGCCGCCGCCATGGCCACGGCGCTGAGGAGCACGATGGGGGCGAAGACCCCCGCCCCGTCCAGCTGGGTCATCATCCGGCGGGAGAAGTACCCCAGGCCGCTCTGGGCCCCCAGCCACTCGCCGATGGCCGCGCCGATGATGGCGATGGGCACCGCCATTTTCACCGCGGAGAAGAAGTATGGCAGGGCGCAGGGAATTTTGATCTTCCGAAAGACGTCCCATTTTGTGGCCCCGTAGGTCTCCAGCAGCTCCGCCATCTCCGTTCTGGCGGAGCGGAGCCCGTCGTACACCGTGATGGTGATGGGGAAAAAGGTCATCAGCACAGCCACCAGCACCTTGCTCCAGATGCCATACCCGAACCACAGCACGAACAGCGGCGCGATGGCCGTGGTGGGAATGGTCTGGGAGGCCACCACCACCGGGTACAGGCACTTCTGCGCCAGGGGGCTCCAGTCCATGACCGCCGCCAGGCCCAGGCCCAGCGCCAGGGAGATGGCCAGGCCCAGCCCCGTCACCGCCATGGTGGCGGGCAGGTGGACGGTCAGCAGGGGGCCCCGCAGCTCCCACAGCCGCCGCAGGATCTGGACGGGCGTGGGCAGGATATAGGCCGCGTCCACCTCCATGGCCCCCAGCTGCCACAGCGCCAGCAGCGTGAAGAGGAAGATCAGCGGCGGCAGGCCGCTCCGGCCGGCTCTGTTCATGGCTCCACCTGCTTTCTCAGCATTTCGATCAGGTCCTCCCGCAGCTCCGCCATCTCCGGGCGGGCCAGACACGCCCGCGTCCTGGGATACGCCGCCGGCACCGGGATCTCCCTCAGCCGCCGGATGGGCGTGCGGTCCACCGCCAGTACGCTGCCGGAGAGGAACACCGCCTCCTCCACGTCGTGGGTGATGAAGAGGATGGTCCTTTTGCGCTTTTCCCACTGGTCCAGCAGCCACTCCTGCATGGAGACCCGGGTGAGATAGTCCAGGGCGGAGAAGGGTTCGTCCAGCAGCAGCAGGCCGCCGCCCGCCAGCATGGTGCGGGCGAAGGCCGCCCGCTGCCGCATCCCGCCGGAGAGCTCCCCGGGGAACTTGTTGCCGCAGCCCGCGAGACCTACCTCCGCCAGGGCCTCCTCCGCCAGCTCCCTCCGCTCCGCCCTGGTGCGCCCGCCCTGGATCTCCAGGGGCAGGGCCAGGTTTTCCGCCACGGTGCGCCAGGGAAAGAGCAGGTCCCGCTGGGGCATGTAGCCGCAGCAGCGGGACTGGCCCGCAACGGGCGCGCCGTTTACCCGGATGATCCCCCCCTTGGGCCGCAGCAGTCCGCAGGTCATGCGGAGGATGGTGCTCTTGCCGCACCCGCTGACGCCCACGATACAGTGGAAGGACCCGGGCTCCACGGAGAAGCTCAGATTGTCGATGATGTCAAAATCGTCCTCCGGGTAGCGGTAGGAGACGTTTTCAAACTCCAGCGCCTTCATGGCCGCATCTCCCAGGCCATGTCCCAGAAGGCCAGCTCGTAGCGGCTGCAGTTGACGAAGATCTCCTCCAGGTGCTGGAGCTCCGCCTCCTCCGCCCCCGCCGCCAGGCGGTCCGTCAGCGCGATGAGGGCCCGGTTGGCGGCCTGATAGTCCTCCGCCGCGTACCCCTGGATCCACTCTCCGTAGAAGGGGTGCTCCGCCGCCCCGGGGATTTTGGCCAGCGTTTGGCCGATCTCGGCGTAGCTCCAGGAGCAGGCCAGAATGGCCGCCGTGATCTCCCTGGGGCCGCCCCGGTCCGCTGTGGAGAGCATGTAGTGGGTGTAGGAGAGATTGTCCAGGGCGGGCTTTGCCGCCAGCACCTGTTCCTCCGAGATGCCCAGCCGCTTCATATAGGCCCGGTGGAGGTCCATCTCCCCGTTGAGCACGGACTCCACGTTTTGGGCAAAGACGCGCATCAGCGCGGGGTCCCGGGCCTTCACGACCCCCAGGGCGAACACCCGGGCGTAGTCGAAGAGGTACAGGTAGTCCTGGAGCAGGAAGTAGCGAAACTTCTCCACCGGCAGCGTGCCGCCGCCCACGCCGGTGACAAAGGGGTGGCTCAGGCACCGGTCCCAGACGGGCCGGGCCGCCTCCCGCAGGCGCTGGGAAACCGTCATGGCAGAATCCTCCTTGCGGTATGGTTCAAAAAAGCGGGACGTCCCCAAAGGGACGTCCCGCACGCTCGCGCGAAACCCGCCGAAAAGCACGGCGGAAGCTGCATCCCTACGTTGGCATGATCCAAATCAGGTAAGGTCGAGGGGCAACACCCTCCTCTCAGCCCCCTTCCGGGGACTCCCTTGCAAGCAAACAGTATAGGCCGCTTTTCTGAAAATGTCAATCCTTTTTCTCGAGGCAGGGCGCCCTCCCGATGGGGGGCCCTCACCGCAGGAGCTCCGGCCGGAAGACCTCCGGAAAGGGCCGCACCGGCGGCTGGTCCGGCCGGTGGGGGCCGATGTGCTTCTCCATCCAGACCATATTGTACCACCGGCCGAATTTATACCCGCACTGGCGGAACTCCCCCACCAGCCGGTAACCCATGCAGCTGTGGAAATTCACGCTGTCCCAGGTGAGATACGCGTCCTCCCGCTCCGGGCAGGCGATGCAGGCGTTGAGGTTCAAAACGCCCTGGGCCGCCAGGCACCGCTCCAGAGCCTCGTACAGCGCCCGTCCCGCGCCCCGGCGCTTCAAGTCCTCCCGGACATAGACCGTGGTCTCCACGGCCCAGCCGTAGGCCGCCCGCTCCTTGAAGGGCCCGGCGTAGGCGTAGCCGATGATCTCCCCCGCCGCCTCGGCCGCCAGGTAGGGATAGCGCTCCAGCGTGCGGGCGACGCGCCCGGCGAACTCCGCCGGGGAGGGCACGCCGTACTCAAAGGTGACGGCCGTCTTGTCCACATAGGGGGCGTAGACGGCCAGCAGGGCGGCGGCGTCCCCGGGCGCGGCGGGGCGGATGGTCAGATTGGTCATGGGAATCCCTCCTGTGTCCGGTTTTTCCCAAAATAGCACGCCGGGGCGGGGGTGTCAAGGCCTTGGAGCTTCCACGGGGACGCCGTTGAGCCGCAGATACTCCATCAGCGTCTCCACGCACTCCCGGTCGCCGGGCCGGGCGGCGATGATCTTGGCGATGTTCCGCAGGTTCGGGTCGGCGGGCCGGGGGGTGAAGCCGCTGAGACCGTAAGTCTTTATGATTTTCATGAGGAGCTGCCGGTCCTGTTCTCGGTTCATAGTGATATTTTCCTCCATATCCATATATGGTCATTATAAACCCAAATACTCCATATAATCAAGACAAATCCTCTATATATGGAGGTTGGAATGAATCGCAGTACGCCGAAAAAACGGAATATCGGCCAAAAGGTCAAGTATTACCGGATACAGCGGGAGCTGTCTCAAAAAGATTTGGCGGCCCGCTTGCAGACGGTCAACTGCGATATGACCTCTGAGATGATCTGGAAAGTGGAAAATGGGCGGCGGAACCTCTCGATTTTTGAGATCGACAAGCTGGCGGAGGTCCTGAAAGTGGACTACAACGCCCTTTTTGCCCAGGACGGGGAGGAATCTTAACAGGGCCGGGACGGCATGTCCCGGCCCTGTGGTCTTTTCGGCAAAGGAGGCCGGAGCGGTTTTGCCGCTCCGGCCTCCGGGTCGTTCAGATTTTGTTCAGGTCAGGTGAAGGAGAGCTGGAATCTCGCGCCGGGGTCCCCGGCGAAGACCACCAATCCGTCCTCCGGCAGCGCTGTCGGGGCATTTCCCCCCAGCACGGAGGAGGCGACGACGTTCCACTTTCCGTCGTACACCCAGTACCCCGCGTTCTCCGGCAGCTGCACGGTCATGGTCTTTCCGGCGGCGCCGTCCCCGATTTTGTACCACCGGGCGAAGCCGTCGGGCTGGATGGTGCAGCGGGCGGAGCCGCTGCCGGCGGAGAGGACGGGGGCGGCGTCCTCCGCCATGAACACGGCGCCGTTGGACTGGTACAGCCACAAAGCGCCGGACTTGCCGTCCCGCCGCAGCTCCAGGTCGTAGCCGTCCCGGCCCATGTTGCCGGGGAGCTGGAGGGCGTATTGGGCGCGGGTCTCGTCCACCAGCCGCAGGGCCCCGGCGTAGCCGGGGGCTCCCAGCTCCGTCTCCTCTCCGGCTTCGGCGGCGGCCTCCGCCTGGGCGGCGGCGGTCTGCCCGGCCATGGCCAGGGACAGGTAGATCTGGGAGCTGTACCGCTCGTTCATGGGCAGGATGTCGCTGTTCAGCGCCTGCTCCCAGGCCTCCTGGACGTTCCGGGAGACCTTGTTCTCCGGCAGCTTCACCGCCGCGTAATTGCTGGTGCCCAGTCCCCCCAGGCCCGGGAGCCGGGTGAAGGCCCGCTGGTAGAGGTACACCTGCCCGTTGGACTCCTCCACGAATTTCAGGCAGGACGTGCCGGCCTTGTCCCGGAAGGTGCCGTCGGAGTGGTAGGTGAGGGTCTGGGCGGGGGCGTTCAGCCCCAGGTAATGCATGGTCAACGTGCCGCCGGCGGCCACGTCCACCTTGTAGGGCATGACGGAGCCGTAGTACCCGGCGTGCTTCATCAGCTCCTTGGGCATTGGGGCGGGGGAGGCCTCCGGAAGGGCGGGGGGCGTCTCGTCCATCTCCACGCCCTTGGCTTTCAGCGCGGCGGCGAGCATCTGGGAGGCGGCCAGCTCGTTATAGGTGGACACGCCGCCGGAGGTCAGCACCGCGGCGGCCATATGGTGCTCGGGGACGACCACCAGCCCCGCGTGGTAGAACTGGGTGTCGCCGCCCTTCACCAGGGCGGTGACGCCGTTCTGGTGGAAGGGGAACCACTCCACGCTGTCCCAGCCCAGGCCGTAGGCCAGGGCGTCGGGGGCGTCCTCCTTGGGCCACAGGCCCCGCTTGTACTCCGGCTGGGCCATGGCCTCCAGAGAGGCCTCCTTCAAGAGCGTCGTGCCCGTGAGGGCCCCGCCGAAGGCGGCCAGGTCCTCCGCCGTGGCGTAGATGCCGCCGGTGCCCACGGCGCCCAGGCAGTCCGCCGGCAGGGGACCCTCCACCACGCCGGCCTGGTAGATGGGGGCCCGTTCCTTGTCCCGGGAGAGCATCTGGGCGGGGGAGAGGGTGTCGGTGAGTCCGGCGGGCTTGAGGAAGATGTCCGCCACGTAGTCCATGAAGTCCTTGCCGGACACGGCCTCCACCACCAGCTCCGCCAGGGTGAAGCCGTCGTTGCAGTAGACGCTGTAGGCCCCGGGGTCCGCTTTCAGGCGCTGGACGGCCAGCCGCTCCAGGAGCTGGTCCGCGGCAATCTCGCTGCCGTCGCCGAACAGCAGTCCGCTGCCCATGGAGGAGCCCATAAGGCCGGAGGAGTGGTTCAGCAGCATCCGCACGGTAATCTGCTTGTACCGCTCGTCGGCCATCTTAAACTTGGGCAGGTATGTGGTCACGGGCTTGTCCAGGTCCAGCTTTTTGTCCTGGGCCAGACGGAGCACCGCCCCTGTGGTGTAGATCTTGCTGACGGAGCCGATGCCGTAGAGGGCGTCCGCCGGAGCGTCCGCCGGTTCGCCGCCGGTCTCCTCCGGCGCTTTCAGGGCGCCGGAGGCGGTGATCTTTCCGTCCTGCCACACGGCCCAGCCGATCTGGGCGCCGCCGCCGTAGGTCATCGCCGCGGCCGCCGCGGTCTGAGCCGCGGCCTTGACACCGGTCTCCTCCGCCGCCAGGGCGGGGACGGAGAGGCTCAGGCACAGGGCCAGGGCCAGCAGCGCCGCGATGAGTTTTTGATAAATTTGTCTCATGGTCGTTCCTTTCCCGTCCCGGGGCTGCCGGAGGGGGCCGGGGCGTCTTGGATTTTGGTAAGGTCAGGATACACCTTCCACCAGGGGGAATGTCAAGAGAATCTTTGTGAAATGTCTCCCGGCGGGCGTGAAAAGGGGCGGCGCCGGTACGGCGCCGCCCCGGAGCGAGAGGGTGTCAGAAGGCCACTTTCAGGAACAGCGCCACGCAGCACAGAATGATGGCGCAGGGGACGTAAACAAACCGCCCCACGCCGTACCAGAGGCCGCCGGAGGGGCGTTTGGCCCCCCGGCCGATCTCCTCCATGAGCTCCTCCCGCCGCATGATCCAGAACCAGGACACCGCGCCCAGCGTGGCCCCGATGGGGATGATGTAGATGGAGACGATGTCCATCCAGGGCCCCCACTTGAAGATGGGCTCCATGTTTACCCCAATGCCCAGGCAGATGACGCACAGGATCACCAGCACCCAGCGGCGGTTCAGCCCGGGGAACTTGTGCAGCAGGGATTCCCCCACCGCCTCGAACATGTTTTGCAGGGAGCTGACCCCGGCGAAGACCATGGCGGTGTACAGGATGACGGCGAAGAGCCTGCCCAGGGGGATGTCCTGCAAAATGCGGGGCAGGGTGACAAACAGCAGGGAGGGCCCGGCCCCCACGTCCAGCCCGTAGGCGAAGCAGGCGGGGATGATCACCAGGGCGGCGACCAGGGCGGCGATGGTGTCAAAGAGGGCGGTCTGCTTGGCCAGGGACACCACGTTCTCCTCCGGGTGGAGGTACGCGCCGTAGACGATCATGCCGCTGCCGGTGATGGACAGGGAGAAGAAGGCCTGTCCCATGGCCCAGATCCACACCATGGGGTTCAGCAGCTCCTCCCAGCGGCAGGAGAACATATAGCGGTAGCCCTCGGCGGCGCCGGGGAGAAAGGCCACCCGCACCGCCAGGACGATGAAGATGAGGAAGAACAGGGGCATCATCACCTTGTTGCTCCGCTCAATGCTCCTGGCCCCCAGCAGCAGCGTCAGCAAAGTGCCCACCACCACGATCACGTGGAAGGGGATCACGGAGTAGTCCGAGAGGGAAAAGCCCTCGAACCACGCGGCGGTGTCCGCCGTCATAAGGGAGCCGGTGACGGAGGCGTAGAAGGCCTTGAGCACGTAGGCGATGATGACGGCGTAGCCGATGGCGATGCACATGGACCCCGCCAGGGGCAGCCACCCCAGGAGCCCGCCGGCCCCGCCCAGGTCCTCCCTCCGGCTGGCCCAGGCCATGCGGTAGGAGCCCAGGGTTCCGGTGCGGGCCCGGCGGCCCACGGCGTACTCGGCGGAGAGGCCCACGGTGCCAAAGAGCAGGATGAAGAGCAGGTAGGCAATCAAAAACGCGCCCCCGCCGTTGCTGCCCATCTTGGCGGGAAAGCCCCACACGTTGGCCATGCCCACGGCGGAGCCCACCGCTGAGAGCACAAAGCCCCAGCTGCTGGTAAACTGCCCGTGTTTTTTGTGTTCCATACTCATGAGAGATTTCCTCGTCTTCCTCCGCGGCGCGGTATTTTGAGAATTATTTTTGGATAGAAGAAAGCGGTATGAAGCCGGGCACGCCCAAAAGGCCGGCTCATATCGCCGCTTTAAATCAGTATAGCACACTTTTTCCGGCCCGTCCAGCCAATTTTCTAAAATGTGGAAGCAAAAACAACGGGCGAGCGGGATGGACAAAATGGGGCGGCCGCAGGAAATTTGGGAAAGGGATTGAAAATCCCTTTCCCAAATTCTATAATAAAGTCCAGCATCCGGCCTCCGGTCTGGCGGAGGTTTGGATAAATCGGAGAATTTATCATATTAGCGAATTACTGCTTTACTTTGCTAATATATTGAAGTACAATGGGTTCCGAGAAGAAGGGCGGGCGCTCCCCGCCCCCAAGGAGGGATACATCCCATGGAATTGGATCTGAATATGCTCCGCCTCCAGGAGCGCTTTTCTCTGCAGGCCCGGCTGCTGTTCGAGGGGGAGGGCTTCCGGCAGTATCACATGGGCCGGTTTGAGGAGTACGGACTGTACCAGGAGAACCGCCGCTTTCTGGCCAGCGACCAGGTCATCACCTTTACGGACCTGGACGGGCGGCTGCTGGCCCTGAAGCCCGACGTGACCCTCTCCATCGCCAAGAACGCCCAGGTGGAGGAGGGGGGCTGCGGACGGTACTACTACGCCGAGAACGTCTACCGCCCCAGCCAGGAGAGCCGCGCCTTCCGGGAGATCAGCCAGATGGGCCTGGAGTGCATCGGCGCGGTGGATGAGGCCGTCACGGCCCAGACGGTGTCCCTGGCGGTGCGGAGCCTGGCCCTGACGGGCCGGGACTTTGTGGTGGAGCTGAGCCACATGGGCTTTGCCGCCGGCCTCTTTGATGCCGTGGGCGCTCCGGAGGCCATCCGGCCAAGGCTTTTGACCTGCGTCCGGGACCGCAACACCCACGAGCTCCAGAAGGCGGCGGAGGAGGCGGGCCTCTCCCGGCAGGGGACGGAGGCCCTGTGCCGCCTGCCGGCGCTGGCGGGGGACTGGGAGACGGTGCTGGCGGCGGCGGAGCCCCTGGCCCTCAACGCCGCCATGGGCGGGGCCCTCCAGGAGCTGAGGACCCTCTGTGAGACCCTGGAGGAGCGGGGAGAGACGGAGCGTGTGCGGCTGGACCTGTCCCTTGCCAACGATATGGACTACTACAACGGCCTGGTGCTCCAGGGGTATCTCACGGGGCTGCCCCGGGCCGTGTTGAGGGGCGGGCGGTACGACCCCCTGGCGGCGCAGTTCCGCCCCGGGGCCCGGGCCGTCGGCTTCGCCCTGTACCTGGACGAGCTGGACCGGCTGGCGGAGCCCTTGCCGGAGGACGGCGGGAGGGTCATGCTGAACGTGGCGCTGCCCAAGGGCCGCCTGGGGGACAAGGTCTACAATCTCCTGGCCGGCGTGGGCTACGGCTGTCCGGAGAATTACAGCGACACCCGCAAGCTGGTGGTGGAGAACCGGGAGGCGGGCATCCGCTACTTTCTGGTAAAGCCCAGCGACGTGGCCATCTACGTCCAGCACGGCGCGGCGGACGTCGGCATCGTGGGCAAGGACATCCTGGCGGAGTCCGGCGCGGACGTGTACGAGCTGCTGGACACGGGGCTTGGCAGCTGCCGCATGTGCGTGGCGGGACCGGAGGACTTCCGGGACGACCCGGGCCGGACGCTGCGGGTGGCCACGAAATTTGTGAACATCGCCAAGGACTACTACGCCGCCCAGGGGCGGGACATCGACATCATCAAGCTCAACGGCTCCATCGAGCTGGCCCCTCTTCTGGGCCTCTCGGACGTGATCGTGGACATTGTGGAGACGGGGACGACCCTAAAGGAGAACCATTTGAAGGTGCTGACGGAGTTCATGCCCATTTCCGCCCGGTTCATCGCTAACCGGGCCAGCTTCCAGTTCAAGCGCCGGGAAATCGAAAAGCTGCTGGGCAGATTGAAGGAGGCGGTGGAGGTATGATGAGGATCCTGGATTTTGACAGCCTCGCCCCGGAGGACTTCCTCAACCGGGACATCCGGGCGGAGGAGAACGTCTCCGCCGCCGTGGACGCCATTCTGGAGGACGTCCGCCGCCGGGGCGACGAGGCCCTGCGGGACTGCACCCGCCGCTTCGACGGCGCGGAGCTCCAGGACCTGTGGGTGAGCGCGGAGGAGTTCGACGCCGCCCGGGAGGCCGTGGACCCGTATTTCATGGAGACGCTGAAAGAGGCGGCGGAAAACATCCGGCGCTTTCACCGGCGGCAGCGGCACAACGACTTCATCCTGGCGGACCGGCCCGGGGTGGTGATGGGCCAGCGGTGGACCCCCATCGAGCGGGTGGGCATCTGCGTGCCCCGGAGCCCGGAGGCCTTTCCCTCCACCATTTTGATGAACGCCATCCCGGCCCAGATCGCCGGCGTAGAGGACATTGTGGTTGTCACGCCTCCCCGGGCCGACGGCACCATCAGCCCGGAGGCGCTGATGGCGGCGGAGCTGGCGGAGGTGACGGAGGTTTTCAAGCTGGGCGGCGCCCAGGCGGTGGCGGCCCTGGCCTACGGCACGGAGACCGTGCCCAGGGTGGACAAGATCGTGGGCCCCGGCGGCATCTTCGTGGCCACGGCCAAGCGAAAGGTGTTCGGACAGGTGGACATCGACATGATCGCCGGGCCCAGCGAGATTCTGGTGCTGGCGGACGGAAAGACCGACCCCGGCTGGGCGGCGGCGGATCTTTTGAGTCAGGCGGAGCACGACGCGCTGTCCTCCGCCGTGCTGGTGACGGACAGCCGGGAGCTGGCGGAGGCCGTCCGGGCGGAGGTCCAGGTCCAGCTGGAGACCCTGCCCCGCAGGGACGTCGCCCGCCGCTCCATTGAGGACAACAGCAAGATTATTGTGACGGACAGCCTGGACAAGGCGGTGGAGGCGGTGAACCGCATCGCCCCGGAGCACCTGGAGCTGTGCGTGGACGATCCCTTTGCCCTGCTGCCCCGGATCAAAAACGCCGGGAGCATTTTCCTGGGCCGGTCCACGCCGGAGGCCCTGGGGGACTATTTCGCGGGGCCCAACCACACTCTGCCCACCTCCGGCACCGCGCGATTCTCCAGCCCCCTGGGGGTGGATGATTTTATGAAGCGGTCCAGCTTTCTGTACTATGACCGGGAGGCCCTGAACGGCTGCGGGGAGAAAATTGCGGATTTCGCCCGCCGGGAGGGGCTGGAGGGACATGCCAGGTCGGTGATTTCCCGCCGGGAGGGGTAAGTGTTTCTCGCCCTGGCGGGCGGGGCGGATTTCAGCCATGTCGATGGCTGGGCAGATGCACCCCCCATTTCTCTTTTCTCTGTCT
>CANRYZ010000047.1 GCA_947644365.1 uncultured Oscillibacter sp. | reverse complement strand
TCTCTGGCAAGACAGAGAAAAGAGAAATGGGGGGTGCATCTGGACCAGCCCCCGATAAGGGGCTGACCCCCGCCCCGCCCGCCAGGGCGAACACCCACTCCCCCTTAGCTTAAAAGCGCATTCATCTCTTCAATCTCCAGGTCCTGGAGGGCCCAATTGATCCCATATCCCACCACTTTGCTCAGATCCCGAACCTGCTGGTCGATGTCCCGGGTCGTCACCATCAAACCGCCCCGTCCCCGCCGCAGGGCCTCCGGGTCCACGTTCTCCACGCCGGACTCCTCCAGGAGGTCCGCCGCCAGGGTGGCGGCGTCCACCACCGTTGGAATGCCGACGGCCAGCACCGGCACCCCCAGGGTCTCCCGGTTCAGGGCCGCCCGGTGGTTGCCCACGCCGGAGCCGGGGATGATGCCGGTGTCGCTGAGCTGCACCGTGGCGCACACCCGCTCACAGCGGCGGGAGGCCAGGGCGTCGACGGCGATGACCAGTGACGGCCGCACCTCCGCCACCAGGCCCCGCACCGCCTCGGCGGACTCCACGCCGGTGGTGCCCAGCACTCCTGTGCGGAACACCGCCACGGGCCGGAACCCCGCGAAATGCTTGGGCATGGCGGCGATGAGGTGCCGGGTGACGAGGATGTTGTCCGCCGCCAGGGGGCCCACGGCGTCCGGCGTCATGGCCTCGTTGCCCAGACCGACGATCAGCGCCGGGCCCGCCTCCGGCAGCAGCTCCTTGAGCTGGGAGCCCACCGCCCGGACGGCCCGCTCGAAAAAGTCCGCCTTCCGCTGCCAGAAGGTGGTCAGGTCGATGGTCAGATAGCTGCCCTGGGGCTTGCCTAGGGCCTTCTCCCCCCGCTGGTCCAAAATATCCACCCGGGTCACCGGGTAGCCCTCCCGCTTGGTCTTGGTGGCCTTGACGCCGGAGAGCCGGGTGGTCCGCTCCGCGGACTCCTGCCATAATTCCCGGGCCTCCAGGGCCAGGTCTGTGCGTTTCGCCAACATACCGCTCCGCCTCCTGCACAAAATCTGGTGGTCGTTTCCCTAGGTTTTGCGTCTGGGGATACAATATACAAAAAATCACCGTAAATTGTAAAAAAACACTTGCTTTTTTCTTCCTTCCCTGCTAAAATATCATTCTGCACGGTGGGAAGTCCTGTTCCCCCGGACAAATCTGCCTAAGGAGGAGGTGTTTGGTTTGCCGAATATCAAGTCTGCCAAGAAGCGTGTTCTCATCGGAGCCGCCAGAAACGCGCGCAACAAGGCTGCGAAGTCTGAGCTGAAGACCGCCATCAAGAAGTTCGAGGCTGCTGCCGCAGAAGGCAATCGCACCGAGGCCGATGGCGCATATAAGGTTGCGGTCAAGAAGGTCGATCAGGCCGTTGCCAAGGGCGTTCTGCACAAAAACACGGCCGCTCACAGAAAGAGCGCCATGACCCTGAAGCTCAACAAGATCGGCTGATGATCCCATGAGCCGGAAAGGACATCCCGACGGATGTCCTTTTTTTCATATTCTGGACTGCTTCCCCGGAAATGATTTGGCCCTTTTCATTCCGGAAAACTGTGCTACAATAGAGGCAGATCAATTGAGGGAGGCGCGCCATGACGCTGTTTGACACCCATGCCCACTATACCGACAACGCGTTCAGCCGGGACCGGAGCGAGCTGCTGGGGCAGCTGCTCCCAGCGGCGGGGGTGGCCGCCGCGGTGACCGCCGGGGTGGACGTGGAGAGCTCCCGGGCCTCCGCCGCCCTGGCGGAGGAATACGATTATCTTTACGCCGCCGCGGGCATCCACCCGGAGGACTGCGCCGGGGCCGGGGAGGCGGAGCTGGAGGAGATCCGCCTTTTGTGCCGCCGCCCCAAGGTGGCGGCCCTGGGGGAGATCGGCCTGGACTACTACTGGGCGGAGAACCCGCCGAGGGAGTTCCAGCAGGACATCTTCCGGCGGCAGCTGGCCCTGGCCCGGGAGGAAAACCTCCCTGTCATCGTCCACGACCGGGAGGCCCACGGGGATTCCCTGGCCATTGTCAAGGAGTTTCCGGAGGTCACGGGGGTGTTCCACTGTTTCTCCGGCAGCCCGGAGATGGCGGAGGAGCTCCTCAAGCGGGGCTGGTACCTGGGCTTTGACGGGCCCATTACCTACAAGAACGCCAAACGGGCCCCGGAGGTCATCGCCGTCACGCCCCTGGACCGCATCGTTGTGGAGACGGACGCGCCCTATCTCTCCCCGGTGCCCAACCGGGGGAAGCGGAACGACAGCCGGAACCTGCCCTATATCGTGGAAAGATTAGCGGAGTGGAAGGGCGTGACGGCGGAGGAGATGGCCCGGATCACCTTTGAGAACGGTCTGCGGCTGTTCCCGAAGGTCCGGGTTTGAGAGGGGCGGCGGATGCGGAAGCTGCTTCTTTTGACGCTGGCCCTTCTGGTCTTGAGCGGGTGCGGCGCGCCCGCGCCGGAAACGACGGAGCCCCCGCCGGAAGCGCCGGAGATCATATGCGCCCTGCCGGAGACCCGGAATCTGGAGCCCCTCTCCGCCCCGGGCATTGTGACGGAGGGACGGGAGCCGGAGGAGGGCCGGAAGCCGGCCACTCCCACGGGTGCCCGGGACTATCACGGGAATATGATGCGCTGGGCCTATGACAACGAGGCCGCTCTGCTGGCGGAGGCGCCGGACGCGTACTTCTATGCCCTGCCCCGGACGGAGGAGCACCCGGAGACCGCCCTCATCCGCTGGGGAGGGAGCGCGGCGGAGTTCGACTGGTGTTTTTCCACGCCCCGCATGTTTCTGCCGGAGATGGACTGCTTCGACTTCGACGGCGACGGAGAGGACGAGCTGGTTGTCCTCTGCTACTCCGGCAGCGGCACCGGGGTCTCCGTCTGGGACCTCCATGTGGTGGAGAAAAACGGGGACGGGACGTTGACGGACTATTCCACGTTCTGCTACGCGGAGGACGGGAATCCCCTGTGGGACGACGGGCTCCCCTCCCTGCTGCGGCTGGAGCGGATCGGCGGCCGGGCCTTTGTCATCCTGGGCCGGGAGCTGGCGGAGGTGGATCCCGCCGCCCTTCCGGAGGAAGAGCGGAAACCGTTCACCGGAAGCACCATTCAGTTTGAGGTCTTCCCGGAGGAGCGCCGCATTCGTTTTTGGGGAGGAGTGGATGTGGTGCCCACCTGGTATGTGGCGGACATCTCCGCCGACGTGGCGTACCAGGACGGCATCTTCACCCTGTCGAATTTTCACCTGTACGGGTATACTTTTTTTGAGGAGCGGCGACCATGAAAAAGGGCTTTACCATCACCTACGAGTACGAGGGAAACCTCTACGTCAACACCACCAACCGCTGCGACTACGCCTGCACCTTCTGCCTGCGGCACAACCAGGCCAGCGGCGGCAGCATCTACAACGACAACCTGTGGCTGGAGCGGGAGCCCACCCGGGAGGAGATCCTGGCCTCCATCGAGGGCTGGGACCTCTCGAAATTCCGGCAGCTGGTGTTCTGCGGCTTCGGCGAGCCCGCCTACCGGCTGGAGGACATCTGCTGGGTCATCGACCGCATGAAGGAGCACGGCACGAAAATCCACACCCGCATGAACACCAACGGCACCGCCAACCTCATCCACGGCCGGGACACCTGCCCGGACTTTGAAGGGCGGTTCGACGAGGTGTCCATCTCACTGAACACCGACACGGCGGAGAAGTACGAGGCGCTGTGCCGCCCCTGGTACCCCGGGGCCTATGAGGCCATGAAGGCCTTCGCCAAGGAGCTGACGCGGTACGTGCCCACGGTGATGATGACCGTGGTGGACACCATCCCGGCGGAGGAAATCGAAAACTGCCGGAGGATCTGCGAGGAGGAGATCGGCGCGGTCTACCGGGTGCGGGAGTATATCGCGGACTGAACCGGCCTCATATCATACAACAGAAACCGCCGCCCCGGCGGAAAAGGAGAGAAAAACTATGTTTCGTTTACTGGGTACTTTGATCGCCGGCGCCCTGGTGGGCTGGATCGCCGGAAAGCTGATGGACATGGAGGGGGACCTCCTGCGCAACATCGTAGTGGGCGTGGTGGGCTCTGTGGTGGGCAGCCTCGTCTTCGGACTCATTGGCTTCCGGGCCTACGGCGCCATCGCCAACCTCATCGTCTCCGTGGTAGGCGCGTGCCTGTTCATCTGGATCGGGCGGAAGCTGTTCCACTGAGGCGGACCGGCCAAATTACAAAAATCCCCCCGGAGCGGACCAGAAAGACGTCCGCTCCGGGGGGATTTTGTCAGCCGTCATTGTCACTCCGCGTCCCGGCCGAAGAGCTGCCGCATCAGCGCGATTTCTCTCTTGTAGCCCGGCAGCTCGTTAGGGGTCTCCAGACAGAACGGCAGGCCCCGGAGCGCCGGGTGGCGCACCACTCTGGCCAGGGCCTCCGTGCCGATCTCCCCCTGGCCGATGCACGCGTGGCGGTCCTTCCGGCTGCCGGGGGGATTTTTGCTGTCGTTGAGGTGGACGGCCCGCAGGCGCTCCAGGCCGATGACGCGGTCAAACTCCGTCAGCACGCCGTCCAGGTCGTGGATGATGTCGTACCCCGCGTCGGAGACATGGCAGGTGTCCAGGCACACGCCCATCTTGTCCGGGAGCGCCACCCGGTCCAGAATGGCCCGCAGCTCCTCGAACCGGCCCCCTACCTCGCTGCCCTTGCCCGCCATGGTCTCCAGCAGGACTGTGGTGCTCTGGTCCTCCCGCACAATGGCGTTGAGGCCCTGGGCGATCAGGTCAATGCCGGCCTCAATCCCCTGGCCCACGTGGCTGCCGGGGTGGAAGTTATAGAGCTGCCCCGGCACAAACTCCAGCCGCCGCAGGTCGTCGGCCATGGTCTCCCGGGCGAGCGCCCGGTTTTTCTCCTCCGCGCCGCAGAGGTTCAGGGTGTACGGGGCGTGGGCGACGATGGGCGCGAAATCATGCTCCGCCAGCAGCTCCACCAGGGCGGCCGCGTCGGCGGGGTCCAGGTCCTTGGCCTTGCTGCCCCGGGGGTTGCGGGTGAAAAACTGGAAGGTATCCGCCCCCAGCTCCAGCGCCTGCCGCCCCATGGCGGCAAACCCCTTGGAGGAGGACAGATGGCACCCGATATGCAGCCCGGCGGCCCCTCCGGGGGAGCCGGGTCCTTTTTTATCGTGTTCCGGCATGGCTCTGCCCTCCTTACGCCTGGTGGAGCCGGGCGGCGGCGAGGATGTTGCGCATGAGGCAGGCCCGGGTCATGGGGCCCACGCCGCCGGGCACCGGAGTGATGTAAGACGCCTTCGGCTCCACCGCGGCAAAGTCCACGTCGCCGCAGAGCCTTCCGTTTTCATCCCGGTTCATGGCCACGTCGATGACCACGGCCCCCTCCTTCACCATATCGGCGGTGACAAGCCCCGTCCGCCCCACGGCGGAGACCAGAATATCCGCCTCCCGGGTGTGCCGGGCCATGTCCTCCGTCTGGGAGTGGCAGATGGTAACGGTGCCGTCCCGCTGGGTCAGGAGGGCCGCCATGGGCTTGCCCACGATGTTGCTCCGCCCCAGCACCACGCACCGCTTTCCCCGGATGGGGATCTCATACTCGTCCAGCATGGCCATGACCCCCGCCGGGGTGCAGGGCAGGAACACCGGGTCGCCGACGGCCATGCGCCCCACGTTGAAGGGGTGGAAGCAGTCCACGTCCTTGTCCGGCGCGATGGCGTTGATCACCGCCTGTTCGTCCAAATGCCCCGGCAGGGGCAGCTGTACTAGGACGCCGTCCACCCGGGGGTCCTCATTGAGCCGCCGGATCAGCTCCAGCAGCGCCTCCTGGGAGGTCTCCGCGCCAAGGCGGCGCCCAAAGCTCTCGATGCCGCACTCGGCGCAGTCCCGCTCCTTGCCGGCCACGTAGACCTGGGAGGCGGGGTCCTCCCCCACCAGCACCACCGCGAGGCCCGGCCTCCGGGGGAGCCTGGCGGCCTCCGCCGCCGTCTGGCCCTTTATCTTGGCCGCCAGGGCCTTTCCGTCAATCCTCACCGCCATGGGGCGCGTCCTCCTCTGTTCCAACTTCCTCCGGGGGCTCCGGGGCGTTCTCTGAGGTCTCCGTCCCCGTCTCCGGGGCCGCGGCGGCGGCCTCCTCCGCCTGCCGGCGGGCCAGCTGGTTCACCAGCAGGTCCTCCGCCGAGCACTTCTTGACGCGGATGTGGTAGAACAGCATCGCCGCCGCCACCGCCGCCATCACCAGGCTCAGCGCCTGGGAGACCCGGACGGGCCGGCCCAGAATGGTCCAGTCGAAGAGGTAGAGGCTGTCGGTCCGGAGGCCCTCCACCCAGGCCCGGCCCAGGCCGTACCAGAGGAAGTAGAACCAGGTGTTCTCCCCGTCGAACCGGCGGCCCCGGGAGACCACGAACAGCATCAGCAGCAGCCCCACCAGGTTCCACAGGCTCTCATAGAAAAACGTAGGGTGGACCTCGATGTACTGGTAGGCGCTGGTCCACAGGCGCATCCGCCAGGGCAGGTCCGTCAGTCCGCCGAAGGCCTCCCGGTTGATGAAGTTGGCCCAGCGGCCGATGATCTGACCCAGCAGCAATCCCATAACGCACAGGTCCGTCAGGGCCCCCAGCTTCAATTTCTTGCTCCGGGCGTAGAAGAAGGCCAGCAGCGCCCCGGCGATCACCGTGCCGTAGATGGCCAGGCCCCCGTCCCAGATGGCGATCATGCGCCCCCAGTCCAGGCTGCCGTCGGCCCTGCGGTACAGGTCCAGATAGAAGATAACGTAGTAGACGCGGGAGCCCAGCACGCAGCAGGGCACCCCCCAGAGGACCATGTCCAGCACATGGTCCTCTTTCAGGCCGAAGCGTTTGGCCTGCTTCATGCACAGCAGCAGGCCCATGAGCATGGCAAAGGCCAGAATGATCCCGTACCAGTAGACGCCGTGGCCGATGTGCAGGGCAATGGGATCGGGGTTGAACTCCCAGTCCCCAAAGAGGCCGGGAAAGCTGATCGGCATATCCTTTAACGCGGTCAAAATATCGTTCTTCCTTTCTTGTCCCCTTCGGCTGCCAGGGGGAAAACACGCCTGTCAGCCGAAGGTATCCGGTGCGGAGGGGGTCATTTGGGCACGATCTCCGACAGCACCGCCCGCTCCTCCGTGACGTTCTCCCGCAGGAAGGCGGCCACGTCGTCCTTGGTGATGGTCTCGAACACCTGGGGGAAGCGGAGGGGATCGTAGCCGTGGAAGTACCCCTCCGTCAGGGAGACGGCGATGTTCTCAAAGGAGTTCAGGCCCCGGAGCTGCCCGCCGAAGGCGGCCCGGCGCACCTGCTGGTAGAAGTCCTCGTCAATGCCCTCCTCCGCCAGGCGGCGGGCCTCCCCGCAGATCTCGGCGGCCACCTTCCTGGCGTCCCGGCTGTCGCCGCCGGCGTAGAGCATGGCGACGCCGGGGAGCTGCTCAAAGTCCCCGCCGAAGCTGGAGTTGATGAGCCCCTGGCCGTAGAGGCGCAGGTACAGGGGGCTGGAGTCCCCCAGCAGCACGTCGCAGGCCATGCCGCCCAGGAGAGAGGCGCGGAAAAAGTCCTCCCCCTCCCGGGGCGGGCGGCACTTGAAGGCCGTGAGAAACTGGGGGCTGGAGACCTCCATGGCGAGGCTGGTCTCCCGCTCCGCCACGGCCTCCGGCTCCTCCCCGTAGTCCCGGGGGATCTCCGGCCCGCCCTGGCGGGGCAGGACGCGGCGGGCGACGTCGGCGATGTGGACGGGGTCCACGTCCCCCACCACGGTCAGGATCATGTTGGAGGGCGTGTAGAAGGCCCGGTGGCAGTCGTACAGCGTCTCCGCCGTGATGTGGGAGATGCTCTCCACCGTGCCGGCGATGGGCACGGCGGCGGTGGAGCGGCTGTACAGGGCCCGGGTCATCCGGGCGTAGAGCTGCCAGTCCGGATCGTCCTCGATCATGCGGATCTCCTGGCCGATGATGCCCTGCTCCTTGGCCACGCTCTCCTCAGTGAAATAGGGGATGGAGACGAAGGACAGCAGGATCTCCAGGTTCTCCTCAAAGTGCTCCGTGGAGCTGAAGTAGTAGCCCGTCATGGCGTTGGCCGTGAAGGCGTTGGGCTCCGCGCCGTTTTTGGCCAGCTCCTGGAGGGCGTTGCCCTCCTTGGTGTCAAACATCTTGTGCTCCAGGTAGTGGGCGATGCCCGCCGGGGTGTCCAGCCAGACGCCGCCCAGCTGGAACCGGGTGTCCATGCCGCCGTAGCGGGTGGCGAAGAAGGCGTACTTCTTGGCGTAGCCGGGCTTGGGCACCACACAGATCTGGAGGCCGTTGGGCAGGGTCTCCCGGTGGACGGACTCGCCCACCCGCTTGTAAAAGCTCTGGTTCATTCCGCCGCCTCCTTTCCCCGCAGGAAATACGCCGTGTCCAGGGACACGGTCCGCATGGCGCTGAAAATGCGCTCCGGCGTGACCTCCCGCACCGCCGCCGCCAGGTCCTCCGGCGTCTCCTGGTTCCCGGTGGCCGCCTGGCCCAGGAAGAAATTCTCCAGCTTGCCTTGGGAGTCCCCCATGGAGGCGTAGGCGTTGAGGAGGGTGCTCCGGGCGCCCTCCAGCTCCCAGTCCTCCAGCTCGCCGTTCTGTACGGCCCGGAGCTGGGCGCAGATCTCGTCATAGGCCCGCTGGTAATTGGCAAACTCGATGCCGGAGGACACGGTGATCAGCCCCTTCTGCCGGTGGTACACCGAGGAGGCGTAGTAGCACAGGGACAGCTTCTCCCGCACGTTCAAAAAGAGCTTGGAGTTGCTGCTGCCGCCAAATAAGGTGTTGCCCACCAGCAGCGCCGTGTGGTCCGCGCTGCCGCAGGCGAAGCCCATGCCCAGCTTGCCCTGGGTCACGTCCAGCTCCTCGGAGACGCTGTACACGCTCTCCCGGGCGGGGTGGACCGCCGCCGGGGCGATGCCCTGGACGTCCTCCCGGGGCAGGGCGGCGAAGGCGGCCTGGAGGGCCTGCTCCACCCGCTCCCGGCTGGCGCTGCCGCTGTAGAAGAGCTCCAGCCGGGAGGAGGCGATCAATTTCCGGTACAGGCTGTACAGCTTCTGGGGCTGGATGCGCTGGGCGCTCTTGTCGTCCCCCAGGCGGGGGATGCCGTAGGCCTCTCCCGCGCACATCTCCCGCAGAAGGCGGCCCTCGGCGTACTCCCGCTTGTCGTTTAAGATGCTGCGGATGGCGTCGATGAGGTTGGCCTTCTCGCTGTCAAAATAGGCGGGGACGAAGCGGCCCCGCTCCGTGACGGGGTCGCACACCAGCTCCCCCAAAAGCGAGGCCACCGGCTCCAGCAGCCGCTCGCCGCCGGGGGCGTAGCTGTCGTCGATGAGGCTGGCCACAAAGCCCACGCACTGGTTCTCGCCCTTCTTGCGCACCGTGCAGTCGATCCGGGCGCCGTAGAGCGTATCCAGCCGGGCGGACAGGGCCCCCATGTCCGGGCAGCTGACGGTGCCCCGCCGCAGCAGGGCGGGCAGCAGGGCGCAGGCGGAGGCCGTCTCCCACCGCAGCGGCGTGACGAACTGGGCAGAGAGCAGGCTGGTCTTGAATTTCCGCGCCGGGTGGAAGGTGAGGTACACGCCCCCGGCGAGTTTCGTTCTGGTAACTTCCAAGGTCTCAGCTCCTTTGTAGACACAATACGTATGCCATTATAGTATATCTCATGGAAAAATTCAAATTCTTTCTTTGCCCGCCTTTTTATGGTACACTGGAGGCAGACCACAAAATTGCAGAGAGGACGGTGGCGCCGGTGGACCGCAGGGAGGAGATCATCCGCCTATGGTTTCGGATGTGGCTGGAAAAGAGGGATCTGGGAATCGAGGATATTTTTGACCCCGGCGCGGTCTACATCGAGAGCTGGGGTCCGGAGTACCGCGGCCGGGACAAGATCCGGCTGTGGTTTGACGAGTGGAACACCCGGGGCACGGTCCTCCGGTGGGACATCCGGCAGTTTTTCCACCGGGAGGACCAGACCGTGGCGGAGTGGTATTTTGAAAACGTCATGGCGGACGGGCGCAGGGAGCCCTTCGAGGGACTGTCCCTGATCCGCTGGACCGGGGAGGGAAAGATCGCCTCTTTGCAGGAATTCGGCTGCAACATCCGCCGCTACGATCCCTACCGGGACGGTCCGGTTCCCCGCTTCCGGGAGACGGGAGCGCCATGGTTTTAGGACCAGGGTCTCAGCCCAGCACCTGCCGGAACACCCGCAGGAAGTTTTCCCGGGCGACGCCCTCCCGCTCCTCGCGGCTCATGCCGAAGCGCTCCAGCCAGTCGAAGAGGTTTCCGACCCGGGAGGCGTCCTCGATCCCCGCGGCGGCGTCGTTGTCCGGGGGACCCATGAACTCGCAGAAGTCAAAGCCGCAGCCCACGTGCTCCGCGCCCATGACCTCCGCCATGTGGACGGCGTGGCGGGCCAGCGTCTCTACGGTCTGCCGCTCCGGGTCGTCGTGGACGAAATTATGGTAGACGTTGAGCCCCACCACGCCGCCGGAGTCCCGGATGGCCCGGAGCTGGTCGTCCGTCAGATTCCGGCGGACGCCGCAGAGGGCGCGGCAGTTGGAGTGGGAGGCGATGACGGGCCCCGCGGCCAGGTCCATCACGTCCCAGAAGCCGCCGTCGTTCAGGTGGGACACGTCCACCACCATCCCCAGGTCCCGCATCCGCCGGACCGCCGCCCGGCCCTGGGCGGTGAGTTTTTTCTCCGGGTCGCCTCCGGCCCCTGCGGCAAAGAGGTTCTCCTCGTTCCAGGTGAGCATCCCCAGCCGGACGCCGGCCTCGTAGCAGCGGTCCAGGGCGGCGGCGTCACCGCCGAGGGCGGCCATGCCCTCCAGCCCCAAGAAGGCGTAGAGCGCCCCGGCGGCCCGGGCCTCCTCCGCCTCCCGGACCGTATGGACCAGCCGGACCTGCGCGCACCGGGACAGCTCCGCCCGGGACTGGTCCAGCATGACGTCCAGCCGGACGCGGTCCGTGTCCGCCCCCGGGATCCGGTCCCAGAAGGTATGGCCGCTCTCGGCGCCGTACCAGAGGGCCAGCACCAGGCCCTCCACGCCGCCCCGGCGCAGGCGGTCCAAATGATGGGTCTCCAATATATGCTCCTCCCCCGCCAGGCGGCGGCGGGTCACGTCGTACAGCAGGTCGGAATGGGCGTCGAAATACATGGCAAGGCTCCTTTCATCTTCGGACACGGTGGACAGCGGAGGGTTCTTCCTGTATACTACACTGTAACAAACTGGAAAGTCAAGGGAGGACGGCATGATGGATACGCGCTGCCGCTGCGGCTGGTGCAATTTGAACAATCCCCTGTACGTGGCGTACCACGACGAAGAGTGGGGCGTGCCCCGGCACGACGACAGGATGCTCTTTGAGCTGCTGGTCCTGGAGTCCTTCCAGGCGGGGCTCTCCTGGGAGACCATCCTGAACAAGCGGGAGGCCTTTCGGGCCGCCTTCGACGGCTTCGATCCGGAAAAGGTCGCGGCCTACGGCCCGGAGAAGACCGCCGCCCTGCTGGAGGACCGGTCCATCGTCCGGAACCGGCGGAAAATCGCCGCCGCCATTCAAAACGCCGGGGTGTTTTTGGACATTCAAGGGGAGTGGGGATCTTTTGACGCCTATCTCCAGCACTTCACGGAGGGGCGGGTGATCTATGAGACGGGAAAGGCCAGCTCCCCCCTGTCGGACCGGGTGTCGGCGGACCTGAGACGCCGGGGCATGAGCTTTGTGGGAACCACCATTGTCTATGCCTATTTGCAGGCTGTCGGCGTGATATACTCCCATGATCCGGGGTGTTTTTTGTATCGGGGGATGGGCTGATAACTATAGTATAGGGCATATGCGCGCCCTGGCGGGCGGGGCGGGGGATTCAGCCATGTCGATGGCTGGGCAGATGCACCCCCCATTTCTCTTTTCTCT
>CANRYZ010000046.1 GCA_947644365.1 uncultured Oscillibacter sp. | reverse complement strand
GAGTACGGCCTCCAGCCCATCGCCTGGGCCGTGGAGAAGGGCATCACCTCCGGCACCGGCGACGGCACCACCTTCTCCCCCGACACCCCCTGCACCCGGGGCCAGATCGTGACCTTCCTCTATCGGGCCGCCGCTGAGAAATAATACTAATTTCAAATAAAACGATTTCGTTTTATTTGAAATGGAACCGCGTACCGCGTTTCCGTTTTGCGCCATTTTGACGCAAAACACGTCTCATAAGAATCCAACGCGTCTTCGACACTATACTGCGCATACGTTAGCGGCTCTGCCGCTTACGTATGCGGCGTCCCCCTTGCGGGGAAAAAGCTTTTCAAGCTTTTTCATGGATTCCAGTATAAGCGGATTTTTCCCGGGAAAACCAAGCGTCCCTCCTGCCGCCGGCAGGAGGGACGCTTTTTATTTTCCTTTATCTGTGAGACACGTGCCAGATGTTGTCCGCGTACTCCCGCACCGACCGGTCGGCGGCAAAGATGCCGCTGCGGGCGATGTTGTGGAGGCTCATGCGGTTCCAGCGGTCCCGGTCCGTGTAGGCGGCGGCCATGTCCCGCTCCGCCTGGCAGTAGGACGCGAAGTCCGCCAGCAGCAGGTACTCGTCCGCCGCGCTGCCGCCGGAGCCGAACAGCAGCCGCTGGTACAGGTCCTCATAGGTCACGCCGTCCCGGAAGCCGGTGCGCAGGGCGTCCACGCAGCGGCGCAGGGTCTCGTCCTGGGTGTACAGCCGCTGGGGCACATAGCCCTCCCGCTTCATCTGCTCCACCTCGTCGGCGTGGAGGCCGAAGAGGAACATATTCTCGTCTCCCAGAACCTGGTGCATCTCCACGTTGGCGCCGTCCAGGGTGCCCACGGTCAGAGCGCCGTTCATCATGAATTTCATATTGCCGGTGCCGCTGGCCTCCTTGCCGGCGGTGGAGATCTGCTGGCTCACCTCGCTGGCGGGCATCAGCATCTCCGCCAGGGAGACCCGGTAATTCTCCAGGAACACCACCTGGAGCTTATCCTTGCAGATGGGGTCGTGGGCGATCTGATCCTCCAGGGAGTTGATCAGGCGGATGATCCGCTTGGCCACCACATAGCCCGGGGCCGCCTTGGCGCCGAAGAGGAAGGTGTGGGGCTGGGTGATGGCGTTCGGGTCGTCCCGGAGCTTCTGGTACAGGGCGATGATGTGCAGCACGTTCAAAAGCTGCCGCTTGTACTCGTGGAGCCGCTTCACCTGCACGTCGAAGATGGCGTTGGGGTCCAGGACGACGCCCCGGGTCTTCTTGGCGTGGAGGGCGAAGGCCTCCTTGTTCTGCCGCTTGATCTCTCCCAGGCGGTCCAGTACGGACTTGTCGCCGGCGTACTCGTCCAGCTTCTGCAGCGCCATGGCGTTGGAGAGGTACTCGTCCCCGCCGGTGAGGTCCCGGATCAGGCCGTCCAGGCCGGGGTTGATCTCGCTGAGCCAGCGGCGGTGGTCGATGCCGTTGGTGACGTTTTTGAATTTCCAGGGCTCCATCTGGCAGGCGTCCCGGAACACGTCGTTGCGCAGGATGTCCGTGTGCAGGGCGCTGACGCCGTTGACGGCCATGCTGCCGGCGATGCACAGGTTCGCCATGCGGACCTCGCCGCCCCAGACAATGGCCATGTACTGGGTCTTGCCGGGGTCGTGGTAATACTCGTCGATCCGGTTCTGCCAGCGGCCGGAGATCTCCTTGATGATCTGCCAGATCCGGGGCAGGCGGTGCTCCATCAATACCTGGGGCCAGCGCTCCAGGGCCTCCGCCAGAACGGTGTGGTTGGTGTAGGCCACAGACTGGGTGGTGATGCTCCAGGCCTCGTCCCAGTCCATGCCGGCGTCGTCGATGAGAATGCGCATCAGCTCCGGAATCACCAGGGCCGGATGGGTGTCGTTGATCTGGATGACGTTCTTCTCGTGGAAGTTCTTCATGGTGCCGTACAGGGCCATGTGCTTGGTGGTAATGGACTGCATGGTGGCAGACACGAAGAAATACTGCTGTTTCAGCCGCAGGGACTTGCCCTCCATGTGGCTGTCGTCGGGGTAGAGGACCTTGGCGATGGACTCCGCCATAGCCTCCTCCTCGGCGGCCTTGAGGTACTCGCCCCGGGAGAACAGGGACATGTCCATGGGGGACGTGGCCCGGGGCTCCCACAGGCGCAGAGTGTTGACATGTTCCGTGCCGAAGCCGGGGATCTTCATGTCGCAGGGCACCGCCAGCACCGTGGTGGCGTTCTCGTTGACGGTGTGCAGGCGGCCGTTGTCCCAAAACTCCCGCACGGTGCCGCCGAAGCGGACCTCCTGGGCCTCCTCGGGCTTGGGCACCAGCCAGGACACACCCAGGTCCTTCCAGTGGTCCGGCAGCTCCACCTGCTCGCCGTCCACGATCTTCTGCTTAAAGAGGCCCAGCTCGTAGCAGATGGAATAGCCGGTGGCCGGGATGTCCAGGGTGGCCATGGAGTCCAGGTAGCAGGCGGCCAGGCGGCCCAGGCCGCCGTTGCCCAGGGCCGCGTCCGGCTCCATCTCAAAGATGTCTCCGGCCTTGAAGCCCAGGTGATCCAGGGCCTCTTTCAGCTGGGGCAGCACGTCTAGGTTGTAGGCGTTCTTCATCAGGCTCCGGCCCATCAAAAACTCCATGGACAGGTAGTGCACCCGCTTGCCCTGCTCCCGGTTGGTCTTCTTGCGGGTCTCCACCCCGCGGATGGCCATCACGTCCCGCAGCACCAGGGCGCAGGCCCGCATCATCTCCTGATCGGTGGCCTCGTCGGGGGTCTTGCTGAAATTCAGCATCAGCTTTTCCGTCAGGGCTTTCTCCAGTGTCTCAGTGGTAAATGGTCTCATTCAGTTCTCCATACCCGCCGCCCGCTTATTTCTCCTTCGCGGCGGTTCCTTTCTTTTTGGTCTCTCCGGCAGCTTTTGTTCCGGCGGCCTTGGGCTTCTTCTTCGTCCCGGGTTTGGGTCCGCGCTTCTTGGGCTCCGCGGCGGGAACAGCCTCCGCCTTGGCAGCGGCGGGCTTCTCCTCCACAGCGGGGGCGGGCTTCTCAGTCTCCGCCTTTCCGGCGGACGGGGCGGCCTTTTTCCTGCCCCGCCTGGCGGGAGCGGGCTTCTTCACAGGCTCCGGATCAGATTCCGGAGCAGCCTGCTCAAAAGGGCGGGCTTCCTCCGCCGCAGGCGTCTCCTCCGCGGCGGCAGGCGCCTCCTCCACAGGGGCGGCCTCCACGGCGGGAGCGGCCTCCGGCGCGGGCCAGACCTGCCCGGTGACGTTGGCGTAGATCCGCAGGTACTCCCCGGCGCTGCGGGCCCAGCTGAAATCGCACTCCATGCCCCGCTTCCGCAGACGGCCGAAGGCGTCGGGATAGTCCTTGTACAGGTACACGGCCTCCCGGATGACGTGGAGCATATCGTTGCTGGCATAGTTGGCGAAGGTGAAGCCGTTGCCGGCGTCCCGCCAGGCCTCGTAGGGGTGGACGGTATCCTTCAGTCCGCCGGTCTCCCGGACGATGGGCACGGTGCCGTAGCGCATGGCGATCATCTGGCTCAGTCCGCAGGGCTCGCTCTTGGAGGGCATCAGGAACAGGTCGGCGCCGGCGTAGATGGCCATGGACAGCTCCTCGTTGTAGTCCAGGCGCACCGCCATCCGGCCCGGGTACTGCTGGGCGGCCCAGTGGAAGAACTCCTCGTACTTCTTGTCGCCCTTGCCCAGCACCACCAGCTGCATGGGGAGCTTCATCATATCATGAAGCACCTCACAAATCAAGTCCAAACCCTTATGGGACACCAGACGGCTCACGATGGCCACGACGGGCACGTGGGCCTCCTCCCGCAGACCCATCAGGCACTGGAGATAGGCCTTGTCCTCGTCCTTGCCGGACATATCCTCCGCGGTGAAATTCCTGGCGATGCCGGGGTCCCTGGCGGGGTCGTACCGGTCCATGTCGATGCCGTTGAGCACGCCGTACAGCTTGTACTCACACTGGCGCATGACGCTCTCCATCCGGTGGGCGAAATAGGCCATTTTCAGCTCGTTGGCGTATGTAGGAGACACGGCGTTGACGGCGTCGGCGCAGAGGATGGCGCCCTTCAAAAGGTTCAGATCGCCGTCCATCAGCAGCGTGCCGTCCTCCACCCAGCCGGCGTCCAGGCCGAAGAGATCGCCCAGGACATAGGGGTTGTAGCGGCCCTGATACTCGATGTTGTGGACGGTCAGCGTGGTGCGGATGGAGCGGAAGCGGTCCTCCCGCACGCCGTCGTCTTTCAGATAGATCGGCACCAGGGCGGTCTGCCAGTCGTTGCAGTTGATGACGTCGGGCCAGAACTTCATGTGGTCCAGCATCCGGACAATGGCCCGGGAGAAAAAGCCGAAGCGCTCGCCGTCGTCCATGTAGCCGTACAGGTCCGGGCGGTCAAAATACTGCTCATTGTCCAGGAAGTACCAGGTCACGCCGTCCCTCTCCAGGGAGAACAATCCGCAGTAGACGTGGCGCCAGGCCAGGTTCACATAGTCATAGCACAGGAAGGTCAGCTGATCGCCGAACCTCTCCCGAACGCGGCGGTACAGCGGTACCACCACCGCCACCTCGGCGCCCTCCGCCGCCAGGGCGGAAGGCAGGGAGCCGGCTACGTCGGCCAGTCCTCCGGTTTTGCAAAAAGGGACGGCCTCGCTGGTTGCATACAGAATTTTCATCTTTGATTGCTCCTTTTCTTCGTGTTCATCAGAATATCTCCAATGTCCCACTTCCGCCGGAAGACTCCGGCGTTTACAACTCAATCAGGGGGAGCGCGCTCCCCCTGACCGAAGTCTATATCACACAATGCTGCCCTTGGCCACCACAATGGGATAGGTGGCGTGGCCCATCAGGGTCCGGTTCTCCTGAACCTTCACGTCCTTGTCGCAGATGACATAGGCCAGCTTGGCGCCGCCCTGGATCTCGGTGCCCTTGAAGAGGACGCTGTCCCGGACCACGGCCCCCTTGGCCACGTTGACGCCGGCGAAGAGGATGGAGTTCTCCACCACGCCCTCGATGCGGCAGCCCTCGGCCACCAGGGAGTTGACGCACACGCCCTCCGGCCCCACGTAGGTGGAGGACTTGTCGTCGCCCTTGGCCCGGACGGGGCGGGCCGGGGTGAACAGCTCCGCCCGGATGGCCGGGTCCAGCAGCTGCATACTGCGGTCGTAATACTCCTTCACGGAGCGCATCTGAGCGGCGAAGCCGCTCCAGATATAGCTGCGCAGGTACAGCTCATCTTTCCGGGCCTGGAGCACATCCCGCCGCCAGCTGTACTGGTCCTTGGCGGTACACTCGTCCACCATCTCCTTGAGGAGCTTGGTGGAGACGATGTAGACCTCCAGCCCCCGGTAGCCCCTGGGGCGGTGGAGGTTGTACAGCACCTCCGTCACCCGCCCGTCGCTGATCTCGAAATAGGTGCCGTCGTCGGTGGCAAAGCTGTCGTTGCCGCAGACCGCGGTGATGTCCGCGCCGGACTTCACGTGGCTCTCAAAAATATCGCCCAGGGGCAGGTTGGCCACCAGATCCCCGTCCATCAGGGCCACATAGTCCTGCCGGATGGTGTCCAGATAGCTCCGCACGCCCGCCAGGGCCTCCATGTGGCCCCGGAAGGGCATGGCGCCCCAGCTCTGCTGATAGTTGAAGGGCGGCAGCATCCGAAGGCCGCCCCGCTTGCGGCTCAGGTCCCAGGCCTTGCCGGTGCCCAGGTGGTCCAGCAGGCTCTGATAGTGGCCGTGGAGCACGATGCCCACGTCCGTGCAGCCGGCGTTTACCAGGCTGGACAGGGCGAAGTCCACCGCCCGGTACCGCCCGCCGAAGGGAATGGACGCCGCGGAGCGGATCTGACCCAGCTCCTGCATCTCGTTTCGCTTCTCATAGGAGAAAATGATCCCGTGCAGTCCGTTCATTTGGACACCTCCTCAGCGTTCTTGCCCAGCATGATGCCGGGACGCACCTCTCTGCCGTCCTCCAGGCGGCAGCCGGGAGCCAGCACCGTCAGGCCGCCCCAGGTGTCGGCGCTGTCCGCCTCCGGGCTCCCGCCCACGCGGCAGTCCCTGCCCACGCGGCAGCCCTCGCCCAGGATGGCGTACTCCACCACCGCGCCGGGCTCCACCACCGTGCCGGGGAGCAGAACGGAGTAGCTGACCCGGGCGCCGGCGCCCACGGTGACATTGGAGGAGAGGACGGAGTTCTCCACCGTGCCCTCCAGGATGCTGCCGCGGTTGATGGCGCTGTGGGTCACCTTGGCGTCCCCGCCCAGGAAGGCCGGCGGCGCGTTGACGGACCGGGCGTAGATGGGCCAGGAGTCATCGGTCAGGTCCAGGCCGGAGGTGGGGGAGAGCATATCCATGTTGGCGTCCCACAGGGAGTCCAGCGTCCCCACGTCCTTCCAGTAGCCGGCGAAGCGGTAGGCCGCCATGCGCTGGCCGTCACCCAGCATCGTGGGGATGATGTTCTTGCCGAAGTCGTTCTCGGACTCGGGATTTGCCTCGTCGTCGGTGAGGTACTGGCGCAGGGTCTTCCAGGAGAAGACGTAGATCCCCATGGAGGCCAGGTTGCTCTTGGGCTCCTTGGGCTTCTCGGCAAACTCGGTGATCATGTCCTCGCCGTTGACGCTCATGATGCCGAAGCGCGGGGCCTCCTCCCAGGGCACCTCCATGACGGAGATGGTGCAGGCGGCGCCGGCCTCCTTATGGCGCTTGACCATGTCGGAGTAGTCCATCTTGTAGATGTGGTCGCCGGAGAGAATCACCACGTACTCCGGGTCATACAGGTCGATGAAGCCGATGTTCTGGTAGATGGCGTTGGCGGTGCCCTTGTACCAGGTGCCGCCCTTGCTGCCCATGTAGGGGGGCAGGATGTGAACGCCGCCGGTGGAGCCGTCCAGATCCCAGGGCAGGCCGCTGCCGATGTAGCTGTTCAGCTCCAGGGGGCGGTACTGGGTCAGCACGCCCACGGTGTCGATGCCGGAGTTGGTGCAGTTGGACAGGGGGAAGTCGATGATGCGGTATTTTCCGCCGAAGGGGACGGCGGGCTTCGCCATATCCCCGGTGAGGACATACAGCCGGCTGCCCTGACCGCCGGCCAGCAGCATCGCGATACACTCTTTTTTCATTTCTCCGCAAGCTCCTTTGCCTGTTTTTTGATCCTGGACTTCACGGGTTTGGGGAAGGTCCCCTCTCCCCGCAGGAACACCGCGCCGAAGGCGGGGATCTTGATGGCGGCGGAGTGCTCCTTCCCGTGGGAGGGGATGGCCTCCACCATGACGCTCTCCTTGTCGCCGAAGCCGTCGCCGCCGTAGGCGGGATCGTCGGTATTGAAGACGGGGGTGTACTTCCGGTGGGCGGGAACGCCCATCCGGTAGTTTTCATAGGTGTTGGGGGAGAAGTTCACCGCACACATCAGGTCGCGGCCCTTCTTGTCCTTGCGCAGAAAGACCACCACGTTGTTGTGGTTGTCGTCGGGCACCAGCCACTCGAAGCCCTCCCAGCCGAAGTCGATCTCCCACAGGGCGGGCTCCTTCTGATAGAAGGCGTTGATGTCCCGGAAAAACTTGTGGGTCCTCCGGTTCTCCTCGCTCTCCAGCAGGTACCAGTCGATGGACTGGTGGGAATTCCACTCGTGCCACTGGCCCAGCTCCGCGCCCATGAACATCAGCTTCTTGCCCGGGTGGGCCAGGAGGTAGGCGTAAAAGCCCCGCTCGCACCGGAGCTGGTTCTGGTAGTCGCCGGGCATCTTCCCCACCACGGAGCCCTTCATGTGCACCACCTCGTCGTGGGAGATGGGCAGCACGAAATTCTCCGAAAAGGCATACATCATAGAGAAGGTGATGTCCTTGTGGTGGTCCTGGCGGAACCAGGGGTCCATTTTCAGATAGTGGCACATGTCGTTCATCCAGCCCATGTTCCATTTGAGGTTGAAGCCCAGTCCCCCCACGTCGGCGGGCCGGGTCACCAGGGGCCAGGCGGTGGACTCCTCGGCGATCATCAGCACATTGGGGTTGACGGTAAAGGCCAGGGCGTTGAGCTCCCGGAGAAAGTCGATGGCCTCCAGGTTCTCGTGTCCGCCGTACTTGTTGGGCGTCCAAGGGCCGCCCTGGCGGTCGTAGTCCAGATACAGCATGGACGCCACGGCGTCCACCCGCAGTCCGTCGATGTGGTACTCCTCCAGCCAGAACCGGGCGGAGGAGAACAGGAAGCTCTTCACCTCGGGCCGGCCGTAGTCGAAGACCCGGGTGCCCCAGCTGGCGTGCTCCCGCTTGTTGGGGTCGCCGTACTCGTAGCAGCAGGTGCCGTCGAATTCATACAGGCCCTGCTCGTCCTTGCAGAAGTGGGAGGGCACCCAGTCCAGCAGGACGGAGATGCCGTTTTTGTGCATATGGTTCACAAACCACATGAAGTCCTTGGGGGTGCCGAAGCGGGAGGTGGGGGCGAAATACCCCGTGCACTGATAGCCCCAGGAGTCGTCCAGGGGATGCTCCGTCACCGGCAGGAGCTCGATGGCGTTGTAGCCCATCTCCTTGATGTAGGCCGCCAGCTCCTTCCCAAGGTCCCGGTAGTCGATGAAATCCCCGTTGTCCCGCAGCCGCCAGGAGCCCAGGTGGACCTCATAAATATTCAGCGGAGATGAATACACCGGATGCTGGGCCAGTTTTTTCCGAAAGGCGGCGTCGGTCCAGCGGAAGCCCTCGATGTCGTAGAGCTTGCTGGCTGTGGCGGGACGGGTCTCCGTGTGGAAGCCGTAGGGGTCGGCCTTTAGCCGGACCTTCCCATCCTCTCCCGTGACAGCGTATTTATAAGCGGTATATTCCGTCAGTCCGGGGATAAAGCCCTCCCAGACCTCGCCCACGTGAATTAAACGATTAGCCTGTTCATCCCAGCCGTTAAAATCCCCCACCACGGACACGCTTTTCGCATGGGGGGCCCAGACCCGAAAGCCCCAGCCCGCCTTGCCGCGCTTCTCGGTGGGATGGGCGCCGAACCAGCGCCAGCCCTCGGTCAGCGTTCCCGCGTGGAAACGCTCGGCCGCTTTGCTATTTGCCATGTAACTCTCCTCTCCCCGCCTGCCCCGCGGCGACGGCGGACACCGTGATTCGGGAGCGCCCCGCTCCCCGTTTTTCCCAGATATACCGTATATTGGATTTATTATACTTCTTGAAGGAAATACCGTCAAGAATGGTCCTGTCGAAAAACCAAAAAGACTTTTGGTGGATATGGCCAATTTCTTTTCGCATTTTCACCATATTTTATGTGCACCTTTGGCGTTTTACACAGAAGTTTACTGAAAACACGGCCGTATAATTTCTTCCAGCGGCGCCGGAAAGACGGGCTTTCCGGTTGATTTTGCCATCCCGCCCTGCTACAATAGACAAAAATCCGCAAATCTTTCCGTAAGGAGCTCTGCCTATGTTCTCTCTGCTCACGGACGTCACCGTGGACGGCTTTGCCCTGTGGATCGTGCTGCTGCTGTGCCTGGGCGTATTTCTGGCCTCTTTTATGGACGCCATCGCCGGCGGCGGCGGGATCATCTCCGGCCCCGCCCACCTCATCGCCTTCGGCAGCCTGCCCGCGCCCTACGCCCTGGGGACCAACAAGGTCTCCGCGGCCATCGGAACCGTCTTCTCCACCGCCCGGTTCATCAAAAACGGCTATGTGGACTGGAAGCTCTTCGCCCCCTCCATCGCCTTCGCCCTGGCGGGCTCCGTGGCCGGCACCTGGCTCCAGCACCGCACGCCGGACGCGGTGCTGAAATACATGCTCCTTCTGGTGCTGCCGGTGGTGGCGGTGATCACCCTGCGCAACCACGACTGGCCCGACGAGCCGGGGGAGATGGAGTTCAAAAAGCAGGCCGCCATCGTCTGGGCCGCGGCCCTGGTGATCGGCGGCTACGACGGGTACTACGGTCCCGGCACCGGCACCTTTTTGATGATCGCCTTCATCCGCCTGGCCAAGCTGGACACCCGCCACGCCGCCGGGGGCGTGAAGGTCATCAACCTCTCCAGCAACATCGGCAGCCTGGTGACCCAGCTGGCCAGCGGGTATGTGTTTGTGCGGGTGGGCCTCATCGCCGCCGTCTTCTCCATCGCCGGGCATTACATCGGGTCGGGCCTCGCCATCAGGAACGGCAGCAAGATCGTCCGCCCCGCCGTCATCGTCGTGCTGATCCTGCTGACGCTGAAGGTGGGAAGCGAGCTGCTGTTCCCCGAGTTCTGGGGGTAGCCCATTTTCCTGAAAGACGCGAGACCTTTAGATTTAGATCATAAAAAGCGCCGCGCTTATAAACGAAACACGGTGATTCCACAAAACAAACGAGGGGAGTTTCATATGAAAAAAACCATCGGCATCCTGGGCGGCATGGGACCGCTGGCCACGGCGGACCTGTTCCAGAAGATCGTCTCCCTCACCGCCGCCGGCAGCGACAACGAGCATATCCGCGTCTATATCGACAGCAACTCCTCCATCCCCGACCGGACGGCGGCCATCCTGAGCGGCGGGCCGGACCCCGTGCCCGCCATGCGGGACTCCCTGCGAAAGCTGGAGGCCTGCGGAGCGGACTGCGTCATCATGCCCTGCAACACCGCCCACTACTTCCTCCCCCGCCTCCAGGGGCTGACGGACATTCCCTTCCTCAGTATGCTGGAGGCCGCGGCCGCCGCCTGCCGCGCCCGCTTCCCCGGCGGGACCGCCGCCGTGCTGGCCACCCGGGGGACGCTCTCCGCCGGGCTGTACCAGGCGGCTCTGGAAAAGGCCGGAGTCCCCTTTCTCCTGCCGGAGGAGGCGGAGCGGGACGCGCTGATGGAGGTCATCTACGGCGGCGTCAAGGCCGGCGCGCCGCCGGAGCGCTACCGGGCGGCCTTTCTCTCCGTGCTGGAGGGCCTGTCGGCCCGGGGGGCGGACTACTTCATCCTGGGCTGCACGGAGCTGCCTCTGGCCTTCCGGCTGCTGGGGCTCAGTCAGCCCAGCCTGGACCCCACGGAGGAGCTGGCCAAGGCCGCCATCCGCTTCTGCGGGTACCCCCTCAAGGACTGACGGGACGGCCGCATACTGCATCTTGCCAAAAATGTGCCTTTACAAGCGGCAGGTTTTTTGTTATAATGTGACAATCCCAAAGGGAGCCCACTCCCGCGCCGGACTCCCGGGAGGAATACGAGAGAGGAAAATTTTTTGATGAGGTGAGTGTATGAAGAAGAAAATGAGTCTCCCCATGCAGATCCTGATCGCGCTGGTCGCCGGTATTGTGGTAGGCCTGGTGTGCTACTTCGGCGGCTTCGCCAGCTTCACCGCAAACTACTTAAAGCCCTTCGGCGACATCTTCGTGAACCTGCTGAAATTCATCGTAGTGCCGGTGGTGCTGCTGAGCATGATCGACGGCATCATCTCCATGAACGACATGCGCAAGGTGGGCTCCGTGGGCATTAAGACCGTGGCGTACTTCCTGGTGACCACCGCCATCGCCTGCGTCATCGGCCTGGTGTTCGCCAACATCTTCAACGGCGCGGGCCTGTTCCCCGTGCTGGACGCCGCCGGCGCCGAGTACGAGGCCAAGGAGTTCGGCGGCTTCATGGCCACGCTGGTGTCCATCTTCCCCACCAACATGTGGAAGTCCTTCACCGACGCCAACATGCTCCAGGTCATCGTCATCTCCCTGTTCCTGGGCGGGTCTATCCTGGCCGCCGGCGAGCGGGCGAAGCTCTGCCGTGACTTCGTCTCCTCCGCCTACGCCGTCATCGAGCAGCTGATGGCCTTCATCATCTCCCTGGCCCCCATCGGCGTGTTCACCTACATGGCGTGGGTCGTGGCCACCCAGGGCTCCGAGATCCTGGTCTCCCTGCTGCTGGTCATCGTGTGCGCGTACCTGGGCTACATCGTCCACGCGGTGGTGGTGTATTCCCTGTCCGCCAAGATCTTTGTGGGCATGAGCCCCATTAAGTTCTTCAAGGGCGCCTTTGCCGCCATGATCTTCGCCTTTACCTCCACCTCCTCCGCGGCCACCCTGCCGGTGTCCAAGGAGTGCGCCGCGGAGCTGGGCGCGGAGGACGACATCGCCTCCTTCGTCCTGCCCCTGGGCTCCACCATCAACATGGACGGCACCGCCATCTACCAGTGCGTGGCCACCGTGTTCCTGGCCTCCTGCGCCAACATCCACCTGACCATCGGCCAGATGGTCATCGTGGTAGTCACCGCCACCCTGGCCTCCATCGGCACCGCCGGCGTCTCCGGCGCGGGCATGATTATGC
>CANRYZ010000045.1 GCA_947644365.1 uncultured Oscillibacter sp. | reverse complement strand
TCGACCGAAACTACTCCCGCACCTTCAACCTGACCGAAGAGACAATCAAAGAGATCCAAACGGTGAAACAGGAGCATATTCCCTTCACCGAAGAAGAGATGGCCCAGCTTTGGGCCCATGTTGACGATAAACGCTATGTCGATATCTTGCTGATCCAGTGTTACTCAGGCTGGCGGCCCCAGGAGCTCGGCCTACTGGAGCTGGAGAATGTTGACCTTGAAAACTGGACATTCAAAGGCGGTATGAAAACTGATGCCGGAGAGAACCGTGTCGTACCGATCCACTCGAAGATACGGTACTTAGTCGAGAGACAATATCAGGCGTCTCAAAAGGCTGGCAGCAAGTATTTATTTACTTGTACGGATGGCCGCAGCGGCAAGCCAACGATGCTGACCTATCAGCGATACCAAAAGGGGTTCGCCATGGTTCGGGATGAGCTGAAGTTGAAACCGGAGCATCGTCCGCACGATGGCCGGAAACACTTTGTAACTGCTGCCAAGAAAGCCGGGGTAGACGAATATGCCATCAAGTACATGGTCGGTCACAAGATTTCGGACATTACCGAGAAAGTCTACACTCAGCGTGAGTTCGAGTGGCTAAAGACCGAAATCGAAAAAATAAGATAGGGTGTTTGAAGAGCGCAAAATTCTGACAACTGCTCCATGCGTATCGGATTGACTTTGATAATTGGTCGTGCTATAGTGTGCGGAAAGGAGAAAAACACCCTTTGAGTATTGGAGGTGGAAAATGAGAAAACGCCATTTCTAAAAGAGAGGAGGTGTTTAAGCATGAGTATGGCACTTGTGAATGCTATCCGGAAACTCGGTTGGCCTGATTCAAATGGTCACTGGCAGTACGGAAATGCAGCAATCCTCTGCTACTTGAGCCGATATAACAATGCAGGCAAAAAGTTTGTAGAGCGATACAAAGATGTCCGGGTTGTAGACCTGATGGCAAAAATGGCTTGAACACATGAAAGGAGGGGACTGTTACCGGCAGTCTCCTCCTTTTCCTCTCTTTTAGAAATGGCGTTTTCAATTTTTGGGAGAAGTCTCCCACAGATTGCCTTGCTCATCGGGGACGAGGTGGCGGGGCTCAGAGGTCAGGGCATGATCGGCGTCTGTCGTGTGCCGGCATTCGCGACCTCTTTTGTAGCAACTGGTTTTTCGGCAACTTTCGACAGTGCCGTCGCAGAGATAGAGGATTGCTTTTTTCGTCTGCTTGGCAGCTGATACTGCGAACACTTTAGCAAAATGCTGAGCCTCGTCAGGGTGCGTTTCGAGGTATATATCAGCTTCATTGAGCGGCATTTTCCTGATTTCTTCATCGGTCAATCTGCTCATACAGTTCTCCTTTTTGTATTTTTATTCATTCTGTTCCACCTTTTGCGAAATATAGGAATATCGGTATAGGATTAGTGTAGGAATAATAGATAAGTTATCTACATTTCCACAAAGTTTTCCACTTCTAACTACTGCTTAAACCATTGAGATAACAGTAGTTAAGGGCAGAAAAGAGCAGCAAATACAAGAGAGCGTTTCTATAATAAATCTGATGCAGAGGAGGTCCATCCCATGGTGCGCAATGAATTTACCTTCCCCTCCGCCGACGGAAGAACCGCCGTCCACGCGGTGGAGTGGCTGCCGGAGGACCGGCCCAGGGCCGTTTTGCAGATCTCACACGGCGTGGCGGAGTACATCCTGCGGTACGAGCCCCTGGCCGAATACCTCACCGCCCGGGGATTCGCCGTGGCGGGCCACGACCACCTGGGCCACGGCGGCTCCGTGGCTCCCGGCGGGGCGCGGCTGTACTTCGGCCCCAAGGGCAGCTGGAATTGGGTGGTGGACGACCTCTACGCCCGCTTCTGCCTGCTGAAAAAGCAATTCCCGGATATTCCCCTCCTCCTGCTGGGCCACTCCATGGGCTCCTTCCTGGCCCGGACGTACCTGATCCGCTACCCCGGCACGGTGGACGGGGCCGTTATCATGGGCACCGGGCAGATGTCCCCCGCCCTGGTGGCCGCCGGCCGAGCCGTGGCCGCTCTGGAGCGCCGCCGGGTGGGAGAGGACCAGACCTCCCCCGTGGTGGACAGGCTGGCCTTCGGAGCCTACAACAAACAGTTCGCTCCCAACCGCACCGGCTTCGACTGGCTGTCCCTGAACCCGGAGAACGTGGACCGCTACATCGCCGACCCCCTGTGCGGCGGCAATGCCTCCATCGGCCTCTTTCGGGAGATGCTGTGGGGCCTCCGTTTCATCTCCAGGCCCGAAAACCTGAAAAAGATGAACGCCAACACCCCCGTTCTCTTCATCTCCGGGGCCATGGACCCCGTGGGAGACTGCGGCAGGGGGGTGCGGCGGGCGTACCGGAGCTTCCAAAGGGCCGGGGTCCGGGACGTGTCCATCCAGCTCTACCCGGAGCTTCGCCACGAGATCCTGAACGAGGCCTGCCGGGAGGACGTCTGCCGGGACCTGTACCTGTGGCTGGCGGAGAAAGCCGGCCTGGAGGAGCCGGCCCCGGCCCGGAGCGGGCTTTAAAACCGGCTCTAGAGGCTCCATCCGGTGACGCGCAGCTCCTCCACGTCGTGGGTCACCCACAGGAATCTGGCGGAACACACCGCGTCCACGGAGAACAGCAGCAAAAAGCCGAAAGTGCCCCAGACCGGGACGGCCGCCGCCAGGGCGGATACCAGCGGGTGGACGTACCAGACGGTGAGGGCCGCCAGCACGCCCCAGGCCAGCGTGAAGGGCAGGCACACCCTGCCCGCCAGATTGCCGGGCACCTGGGAGTAGTCCCAGAACGCCACTCCCAGAAAGGTCTCGTAGGCCCAGTGGACGGCGTACTCCACCGCCGTGGCTGCGGCCGCGCCGCTGAGGATCAGCCCGGGCCCCTGCCGCCAGGTCTCGGGCAGAGCCAGCACCGCCAGCATTCCCAGGCCGTACACCGGGCACAGCGGCAGCAGCAGAAAGCACTTCCGCTCCCTGCGCTCCGCCCGGGTGGCCGCGGCGAAGGCCCGCTCCACCAGATATCCCCCAAAGCTGTAGATCCAGAAAAACCAGAGCAAATCTGCCATACATCCAACCTCCTGCATCCATTGTTTCCCTTGCAGCGGCGGAATATCCCCGCCTGGAGCTTGGCAGATTCTGCACATTTTTCAGAAAGAGAGAGGTAACGCATATGCCGGATACATGGGAATCCCTGAGACAGGAGTGCCTCCAGTGCAGGGGCTGCGCCCTGGCGGAGACCCGCACCAACGTGGTCTTCGGCGACGGCGCCACGGACGCGGAAATTCTGTTTGTGGGCGAGGGGCCGGGACAGCACGAGGACGAGCAGGGCGTCCCCTTCGTGGGGCGGGGCGGCCAGCTGCTGGACGACATGCTGGAGATGATCGGCCTGGACCGCACCAAGGTCTACATCGCCAACGTGGTCAAGTGCCGCCCGCCCCAGAACCGGGACCCCCTGAACGTGGAGGAGGACGCCTGCGTTGGCTACCTCCGGCGGCAGATGGCTCTGCTGCGCCCCAAGATCCTGGTGTGCCTGGGGCGGATCGCCGCCAAGGCCATCATCAAGGACGACTTCAAGATCACCCGGGAGCACGGCCAGTGGTTTGAGCGGGACGGCGTGCAGATGACCGCCGTCTACCACCCCGCCGCCCTGCTGCGGGACCCCCGGAAGCGGCCGGAGACGTTCGAGGACCTGAAGGCCATCCAGGCCAAAGCCCGGGAGCTGTGTACACACACGGACGTCTGAACCGGGGGAATAGCGCAAGGAAGGGGGAGGCCTCTGCGGATTCCCCCCCTGCGGAATTTTAATCGCCCCCGCCGCAGGCAAGCGGCGGGGGACCAAAAAGAGAAGGTGCCCGCTTTTGATACCGGGCACCCTCAAGTCTCGCAAGGAAAAGGGTGTGTGCGGGAAAAACCTTTGCGGGTTTTTCCTGCACGATTTAAATTAGCCCGCCGCAGCGGCCGCCTTTTGCCTGCGGCAAAAGGCGGAGGCGCACCAGGAAAAGAGAGACACGCTATGCGTGTCTCTCTTTTCCTGGTGCGGGCATGGGGACTCGAACCCCAACGCATCGCTGCACGAGAACCTAAATCTCGCATGTCTACCAATTCCATCATGCCCGCGCGTATAAGCGGAAATCTCCGCCGCCTGCCGCCCAACCGCTTCCGCTTCGCCGCCCTTCCGGCAGGGTTGCGCGGCGGAGGCGCTTGTGCTATGATAGCAAAAACAGCATAACGCATTATACCACGCTTCCCCCGGCAAGACAACAGAAAAATTCCCATCTCAAAGAAAAGAGGATTCCCGCCATGTCCACGCCCCGTGTCACCGCCATCCACGATCTGTCCGGCTTCGGCCGCTGCTCTTTGACCGTGGCCCTTCCCATTCTCTCGGCTATGGGGGTACAGTGCTGCCCCCTGCCCACCGCCTTCCTCTCCACCCACACCGGCGGCTTCGAGGGCTTCACGTTTCTGGACATGACGGAGGAGATGCCCAGGGCCGCCCGCCACTGGAAGTCCCTGGACCTGCGGTTTGACGCCGTGTACAGCGGCTTTCTGGGCAGCGGGCGCCAGATCGATGTGGTGGCGGACTTTATCCGCGACTTCCGCGGGAACGGCGTGGTGGTAGTGGACCCGGTGATGGGGGACGGCGGCGCGGTCTACCGGACCTACACGCCGGAGATGTGCGCCGGGATGGCCCGCCTGGCGGAACAGGCGGACATCATCACCCCCAACCTGACGGAGGCCGCGCTGCTGCTGGGCGTGCCCTATGGAGATCTTCCTACAGGGGAGGCGGGTTTTCGGGCCATCGTGGAGCGGCTGAGCCTGGAGGGACGGCGCTCCGTGGTGCTCACCGGGGCCGGCCTGAGACCGGGCTCCACCGGGGCCGTGTGCTTCGACGCCGCCTCCGGGCGGACGGAGGCGGTCCAGACCCGGCGGGTGGAACGGGATTTCCACGGCACCGGCGACGTGTTCTCCAGCGTCCTCACCGGGGCGCTGGTGCAGGGAAAACCGCTGACGGAGGCCGTCCGGGCGGCGGTGGAATTCGTCCGGGCCTGCGCGGAGCGGACGGCGGCGGAGAATCTGCCCATGCGGGAGGGCGTGGACTTCGAGCCCCTGTTGGGCCTGCTGGCAAAGCCGGTGTCCTCGCCCCTGGACGGACTGGCGTGACGGCGTCTGAGGGCCGCGGCGTTTGCCGCGGCCTTTTTTCAACAGCTTCGCTCCGGCCGCCGTCTTACGCCGGAAAACGCTGTACATTCTCCCGGCGCTGTGCTATAATCTAACAACTTGAATCTTTCTGGAAATGGGGGAGACACCATGGGCGATGAGATGCGCACCTTCGGCTACCTCTGTCCCAAGTGCGGCAAACCGGTGATGGCCGCCCGATCCGTCTTCGCGCTGGAGGCCTCCAACGCGGAGATCGAGTGCGGCTGCGGGGAGTCCGCCCTGCGGGCGGACTTCGACGGGGAGAGCTACCGGCTCTACGTCCCCTGCGGCCTGTGCGGGGAGACCCATACGGCGCTGTGCCCGCCGGAGCGGGTCCTGCGGGGGGCCACGGCCCTGGGCTGCGCCAGGACGAAGCAGTTCTGCTGCTTCATCGGCCCGGAGGGCACGGTGGAAAAGAACCTGCGGGAGCTGGAGGTCCTGGCCGGAAAGGAACAGCGGCAGGCCGCGGACGGCAGCCCGGAGGCCTTTCTGGACAGCGTCATCATGTACGAGGTCCTCTTGGAGCTGAAGGAGATCGCCTCCCGGGAAAGGGGGATCACCTGCGGCTGCGGCAGCGTACAATACGGCATGGAGATCCGCCGCTCCGCCGTGGACCTCGTCTGCCGCCGCTGCGGCGCCAAGCTGCGCGTCCCCGCCGCCACGGACCGGGACCTGGACGACCTGTGCTGTCACATGAAGCTGGTCATTCCCGGAACGCCCCGCTGAGACTTTTGGAAAGGACCTGATCCCATGATTACCCTGCTCTCCCGGCTGCTGATCCACCCCGACGGCCGGGACCCCGCCGCCCTGCGCAAGGCCTACGGCATCCTCTGCGGCGCGGTGGGCATCTTTTTGAACATCCTGCTGTTCTCCGGCAAGTTGCTGGCGGGCTCCCTGGCCGGCTCCGTGGCCATCACCGCCGACGCCTTCAACAACCTCTCCGACGCCGCCTCCTCCGCCATCACCCTGCTGGGCTTCCACCTGGCGGGGCAGAAGCCGGACGCGCACCATCCCTTCGGCCACGGGCGGATCGAATACCTCTCCGGCCTGGGGGTGGCGGTGCTGATCCTGCTGATGGGCTGGGAGCTGCTCCAGTCCTCCCTGGCCAAGATCCTCCACCCCGCGGCGGTGGCGGCCTCCCCCCTGGTGACCGCCATCCTGTGCGTCTCCGTGGGGGTGAAGCTCTATATGGCCCTCTACAACTGGCGGCTGGGAAAGCGTCTGGACTCCTCCGCCCTGCGGGCCACCGCCGCGGACTCCCTGTGCGACAGCGCCGCCACCTCCGCCGTGCTGGCGGCCACCCTGGCGGGCCACTTCACCGGGAAAATGATCGACGGCTGGGCGGGACTGCTGGTAGCGGCCTTCATCTTCTGGTCCGGCGTCAAGGCCGCCAAGGAGACCATCGACCCCCTGCTGGGCACCCCGCCCACCCATGAGTTTGTCTCCCGCATCCGGGACCTGGTGATGGCCCACAGCGGGATCATCGGCATCCACGACCTGATCGTACACGACTACGGCCCCGGCCGGGTGATGATCTCCCTCCACGCCGAGGTCCCCGCCAGCCAGGACGTGCTGGCCCTTCACGACGAGATCGACAACGTGGAGAAGGAGCTGCGGGAACAGCTGGGCTGCGAGGCCGTCATCCACATGGACCCGGTGGTCACCGACGACGGCGTGACCGAGGAGACCCGCCGCCGGGTGGCGGAGCTGGTCCGCTGCATTGACGACGGCATCACCATCCACGACTTCCGCATGGTCTCCGGCCCCACCCACACCAATGTGATCTTCGACGCGGTGGTGCCCTATGACTTCCGTCTCAGCGACCGCCAGGTGGAGGAGAAGATCCGGAGCGCCGTCCGGGCGCTGGACGGGCGCTATTACGCCGTGGTCCGGGTGGAGCGGTCCTATACGTGAGCGCGAAAAAACACGGGCGGCTCTGCCGCCCGTGTTACATTTTGTCCGGCGTGTATTCAATGACGTCGGCGATGCCGCAGTCCAAAATGCGGCACAGAGCGTCCAGCGTATTGGTGGACACGGATTCCCCCGCTTTCAGCCGCCGGACCGTGGAGCTGCTGATGCCGCCCTTTACCTGGAGGGTGTAAGTGGTGGCGCCCCGGGCCTCCATCGTCGCCCAAAGCCGCTGGTAGGAAATCACCGGAACACCCCTCCCCTCTTCCATTTGACATATCTCTATTATTGTCTATAATAGGAAGCAAGCGTTATAGGCAATAATGCCCATGTCGGAAGGAGAGCGGATATGGCGGATTACCAGGAAATGTATCTTCATCTCATGCGGGAGACGGAAAAGGCCATACGAATCCTGATTCAGGCCCAGCGGGACTGCGAGGAGCTGTACTTGAAGGACGGCGGGTGCCCTCTGCGCGCCTTCCCGGAGCCGCCGGGCACGGAAGCCCATGACTAATTTTCCCCCTTTGGGGCACCCTATGGAAAATCCATCAAAATTGAGGTGGCTTTCCATGAATGAAAAACGAATTGGGCAGCGGACGGCTGTTCTGGCGGACCCGCCCTCCGTGCTGTCCTTCGCCAACATCGGCGGCAAGTTTGAATCCCGGGGGCCTCTGTCCGGATACTTCGACGAGCTGAGCCAGGACTCCTTCTTCGGGGAGAAGACCTGGGAGAAGGCGGAGTCCACGATGCAGAAAAAGGCGGTCCAGCGGGCGCTGGACCAGGCCCGGCTCAAGCCCAAGGACATCCAGTATATCCTGGCGGGGGACCTGCTGAACCAGTGCATCGGCTCCTCCTTCGGCCTGCGGGAGCTGGGCATCCCCTTCTTCGGGCTCTACGGCGCCTGCTCCACCATGGGGGAGTCCCTGGGCCTGGCGGCCATGCTGATCGACGGGGGCTTCGCGGAGCGCACCGCCGCCGTCACCTCCTCCCACTTCTGCACCGCCGAGCGGCAGTACCGGATGCCGGTGCCCTACGGCAGCCAGCGCACCCCCACCGCCCAGTGGACCGCCACCGCCGCCGGGTGCACCGTCCTGGGCCGGGAGGGCCCCGGGCCCTATATCACCCGCGTCACCTGCGGCAAAATCGTGGACAAGGGCATCACCGACCCCAACAACATGGGCGCGGCCATGGCCCCCGCCGCCTACGACACCCTGGCCGCCTTCTTCCGAGACACCGGCACCGGCCCGAAGGACTACGACCTCATCGTCACCGGCGATCTGGGGGAGCTGGGCCACGGCATCGTGCGGGACTTCTTCTCCCGGGACGGCGTGGAGCTGGGGGACAATTTCCAGGACTGCGGCCTGCTCCTCTACGACCGGGAGGGTCAGGATATGCACGCCGGGGCCTCCGGCTGCGGCTGCTCCGCCTCCGTGCTCAACGGGTATCTTCTCACGGAGATGCGGCGGGGAAAGTGGAAGCGGATCGTCTTCGCCCCCACCGGGGCCCTGCTCTCTCCCACCTCCAGCTTTCAGGGGGAGTCCATCCCCGGCATCTGCCACGCCGTGTGCATCTCGGCGGAAAAGCAGTAAAACGATTCCCCGCCCGCCGGGCAGTATGGTATACTGTCCGGCGGGCGGGGAATTTTTTTCGCGTTTCTTCCCGCCGCTGAAAAATATCCCGGCTCCCGGCCGTGTTATGGGTGAAAGGAGTTGACACCGTGGTTTCATTTGGTACCGATGAAATCATCTCCCGCATCGTGGAGCAGTACAGCTCCATGCTGCTGCACCTGGCCGCCAGCCGGCTGGACTCCCCCGCCGACGCGGAGGACGCGGTGCAGGAGGTGTTCTTAAAGCTGCTGACCGCCCGCCCCTCGTTCCGGGACGCCGAACACGAGAAGGCCTGGCTCATCCGGGCCACCCTCCACCGCGCCAGCGACATCCGCCGCGGCGCGGAGCACCGGAACCTCCCCCTGGAGGAGCTGGGCGAGCCGGCGGCCCGGGAGGACGCCTTCGATCTCCTTTCCGCCGTCCGGGCGCTGCCGGACAAGTACAGCGCTGTCATCCACCTCTACTATTACGAGGGGTATTCCATCAAAGAGATCGCAAAGACGCTGGGCCTGCCCGCCGCCACGGTGGGCACCCGCCTGGCCCGCGGCCGGGAGCGGCTGCGGCAGATGCTGAAGGAGGATGTGTGATGGACCGGAAGACCTACCGTGAAGCCTTTGACCAGATCCCCTTTTCCGCCGGCTTTCAGGAGCGGACGGCGAACCTGCTGCGCCAGCGCGCCCGTGAATTGGAAAAGGAGAACAAAATGACGCATTTCAGCAAAACCAAAAAGATGGCGGTGTCCCTGGCCGCCGCCGCGGCCCTGCTGGTGGTATCCGTGTCCGCCGCCCTGGTGTGGCTGACGCCCTCCCAGGTGGCGGAGCGCCACAACCAGCCCCTGCTGGCGCAGGCCTTCGCGGGCCCCGACGCCATCTCCATCGACGAGACCGTGGAGACCGGGGACTTCGCCGTGACCCTCATGGGCCTGGTGTCCGGAGAGGACCTGGACACGCTGAACCCGGACCCGGGCAACGCCCACACCTACGCCGTGCTGTCCCTCCGCCGCCTGGACGGGGAGCCCCTGGAGAACGAGACCTTTGACTTCACCCGCTACACCATGACGCCCCTGGTGGCGGGCTATTCCCCCACGGCGGTGAACAACTGGACCCTGGGCGCCTCTGCCCACGGCCACGCTGAGAGCGGCGTCTACTACTACCTGCTGGACACCGAGAGCATCGAAAAATTCGCGGACCGCACGGTGTACATGGCCTTCTACGAGGGCGGCGCGCCCAGCAGCTCCATCTTCACCGTGGCGGAGGACGGGACCATCTCCTTCTGCGGCGACTTCACCGGCGTCCAGGCCCTGTTTACCCTGCCCCTGGACCCGGCAAAGGCGGACCCCGCGGCGGCGGACGCCTTCGTGCGGGACACGGGGCTGGAGGGCTGGTCCAACGAGCGGACCCGCACGGAGGACGATTTCGACGTGGAGCGCCGGAAGACGGAGGACGGGGAGGAGCTCATCCTCCGGCCCAGGACCGAAGGCGGAGAGGACCTCCGGTTTGAGACCGCCGAGGGCTTCGCGGCCTATGTGGAGGCGGAAAAGGCCCGTCTCCGGGAGGAGCTGGAGGCCGGGACGCTCTCCCAAGAGAGCTATGACAGGTCCGTTCAGGACCTGGAGGAGGCCCTGGCGGGCGTGGAGGACGGCTCCCTGGCGGCCGCCATTCTGGAGGACGGCGGATTTTTCACAACCACCGCGCCCACAGAGGGAACGCGCTTTCAGGTGGAACAGGGGACTGTGACCGCCGCCGTCGGAGCACAGGGATAACTCCATCCGCAAGCGGAGCCGCCTTCCGGCGGCTCCGCTTCCATTTGACTTTTCCCCCCGGCGGTGGTATGCTCCAAACGAGTTTAAGCGGGAGGAGGACCCCTATGTACCGGATCTTCATCGTGGAGGACGACCCCGTCATCGCCGGGGCCATGCGGCGGCACCTGGAGGGCTGGGGCTACCGGGCGGCCTGCGCGGAGCGGTTTGACAATGTGCTGGCGGACTTCGCCGCCTTCGACCCCCAGCTGGTGCTGCTGGACATCTCCCTGCCCTTCTTCAACGGCTACCACTGGTGCACGGAGATCCGCAGGGTCTCCAAGGTGCCCATCATCTTCGTCTCCTCCGCCTCGGACAACGTGAGCGTCGTCACCGCCATGCAGATGGGCGGGGACGACCTGCTGCCCAAGCCCTTTGACCTCCAGGTTCTCTCCGCCAAGGTCCAGGCCGCCCTGCGGCGGGCCTACGACTTCGGCCCCGCGGCCCGGCTGCTCTCCTGCGGCGGCGCGGTGCTGAACCTGTCCGACGGCACACTGACGGCGGCGGGGCAGCGGGTGGAGCTCACCAAGAACGAATATAAGATCCTCCAGCTTCTGCTGGAGCACAGGGGGGAGATCGTCAGCCGGGAGGCCATCATGACGGCGCTGTGGGAGTCCGACAGCTTTGTGGACGAGAACACTCTGTCCGTCAACGTGGGCCGCCTGCGGAAAAAGCTGGAGAGCGCGGGCCTCCGGGACTTCATCCGCACCTGCCGGGGGGCGGGCTACCTGGTGGAGGAGCGGCCATGAGCCTTCTGGGAGCGTATCTCCGGCGGCAGTACAAGCTGCTGTTGCTGCTGGCGGGATTCCTTGTGATCTTCGGGGCGGTGTTTGCCCTGTACGACCTCCCGGCGGAGGCGGTGGCCTACGCCGGCGCCCTGTGCCTCTGCCTGGGGCTGGCCCTCTTCGCCGTGGGGTACGGCCGCTTCCTCTCCCGGCACCGGGAGCTGCGGCTGCTGCTGGGGCGGGCCCGGGAGAAGGCACTGCCCCTGCCGCCGCCCCGGGGTCTCCTGGAGGAGGACTACCAGGCCCTGGTCCAGGCCCTGTGCGCCGACCGGGCCCGTCTGGCCATGGAGAGCGAAAACCGCCTGCGGGACATGACGGACTACTACACCGTCTGGGCCCACCAGATCAAGACCCCCATCGCCGCCCTGGGGCTGCTGCTCCAGGAGCGGCCGGGCAGCGGCCCCCTGGAGGTGGAGCTCTTGAAGATCGAGCAGTATGTGGAGATGGTCCTCTCCTACCTGCGGCTGGACAGCGCCTCCACGGACTACGTCCTCCGGGACTGCGACCTGGATGAGATCCTCCGGGGGGCCGTGCGGAAGCTGGCCAAGATGTTCATCCTGAAAAGGATCGCCCTGGATCTCCGGGAGACGGGGAAAACCGTGCTGACGGACGGGAAGTGGCTGGGCTTCGTGGTGGAGCAGGTGCTCTCCAACGCCCTGAAATACACGCCGGAGGGCGGTTCCATCCGGGTCTACGGCGACGGGGATACGGTGGTCATCGCCGACAGCGGCATCGGTATCCGGCCCGAGGACCTGCCCCGGGTCTTTGAGAAGGGCTTCACCGGGTACAACGGCCGGACGGGGCGGAAGTCCACCGGCATTGGGCTGTACCTCAGCAAGATGGTGATGGAGCGGCTGTACCACGGCATCACCGTCACCTCCCGCCCCGGGCAGGGCACGCTGGTGCGGCTGGACCTGAGCCGGGGGAAGAGAGTAATGGAGTAAAAAGGGGGCTTGTTTTCGCCCTGGCGGGCGGGGGCGGGATTCAGCCATGAGGATGGCTGGTGCATTTGC
>CANRYZ010000044.1 GCA_947644365.1 uncultured Oscillibacter sp. | reverse complement strand
TTATGGCAAACAAGGCCAACATTGAGCGCAAGTGGTACATCCTGGACGCCGCCGGCAAGCCCCTGGGCAAGACCGCCGTCCGGGCCGCCGACCTGCTGCGCGGCAAGACCAAGGTCACCTACACCCCCCACGTCGACTGCGGCGACAACGTCATCATCATCAACGCCGGCAAGGCCGTCCTCACCGGCAAGAAGGGCACCCAGAAGATCTACCGCACCCACTCCGGCTGGGTGGGCGGTCTGAAGGAGACCCCCTACCGCATTCTGATGCAGGAGAAGCCCGAGGTCGCCATGCGGGTGGCCGTCCGCGGCATGATGCCTCGGAACACCCTGAGCAAGGACTCCCTCAAGCGCCTGCACATCTATGCCGACGCCAACTACGAGCAGCAGGCCCAAAAGCCCATCGCTCTGGACGCTGAATAAGGAGGAGTAGAAGAATGTATCAGTCTAAGAAGCCCTATCTGTACGGCACCGGCCGCCGGAAGTCCTCCGTGGCCCGCGTCCACCTGTTCCCGGGCGGCACCGGCTCCATCACCATCAACGGCCGCGACATCGACGAGTATTTCGGCCTGGACACCCTGAAAATGGTGGTCCGCCAGCCCCTGGAGGCCACCGGCAACACCGGCAAGATGGACATCGTGGCCACCGTCTCCGGCGGCGGCGTGTCCGGCCAGGCCGGCGCTCTGCGCCACGGCATCGCCCGGGCCCTGCTGCTGGCCAGCGAGGACAACCGTCCCATCCTGAAAAAGGCCGGTTTCCTGACCCGCGATCCCCGTATGAAGGAGCGCAAGAAATACGGCCTCAAGGCCGCCCGCCGCGCGCCTCAGTTCTCCAAGCGCTGATTCGTTTCCTCCGCGCCTTCAAGATGCCGCCCAAATTGGGCGGCATCTTTGCCTTCCTCTCCCGGCGGCCTTGGGGAAGGGCAGACTGTGAAAAACTTGAACACAGATAACCCGCCGCATCATAAAATCCGTCTACGGTGTGCGGACGGATACTTGACAATCTTATATCATACAGTTATACTAAACATAGAAAGGGCGCCGCCGACAGACGGTTGGCCCCCTGTCAATTACTCAAAAGAAGTAACCGCAGGTTGTGGGACCGGGCGGTTACTTCTTTTTATTGGCCGCAATAAAGAGGCCGACAATGCCAATGATAACCAAGCTGTATGTAAACATATCAGAGTAAGTCACCACAGAACAGCCCCCCTTTCCAAAGATCAGAGGGCAAAGAAGCTGCCCCCCATCAGAGGGGCCAACCGCTTGCCGTAGTAGGCAGCGCTGAAAGATGATTCTTTCCTGTTTTCAATATATCATACAATTTGATGATGCGCAAGCAGTTTAAAAGGGTTCATTTTAGGGTGCATTAAATCAAAAAATTATCTAACCGTTTGGAATTCTCAATTTATTTACAGCAGCCATAAGAAGTACGCCTCAAGGCCGCCCGCCGCGCGCCTCAGTTCTCCAAGCGCTGATTTGTTTCCTCCGCGCCTTCAAGATGCCGCCCAATTTGGGCGGCATCTTTTTCCACTCCTTCCAATGTAAAAAGTTCTTGACTTTTTCTCCTTGCCGCGCTATGATGAAAATGTAAAAAGTTCTTGACTTTTGGAGGTTCTGCCATGAGACGGATGTTTGAGAGGCTGGGGTTCCGCAGGATGGATGAAATGGAACGCCACATCCTGTTCAAGGCCCAGCGGAACGCCTACCTCTTCCTGGTGGCCGCCCTTGTGATCTGGTCCTTCTATGAGAGCATTCAGGTCTACATTCATCACAGCCGCCTGAATCTTCTGCCGTGCCTCCTGCTGACGGCGGCGGTGCTGATCCAGTCCTTTTCTCAGCTGGCTCTCACCCGCGGCGCGGTGAAGGACGACGAGGACTCCTGTGAGACGGGCCCGCTGGTGAAGCTGGTCCTGCTGGCCTGCGCCGCAGCCGCCGTGGCGGTAACCGCGGGCGCCGCCGTGGTGCTGATGGGCGTCCGGGCATGAGAAATCAGATCAAGGCCCTCCGCAAGGCCAGGGGATACCGTCAGGAGGACCTGGCCGCGGCTCTGGGCGTTTCCCGGCAGACCATTATCGCCATTGAGAACAACAAGTACGACCCCACCCTGGCGCTGGCCATGCGGCTGGCCCGGTATCTGGGGACCACTGTCGAGGAGCTGTTTCAGCTGGAGGCACGAACATGAAAAACCGATTGACCGCGCTGGCCCCTTACATCCTTGCACTGGCCGTCAATTTCTATCTTCTGCCCCTTCTGATGCGGGACACGGGCACAGCCATGCTCTTGATGCTGTGCGTCATGCCGCTGGCGGCCTTTGTCACGGCGCTGGCCTGCGGGATGCGGCGGGGCTTTTCACCGCTGCTTCCGGCGGCGGCGTTTGTCCTGTTCCTCCCCACGATTTTTATCCACTACAATTCCTCGGCGTGGGTCTACGCTGTGGCCTACGCCGTCGTCGTCCTGGCGGGAAACGGCGTGGGACTGATCTTTTACGGGAAGCGGTAAGCGGCAGAAAAGCGCCGGGATGCCTGTGGGCATCCCGGCGCTTTTTTGATTCCTCTTTACACATATGCGTGGAACCCGCTCTTCCCTGTGGGGAAACAATTGAAATACCCTCTCGGATATACCTGGAGATTTTTCAAAAAGCGGTTGACAGACTGGGCGGCGGCGCTGTCTCCGGGAAAGCGCAGGAGATCCGCCAGGTTGTGGAGGTCGGACTCCACGAATTTGTACCGGAGATCCACGCTGACCTGATGCCGTACGCCATTTTCGTCCCGGTAGGCGACCCATGTGTTGGCCTTGCTGGGGTGCGTCGGATCAAAGTCCGGACCGGTATAGTCTTCAAAAGTCCTTGTGCCGTCCGGATGGATGACCGTACAGGAGTCGACAACGCCCTTGTTCCCCTCCCGGCCGCCGGTCTGGTAAAACCACTGGAAGTCCCTGGGGGGAACCTGATCCGGATCGATCATGTACTGCTCACTCACATCAAATTTGTTTGAAAAGGCGGTGTTGAAGTTGTAGTAGAGGTTCAGCCCCTTCCCCTTGTAGTCCGGCACGGAGATGTAGTCCTCCCAGCCCGCCTCCTGAATCAGGGCGTTATAGCGTTCCGTGGCGGAGGCAATGGCCTCCTCGGTCTGGAAGTAGTAATCAGAATTGTAATATTTATAGCTCCGCTGGGAATTCATCTCGCCGGTGACGTACTGCCGCCCCTCCTGGTTATTCCGCTGAACCGCCGCGTCCAGGACCATCCGCCGAAACTCGCCGTAAATGCTCTCCAGGCAGGCGGGTCCCATCATCTTATCCCAGAGGGGAATCGGGTACCCGACGTCCTTCGCCACATCAGTCAGATGCTGGTATCCCCGCTGAAAGACCCCCGTCAGGGAATCCGCGTCCATGGTTCCGTCCAGAAACTGCCCGGCCGCCAGTTTGGTATCCCGCTCAAACTCCTTCCAGGCCTGGGCCGTACCGGGATTTCGTCCCAAAGCGGCGGCGGTAAAGAGCGGCCGCCACGACTCCAGACGGCCCTCCGGACTCATGTCCACCGCGACCCATGTATCTACATCCGGCGGTGTGTCAATGGTCTTAATCTCGTGGGAGAGGTCCAGAAAGGTGAATTTGCCATATTCGACCCACTTTCCGCCTCTGGGGGGCACGTTTTGAATCTGTTCCATAAAGTGTCCCCTCCCAATTTATCTCAGTTTCTCGTATGCCGGCCAATCAATTTCCGCATTACGCCACTCTCGTCACTACGCTGGCAAAGCTGAACCAGCCCCGGGCGTCCCGGCAGGCCCCGGTGAGGGTCTCCCGCAGCTCCCAGGCCGTCCCCCGGGTGTACAGGGGGGCCATGACGCAGTCCGAGATCAGCAGGTCCTCCGCGTCGTGGAGGCAGCCCATGCGGGCGGCGCTGTTGGCGGCATTGGCGATGATGGCCATGAGGGTGTCATAGGCGCTGTTGGCGTACTGGACCACGTTGTTGGTGCTGTCGGAGGTCCAGCTCATCAAAAAGCACTCCGCGTCGTTGCCCACGGCGGTGAGGTCCGCCCCGGCCAGGTCGTACTCCCCGGAGCGCAGGGCGGCCCACAGCTCCCGGTTGGTGACGCCCACCGGCGTCACCCGCATCCCCAGGGCCTCCTGCCACATCTGGCAGATCAGCTGGGCCACGGCGCCGTTGGTGCCCGCGTCCTCATAGAGATAGGTCATCTCCCCCAGGCTGTAGCCGCTGTCATAGCCCGCCTCGCTCAGAAGGGCCCGGGCCTGGACGCAGCGCTCCTCATAAGTGTCCCCGCCGCCGTCCAGCAGGGCACCGCCCATGGTTCGGAAGTCCTCCTCACCCTCCGGGACCCCGGGGGGCACCAGCCCGCCGGCAGTCAGGGCGCTGACGCCCGCGGCGGCGGTCAGGGCCTCGCGGTCAATGGCCAGGCGCACCGCCTGACGCACCAGGGGGTCGCCCAGCATCTCCCGGCCGCAGTTGAAGAGCACCGCGTAAGTACCCATCTCCGGGATGGAGCTCCAGTCCTCCTCCGCCGCCAGCTCCGCCATCCGCTCCTCCGTCAGCGGCCACACGGCGTCCACGGTCTTGTGGTCGTAGAGGGAGCGGGCCTCCTCCGCCGTATCGGCAAAGTGGAACACCAGGGTCTGCGGTCCCGCCTGGGTGCTGTAATACCGCTCGTTCACCACGGCGGACAGAGACGCGCCCATCTCATAGGCCTCCGCCTGATAGGGCCCGTTGCACACCAGCGCCGTGGGATCGGACCACCAGCGCAGGCCCTCGCCGCCGGCGCGCTGGCTCCGCTCCTCCGCCGCGTCCTTCAGCTTTTGCAGCACGTCCTGCCGCAGGGGGCTGGTGGCGGGAGAGGTGCACACCTCCGTCAAAAACCAGTCGTAGTGGCCGCTGAGGACCACCACCAGCGTATTGTCGTTCTTTGCGGTGACCTGGAGCAGGGTCATGTCCCCGGCGGCCCGGGCCTCGTCGTACCCCGCCACCACGGACAGCAGCGCCGCGTAGGGGGACCGGCTGGACGGGTCCGCCAGCCGCCGCCAGGCGTACACAAAATCTCCGGCCTTCACATTGACCCCGTCGGACCACTTTGCGCTGCGGAGGCGGAAGGTGTAGGTCACGGTGCCGTCGTAGCTCTCCTCCTGGTCCACGGTCTTGGCCATGCCGCCCGTCACCGTGGGATTGCCGGCCACGTCCACCGTCACCCGCATCAGATTTTCATACAGGTGGGCTAGGATGGTCTGGTCCCCGGTCTCCTCGGCGTAGATGGGGTCCAGGCTCACCGGGGCCGCCCCCACGCACACGGACAGGGACACCCCGTCCGCCTCTCCGGCGCAGCCCGCCAGCAGTCCAAGAAGCATGGCCCCGGACAGGGCCAGGCACGTCAGTCGTTTCCAAATCCGCATAAACACTTTCCTCTATTCACCGCCGGCCCTGGAGGCCGGAATTTTCAGCAATACACTGGTATTATAGAGAAATCCGCCGTTTTTGTAAAGGCGCTTCGGGAAAAAAGTGAAAAACGGCGGTAGTTTTTAGATTTTATTCACAAATTTTCCGATTCATGCTCGTGGAGGGGGCAAAAAGAAAAGCCCCTTGTGAAAGGGGCTCCCGCCGCGGGCGGGGACGGGGGTTGTCCCGCCACGGGCGGGGACGAGGGGCGTCGCGCCTCGGGCGCGGGACGGCGCACGGGCTTTGCCCGTGCTGGGAATGCACCCCCCATTCTCTTTTCTCTGTCTTGCCAGAGAAAAGAGAATGCGCCGTGCACGGTGGAAGAGAAAAGAGAGGCGCTTTTGGCACTCGCGGAAGCCTCACGCTTCGATGGAAGGGCGCTCAGCAGACTTGATGCGTGGACGCATGGACTTTCTTCTCTTCCCGCGCTTCGCGCCTAGTCCGCTCCGTGCGGGGCAGAGAGCTGGTCTACCGGCGGTAGGAGGGCAGGCCTGCCCAAACGTGCCAGGCCAGGCGCGAAGCGCGGGAAGAGAAGCTAGGGACGATGCGTCAAAGCAGCAAAACAACCTGGTCGGCACTCGCAGATGCGGCAGAGCGCCCCCGCAAGGTACGCTGTCAGACGCAGCCGGCAGAAGGCTGGCAATTTACGGAAGCACTGGTTCAGGCCAGCCCCCGTATTTTGGGCGAAATTTGCCGCACAGGCAAATTCTCGCCCTGGCGTTCTCTTTTCTCTTTGGACCGTGCACGGCCCGTTTCTCTTTTCTCTGGCAAGACAGAGAAAAGAGAAATGGGGGGTGCAGCCCCAAAGCCCGTCGGGCCCCGGCGGGCTTGTCGTCCCGGCCCCGTGGGCCGGATTCCGCAGGAATACAATTCCCCCGCCCCGGTCCGGAATCAGGAAATCCCCCGCCGTGTACCACACGGTCTCAGTCCTCCACAGCGGCCAGGCGGCCGTCGTCGTCAAACTTCACGGAGACGATCTGGTTTCGGGTCTTCTGGGCGATGTCGTCGATCCGCATCTTGGAGGGGTAATCCGCCACGAAGGTCACCGCCACGCCCTGGCGCTTGGCCCTTCCGGTGCGCCCGATGCGGTGGACATAGTCCTGGTTCTCGTCGGGCACGTCGCAGTTGAACACAATGTCCACGTCGTCCACGTCGATGCCCCGGGCGGCCACGTCGGTGGAGACGAATACCCGGAGCTTGCCCTGGCGGAAGCGGTCCATCACCTGCTCCCGGCGCTTCTGGGGAATGTCCCCGTGGATGCACTCGGCGTCGATACCCCGCATCTGGAGGAATTTCGTGATCCGCTCCGTGGAGCCCTTGGTGTTGCAGAAGGCCATACAGCGGTCAAAGCCGGTCTCGTTGAGGATCTTCTCGATGGCGTCCGCCTTGCCGTCGTAGCTGACGTCCATGCGGAACTGCTTGATATCCGGCTTGTTCTGCTCGTCCTCCCGGACGGTGATCTCCGCCGCGTCCCGCTGGTACACCCAGGCGATGTCCATGACCTCCCGGGAGATGGTGGCGGAGAAGAGGCCCAGGTTCCGCCGCTTGTTCATCCTGTCCAAAAGCCGGGTCACGTCGTGGATAAAGCCCATGTCCAGCATCCGGTCCGCCTCGTCCAGAATCACGGTCCGGGCGGTGTCCACCCGGACGGTGCGCCGCTTCATGTGGTCGCTGAGGCGGCCCGGGGTAGCCACCACGATCTGGGGGTGCTTTTTCAGCGTGTCGATCTGCCGCCCGATGGGCGCGCCGCCGTAGAGGCACACCGTCCGCACCCCGGGCTTGTAGGCCGCGAGAATCCGCAGCTCGTCGGTGATCTGGATGGCCAGCTCCCGGGTGGGGGCCAGGATCACCGCCTGAACGCTCTCGTCCTCCGGGTCCGTGTGCTCCACGATGGGAATGCCGTAGGCAAAGGTCTTGCCCGTGCCCGTGGGGGCCTTGGCGATGACGTCCTGCCAGTCCATCATAGGCGGAATGCACCCCGCCTGCACCGGCGTGGACACCGCGATATTCTTCTCTCCGATTGCCCGCATGATCTCCGGCGACAGCCCCAGACTGTCAAACCGGACGCCTTCCGTATATTCCATAGCTTTTTTCCTTTTTTCGTTATGATATAGTAGGATATGGCTATTATACCCGCAATTCCACCGGTTGTAAAGTGCCGCGGCCCCCTGCGTCACTCTGCGGGAAAGTTTTCCCAAGAAGTGTGGTATTTTAGTAAATTTTTGCCTAAATGACCAATAATCACCCGTTTTTGGTGAAAATTATTGTATATTTTTAGTAAAATTATGTATTGTGTTCATGATATTTTCGCCTTTTTATGCTAAATTACTTTTAAGGAGACTCAACTATCCAGCGGGAGGTGTCAAACGTGGCTGAAATGGACTATGTGCGCATTTTACGTGATCTCCGGGAGGACGCCGACAAGACGCAGACGCAGATCGCCGAAGTCTTGGGGACCTCTCAGACCATGTACGCGCGGTACGAACGCGGCGCAAACGAATTGCCCATCCACCATTTGATTACTTTGAGCAGATACTACGGCGTCAGTACCGATTATTTGCTGGGTCTCAGTAAGGAGCGTTAAACGCGGACAGGAGCACTCCTGTCCGCACGTTTTTTACCGGTGGGTGGATAAAATGGAGAGGGCGGGAACTCCCCGCCCTCTCCATTTTGGCAAGCTCACTCCGGACCCGCTCAGGGCTCCTCCGGAGTCTCCGCGGGCGCAACGGTAAAGAGCCCGCTCCGATATCCCCGCTTCGCGCTGTCTACCACGAGGAACGCCCCGTCGTCCTTTTTTGTCACGGTGACATCGCCGCTGTCCACGCCGCCGCTGGCGGTCACCGTTACCTCCTGGCTGCCGGGCGCATTCTTTTCGCCCGTCCCTGTCTCCGCGGCCACGGTGATGCTGGCCTGGACCTCCGCCTCCACGTCCTCGCTGGTGAAGTGGTTGGTGTAGGCGGTGCCGTCCTCGCCGGTGACGGTCTCCGTCAGCTCCCAATACTCCGCGCTGCCGGTGACGTCCACCTCCACGCTGCGGTTCTCCGTGGTCTTCTCGAAGTGGTACGCGCCGTCCGAGGCCATGCGCCCGGTGATGTCCACCTCCTCGCCGGCGGCGCAGAGGACCATTACCTTTCCGTCGTCCCGCCTCTCGATCCGCGCGCCCTCGCTGACGGACAGCATCATCTGGTTGCCGTCCTGGTCCACGGCCTCATACCGGGTCTCGTAGCCGTCGGACCACACCTCCCGGATGCTGCGGAAAAATGCGCCGCCGCTGGCCAGGTCCGCCGCTCCGGCGGTCACCGCCAGGGCCGCGGTCATCACGGCGGCGATGGCTCCGGCCCGCAGGACCTTGGGCAGGCGCCGCGTCCGCTTCTTCTCGTTCAACATTTGAAAGACCTCCTTCTTGGCTTCCTCAGAGGCACACAGCCGGGAAAAGGTCTCACAGTACAACCGCTTGTCGATCATGGGCTCTCTGCCTCCTTCAAATTGGTTCTCAGCTGCCCCCTGGCCCGCATGAGCCAGGTCTGCACGGTGGACGGTTTGGCGTTCATGGCGCCGGCGATCTCCCGGACGCTGTAGCCCTCGTAGTAGTGGAGATAGACGGCGGCCCGGTACTTGGGCGGCAGGGCCATCACCTCCTGGAAGAGCTCACTCTGGGCCGGGGTGTCCAGCGCCGCCTCCGCCGTCTCCTCCAGGGGACCCGTCCGGCGGCGCCAGGGGGAGCGCAGCAGGCGCCTGCACTCGTTCACCGCCACCCGCACCACCCAGTACCGCTCGTGCTCCGCCGTGTCAAAGGGCTCCTGGGTGTAGAGCTTCAGCAGCGTCTCCTGCATCACGTCCTCCGCGTCCGCCCGGTTTTTCAGATAGCTGTACGCCAGGCGGAACACCATGTCGGCGTACCGCTCCATGGCCGCCTCAAACGCCGTGTCCGTCAACTCGTCTCACCTCGCTCGCGCTGGTTTTGAAAGGCCTTTCTGTGGAGAATATCCCTCAGCGCCGGAAAAAATCTCAGAGAACCGCAAAATTTTTCTCCTGTTCTGTTTGAAAAAGCCGCCACGCCGCCGGATTTCTCACATTTCTCCCAAATTTATGCTTTCCCTTTTGGAAAAACTCTGCTATAATACTTTCATTGCGGCTGCCGCTTGCTGCGCGCCACTCCCCAGAGAGTATATCACATTCGCCCGCGGGCGTCATAAAAGGAGCATCGCCATGGAGAGAATTCTGGTCATCGACGACAGCCCCGTACAGGCCAATCTCCTCAAGTCCATCCTGGACGACACCTACGACGTCACCATGGTCCATACCGCCGAGAGCGGACTGCACTACGCCAAGACCGGCGGATATTCCCTGATCCTTCTGGACGTCATCATGCCCAGCATCAACGGCTTTGAGCTGCTGACGCTGCTGCAGAAGGACTCCGCCACCCAGCATATCCCCGTCATCCTCATCACCAGCCTCTCCGATTTCCAAAACGAGGAACGGGGGCTGACCCTGGGAGCGGTGGACTACATCTCCAAGCCCTTTCACCCCATGGTGGTAAAGGCCCGGGTCAACACCCATATCAAACTCTACCAGTACCGCGCGCAAATCGAGCAGCAGGCCACGCTGGACCAGCTCACCGGCGTGGCCAACCGGCGGCACTACAATACCGTCAGCCTGGAGCGGTGGCAGGACGCCGTCCGGCTGAACGTCCCCCTGTCCATCTGCATGATGGACATCGACAAATTCAAGATCTACAACGACACCTTCGGCCATGTGGCCGGGGACAAGGTGATCGCCGACGTGGCCAAGGCCATCTCCGCCCGCCTCCAGCGCGCCACGGACCTCTTCGCCCGCTACGGCGGGGAGGAGTTTGTGGCCATCATCATGGGCGGCACGGCCGCCGACGCCTTCGAGCACATGAAGGGCGTCCGGCGGGCGGTGGAGGAGCTCCATATCCCCCACAACGAGGCCGTCTCCCCCTGGGTCACCATCAGCGTCGGCGGCATGACGCTGTGCCCCGGTCCCAGGGATTCCTATGACACGCACCTGAAAATCGCGGACACCATGCTGTATGACGCCAAGCGGTTCGGGCGGAACCAGGTGGTCTGGTACAGCGATAAAATGGAGCTCTGGCGGGAGAATAAATAACGGAGCGCGAAACGCGCGCCGGAAAAGGAGATACCATGGGTCTGTTTGGATTGTTTGGAAAAAAGAACCGGGCCGCCGCCCCTGCGGAAACGGCTGCCGAGGGCCCCTTTCTGGAGGACTACGCCGGAATACAGGCGGAGGTGACGGACCTGGAGGGCCGGCTGCTCTTCACGGCCAAGCTGCTGGGCGTCGAGGAGGACCACGGAGACCTGCACCTCCTCTCCGGTTCCTCCATCCCCCAGGAGCTGGAGGAGCCCCTTCCCGTGCGGCTCCGGGGATACAGCATCCGCAAGTCCAAGGCCGCCCACCTGGAGGGGGTCATCCGTCCCTCTGAGGACGAGCGGATCTGGCGGGCGGAAAAGCTGGCCCTGTCCAAGCTGGAGAACGAGCGCGCCTATTTCCGCATGGACGTGGCCATGGACGCCAGCATTGCCGCCGTGGGCCGGCCCGGCGCGGAGGAGGAGCCCTGCAAGCTGGTGGACCTCAGCGTGGGCGGCGTGCGCATCGCCTCCCCCAACCAGCATCAGGTGGGAGAGCGGCTCCTGCTCAGCGTAGACCTGACGCCGGGGAAACCGCCCTCCACCATTCTCTGCCAGATCCTGCGGGTCATCGGGCAGGAGCGGGACTACGAGTACGGCTGCCGGTTCATCGAGCTCAACGACGCGGACGAGGACCGGATCGTACAGGTCATGTTCGCCCTCCAGCGCAGGCAGAGCGGACGCATATAACGGACCATTTCCGAAAGGAAATCCGAGCGCATTTTTTCACAGGGCGGCGCGGCTGAAAAGCCGCGCCGCCTCTTTAGCGCCCGTCCTCCGCGGGGCCTGTCAAATTTTGTATATTCTGTACAATGCAAACGCTTGCTTTTCGTCCATAAATTCGTTGAAAATGTCAACTATTAGGAGTATACTACCATTATTCCAACGGACGGGACCCCGCTCCCGCCGAAAACGAATGGAGGCAGTAACCGATGAAGAAATTTTTCTCCCTGTTTCTGGCACTTGTCATGATCTGCGCCATCCTGCCCTCCGCGGCCGCCAGCACCATCTACACGGCCAAAGAGATCAAGGTCAAGCACGACTTCCAGACCGAGGGCGTGGACGACGGCAAGGGCGCCGCCACCTATGTGGACGTAGAGGGCGGCTACTACATCTCCCCCTGGAAGTACGACGTGGAGAGCATCAGCCTCACCGTCACCTACAACGGCGAGGACTACAAGGTTAAGACCAAGGATTTGAAGCTGGACGGCCTCACGGAGGTCAAGGTCAGCGTCTACGAGCTGGACGGCAAGGTGGTCACCAGCACGGAGAGCGCCCCGGACGCGGCCAAGAAGATCGCCAAGTTCAAGATCGATCTGGAGACGTGGACGGTCATCGCCATGCCCAAGACCGGGGACCTGGAGATGGCGGTGAAATTCCAGTACAAGGACGCCGTACCCGCCGACGCCAACAACGCCGACGCCTATCCCCTGGACAGCGCCGCCCAGGAGCAGGTGGAGGCCCCCGCCGGGTCCGTGCTGCTGATCCAGGACTTCAAGAGCTGCAAGGGCACCACCGACGAGACCAAGGAGATCCGCACCGTTCTCACCCCCGACGCGGAGGGCGTGTACTTCGCCTCCCGCTGGGATTACAAGCTGGCTACCAAGGAGGGCGACGCCGGCGTGGGTCCCAACATTGACTGCAAGGTGGTCTACAACGGGTCCAACAAGAAGATGAAGGGCGAGGACATCATTCCCGACGCCAACAACTGCGGCACCATGTACTTCTTCGACCAGGGCGGCAAGCTGGACGTGGCCGCCGAGGTCCCCCAGGGGGCCACGCTGCTGGCGGAGTGCACCATGAGCCTGGACGGCGCCATCTGGTTCATCCCCAAGAGCGACAAGATTACCACGGAGCTGGAGTTCAACTACGACGCCTCCGAGACCTATGACGCCAAGAAGAACGTGGACCAGGTCCAGAACGTGAAGCCCGGCGCCAGGACCGAGGCCCCCGCCGAGACCCCCGCCGCCCCCAAGTTCACCGACGTGGCCGCAAACTCTCCCTATGCCGCCGCCATCGACTGGGCCGTGGCCAAGGGCATCACCACCGGCAAGACCGAAACCACCTTCGGCCCCTCCGACACCTGCAC
>CANRYZ010000043.1 GCA_947644365.1 uncultured Oscillibacter sp. | reverse complement strand
TGCGGGAGATGCGGTCCTCCGCCATCTTCCTGGGGGCCATTCTGGCCCGGTGCGGGGAGGCGGAGATGAGCTATCCCGGCGGCTGCGAGCTGGGGCCCAGGCCCATCGACCTGCATCTGGCGGGCCTGCGCGACCTGGGCGCGGAGATTCAGGACAGCGGCGGCGTGCTCCGGTGCAGGGCTCCCCGCCTGCGGGGCAGAGAGGTGATCCTCAGCCTGCCCTCCGTGGGGGCCACGGAGAATCTGATGCTGGCCGCCTGCGGGGCGGAGGGCGTCACCGTCATCTCCAACGCCGCCCGGGAGCCGGAAATCGTAGACCTGCAGCATTTTCTGAACGCCTGCGGCGCCGGCGTCTCCGGCGCGGGCACCTCTGCCGTTACGGTGACGGGGAAGCGTTCCCTCCACGGCTGCGCGTACCGGATCATGCCGGACCGCATCGTGGCGGCCACCTACCTCTGCGCCGCGGCCTCCGCCGGCGGGGAGATCTACTTACGAAACGCCCGGGAGGGCCAGCTGTCCACCGTCACCGCCGTCCTGCGGGAGGCGGGGTGCGCCATCCGGGCGGACCGGGACGGCGTGGGCTGCGCCTGTCCGGGCTGGCTGAAAAGCGTCCGCCCTGTGCGGACGGCGCCCTATCCCGGCTTTCCCACGGACGCCCAGGCGGTTTTGATGGCCGCGCTGCTGCGCAGCCGGGGGGCCACGGTTTTTGAGGAGACCATTTTTGAGAACCGGTACCGCCATGTGGACGAATTGATCCGCATGGGGGCGGACATCCGGGTAGCGGGCCGCGTGGCGGTGGTCACCGGCACGGAGACCCTCCGCGGCGCGCCGGTGCGCTGCACGGACCTGCGGGGCGGAGCGGCGCTGTGCGTGGCGGCCCTGGCGGCGGAGGGGGAGACCTCCATTGCCGAGATCGGCCACATCGACCGGGGCTACGAGTGCATCGAGAGAGATTTGAGGACTCTGGGCGCGGACATCGTCCGCACAGAGGTGGACATATAGGAGTTCAAAGAGAGATATGGCAAGAGGCAGAAAAAACAACCGGCGGAGAAGAGGAAGATCCGGCTTCCTCTATAAACTGCTGTCTGTTTTGGCCATGTGCGTCTGCCTCGTCGCGGCGCTGACGCTGTTCTTCCGGGTGGATACCATTGTGGTCACCGGCGGCTCCCGCTACACGGAGCAGGAGCTGCGGGACGCCACGGGAGTCCGGACCGGCGCGAACCTGCTGCTTTTGAACAAGGGCAGAGTGGCCGCCAATATGACGGGAGAGCTGCCCTATCTCAAGGAGATCAGCAGCATCAGCAAGAAGCTGCCCGATACCCTGGTGATCCGTGTGGAGGAGTGCGGAAGGCCCCTGGCGGTGATCCAGGACGGCGCCGCCTGGCTCATCAGCCCCACCACTTCCGGCCGGGGCAAGATCGTGGAGCAGGTGCCCGCGGCGGCTGCCGGCGGCTACGGGGTCATCGACGGCTGCCAGCTGCTGGCGCCCTCGGTGGGAACCGGCCCCGCCTTCGCCACGGAGTACGCCGTGCAGCAGAGCAGCCTGCTCAGTCTGCTGAACGCCCTGGAGGCGGCGGAGATGCTGGAGCAGGTGGAGGCCATCCACCTGGAGGACCCGGCGGAGATCACCATGGAGTACGCGGGGCGCTTCACCGTGCGCCTGAGCTACAGCGCGGACTACGCCCGCAAGCTCACAAAGCTCCAGTGGAGCCTCAGCGAGGGCGTCATTCAGGACAACATGACCGGCACCTTTGACATGCGGGGGGACAGCAAGGACTTCTTCCAGCCGGATCTCCAGTGAGAAATGGATGTTTTTTCCGGCTTCTTTTGGAAAAAACCATGGAAAAGAGACGGAGGGGACTTGACCGGAACAAAAAAGTGTCATACAATAGACATTATATATTGGGATACTGGATATTGTGGAAAGCGCCGGGCGTTTTCGCCCTTTTCTACAAATGATAGCAGGAGGCAGCACTTATGGCATTTGGACTGGAAACGAGTTCCGATACCGTTGTCAACATCAAGGTAATCGGCGTTGGCGGCGGCGGCAACAACGTGGTCAACCGCATGGTCCGCTCCGGGACCAAAGGTGTGGAATTTGTGGCGGTGAATACGGATAAGCAGGCGCTGAACGTCTCCAGTGCCTCCGATAAGATTCAGATCGGCGAGAAGCTGACCCACGGCAAGGGCGCGGGCGCGGACCCGGAGATCGGCCGCAAGGCCGCCGAGGAGAGCCGCAACCAGATCGCCAAGGCCCTGGAGGACACGGACATGGTGTTTATCGCCGCCGGCATGGGCGGCGGCACCGGCACCGGCGGCGCGCCCATTGTGGCGGAGATCGCCAAGGAGATGGACATTCTCACCGTGGGCGTGGTCACCAAGCCCTTCGGGTTTGAGGGACCCCGCCGGATGCGGGCCGCCGAGGCCGGCATCGCCGAGCTGGAGGGGAAGGTGGATTCCCTGGTCATCATCCCCAACGAGCGGCTGAAATACGCCACGGACCAGAAGGTGACCTTTGCCAACGCCTTTGAGATTGCCGACGACGTGCTGCGCCAGGCGGTGCAGTCCATCTCCGACCTGATTCGGGACACCGGCTTCATCAATCTGGACTTCGCCGACGTCACCGCCATCATGAAAAACGCCGGCATGGCCCACATGGGCGTGGGCCGGGCCGCCGGGAAGGGCAAGGCCGAGGAGGCCGCCAAGATGGCGATTTCCAGCCCCCTGCTGGAGACCTCCATCGAGGGTGCCAAGGGCGTGCTGATCAATATCACCGGCTCCATGGACATCGGATTGGAGGAGGTGGAGCAGGCCGCCAGCCTGGTGCGGGACGCCGTTCACCCCGACGCTCTGACCATCTTCGGCGCCACGTTTGACGAGACCATGGACGACGAGATCCGGGTCACCGTCATCGCCACCGGCTTTGAGAAGGGCGCCAAGCTGCCCAAGGCCGCGCAGGAGGGCCAGACCGGCGGCGCTCCGGCCCCCGTGCCCCTGGGAGAGGATGACGTGCCGAAGGCGGAGAAGGAGGATGACCCCTTCGACGACATCTTCAAAATTTTCAACAAGCGCGATTAAAACGTATATTTTGGAAAACCCGCGGGCTTTTGCCTGCGGGTTTTCTCTTTGCCCCTGCAAACCGGGCAAGGCAGATGGTGCCTTGGACACGCTGCCGCTTTTTGCAAGGTGTCTTTTCGCGGCGCGGGCAAATCATAAGAGAGCCGCCGGCGAAAATTTGCTGGCGGGTGTGATTTGATTAAAAGGGGTGATCGCATTGTATGAAGTACCAAAGCACGCGAGAGGACTGCTGCGGGGCGGCGCGGCGTTCCTTCTGGCCCTGCTCCTCTGTGCCGGAGCGCCTGCGAAGGCGGCGGAGGTGAAGGGCGTTTTTTCAGATGAGACCGCCCGGATGCTGGTGCCCGTGGGCCACACCGTGGGCATCAAGCTCTTTTCCCGGGGCGTGGTGGTGGTGAAGCTCACCGACGGCGGCACGCCTGCCAGGACCTGCGGACTGCGCACCGGGGATGTGATTGAGGAGTGCGGCGGAGCCGCGGTGACCTCCACGGAGCAGTTCCAGGCGCTTCTCCAGGAAAACGGAGAATCCGAGACGGACCTCCAAGTTCGCCGGAACGGCGGCAGCATGACGCTCTCCGTCGCCCCCTCCCGGAATGACCAGGGCGTTTACTGCATCGGCGCCTGGATTCGGGACAGCATGGCGGGCATCGGCACCATGACCTTTTACGATCCCGCCACCGGCGTCTTCGGCGCTCTGGGCCACGGGATCACCGACACGGACACGGCGCTGCTGATGCCCTTCTCCAACGGCTCCGTTCTGCCCTCCACGGTAAAGGCCGTGAAGCGGGGAGAGAGCGGCGCCGCCGGAGAGCTCCGGGGGGATTTCGACCTTACCCGGGACCTGGGCCAGCTGTACGCCAACACCAGCGCCGGCATCTTCGGCACTCTGGATACGGAGGGCCTGAGGGGCGACGGGGCAATACCCGCCGGACAGCCCAAAACCGGACGCGCGGTGATCCGCTCCAACGTCCAGGGGGACCAGGTGGCGGAGTATGACATTGAGATTCTCAAAGTGGCCCCTGACGCCAGAGACGGGCGGGATATGGTGATTTCCGTCACGGACCCGGAGCTGATCGCCGTCACCGGCGGCATTGTCCAGGGAATGAGCGGCAGCCCCATCCTGCAAAACGGAAAACTGGTGGGAGCTGTGACGCACGTGCTCTTAAATGAACCCACAAAAGGTTATGGAATTTCCATTGAAAATATGCTGAGCGCGGCGGAATAATTCCACTATATTGGCGATTTCTATCAAGATAGCGGCAGCTCCCCCGGCGGTTTTACAGGGAGCTGCCGCTTTTCCATCCGAGATTTCTCAGAAAAAGCCTGCCAGCTTGGCGTTGAGTTTTTTGTAGATCCGCTCCTGGAACCAGGGCTCCGACGAGGCCGCGACGGCCTCCTCCGGCGAAAACCAGCCCACGCGGCTGTTCTCGTCGGGTTTGCAATGGACGGGCTCCGCCGGATCGGCCTCCAGGAGGTAGGTGACGTTCAGGTGCAGGTGGCTGGGGACGTACTGTCCCCGCTTCTCGTGGCCGTTGACTGCCAGAATTTCCAAAGAGTAGATGTCCTCTGAGACGGGCCGGACGCGCTCCAGGCCGCTCTCCTCCCGGACCTCCCGCAGGGCGGCGGACAGCAGGTCCCGTTCCCCGTCGGCGTGGCCCCCCAGCCAGGCCCAGGAGCCGTAGAGGTTGTGGTAGGCCATGAGCACCTGGCGGCGGTCCGCGCTGACCATCCAGGCGGAGACGGTGAGGTGGGCGGCGGGATTTTCCCGGGCGTACAGATCGCCGCCCGCCCGCAGGCGGCGCAGAAACTCCTCCCGGTCCCGAGCCTCCTGGCCGTTCCAGGGAACATATTGCTCCAGCTCTCTTAGAAGGTCCATGGCGCAGCCTCCGATGTCTCAGATGAGCACATGATACCACAGGGCGGAGGAGAAGTAAAGGAGGGGAAGCGGCGGCGGTTTGGCGAAAATAAATTGCATCCAATGGGCGCTTATGATATAATTGAAAGCCATAAAGGCCGTCAGGGGAGGAGTTATGAGGCAGATCGTTTTGAATTGGCTGTATGTATTTATCGGCCCGCCAATTTTCGGCATGGCTCTTCGCTTTTTCTGCCGCCGCTGGAAGCGGGCGTTTTGGATCACCGTCTGCCTGCTGCTCCTCACAGCGGCGGCGTGGACGGCTGTATGGACGGTTCCCAACCATGGAAGTGAGTTGTACGGCATTTTGGCATGGCAGGCGTCTCTGGCCGCCGCGGGATCGCTCTCTGCCGGGGCCGGGCTCCGGCTGGCGGGAAGAAAGCGGTAGTCCGCGGAAATTCCATGACCTGTACCTCGTGGAAGATCCCGGCCTAAAATGGTACTATATTGATAATAAAAAGTGGGAAAGTGTGGATGTTATCATAAAATCACAGGGTTTGTCCTGAGAAAGCTGTCGAATATTTCTTGGAATTTATTTACAGTTGTACTTGAAAAAACTGTAAATTTATGCTAATTTATAGGAAAGGTGATTCCAACCTTCGAGAATCCGTCGCAATTCCTAAATTCTGGAAAAGGACAAGGGTAAAACATGGAAATCAGAAGAAACGTACTGCTGGCAGACGCCAACGAGGAATTCCGCACGATGCTGCGGGAAGAGATCGAGAAAAGCGAGAGCTTTACGGTGGTGGGATCTACGGGGAACGGGACAGAGGCGCTGGAGCTGGCGGGCACTTGCCGGCCGGACCTGCTGGTTTTGGACGTGGTCCTGCCGGGACAGGATGGACTGTCCCTTCTGCGGCAGCTGAAAGCCGGCGGGACGATGCCCAAAGCGATCCTGCTCTCGGCGTTCTGCGCCGACCAGGTGGTGGCGGAGGCCAGCGATCTGGGCGTCAGCTATTTCCTGCCCAAGCCCTGTGAGATAGACGCTCTTCTGGACCGGATGCGGGCGGTGTTCGCCCAGTCCGCCCCGGCGGAGGACCACGCCTCGTCCCTGAAGAACATGGTGACCTCCGTGATTCACGAGATCGGCGTGCCCGCCCACATCAAGGGCTACCAGTACCTCCGGGAGGCCATTATGATCACTGTGGAGGACATGGACGTGATCAACGCCGTGACCAAGGTGCTGTATCCGGCGGTGGCGAAGCGGTTCGCCACCACGCCCTCCCGGGTGGAGCGGGCCATCCGCCACGCCATTGAGGTGGCCTGGGACCGGGGCGACCTGGAGACGCTGCAGAAGTATTTCGGTTATACGGTGTCCAACGCCAAGGGCAAGCCCACCAACAGCGAGTTTATCGCCATGATTGCAGACCGGCTGGTGCTGGAGACACGCGCCGGCGGCCGGCTGTCCGGCTGAGGCTGAGATTGAGATTATGAGATATAGAGGGGAGAGGCGGGGCCTCTCCCCTCGGGCTGTCGAAAGACGCAGGGAATGTATTCGACGGTAAGGTTTGCCGCAGGGTCCAGGGGCGGCTTGCCCCTGGCGGGGGTGCAGGGGGCGGAGCCCTCTGCGAGGAGGGCTGGCGGAGCCGCGTCTCTAAAGAGAAAAAAGAAATAGGCGGCGCAAAGCGCCGCCCCAGGCTGTCAAAAAGCGCAGGAAATGTATTCGACGGTAAGGAGGGGTGTGTGCGGGGAACCCAAGAGGGGTTCCCTGCGCTATTCAAATCAGGGGTTTTCAAAGATTTGAAAACCCCGCTCAGCTTGCCGAAAAATATTTTCGGTAAGCTGAGGGGAGAGGCGGGGCCTCTCCTCTTTTGTCTGCCCGGCGTCCGAAATCCGCCTCTGTCAACGGACGGTTGACAGGCTGTTCCGGTCCGTTGCTTGCCTGAGAAGGCGGTTTGTGCTACACTGTGAACAGGAAAAGGTCCTTTATCACAGAGAAACAGGAGGAACGAGCCATGGAAGGAATGGAGTGGAACCAGCGTCTCGCCGCCGTCCGGAAGGCCGCCGGACTCACGCAGGAGCAGCTTGGCGAGCTGGTGGGCGTCACCCGGCAGGCCGTCAGCAAGTGGGAGTCGGGCCAGGCGGTGCCGGACGCCCTGGTGATCGCGGCCATCTGCCGCGTTCTGCATGTGTCGGCGGACTACATTCTGCTGGACAGGGAGCCGGAGGAGGACGAGACGGCGGAGGCGCCGCCCCTGTTTCCGGACACCTGTCCCTGCTGCGGGCGGAGGACCTCCGGCGGGATCTGCCCCGCCTGCGGATACGAGCCCCCGGCGGGGGCGGCGCCTCCGGGGCCGGTGTACGCGGTGGTAGGAGCCCTCTCGGAGCCCATCCGGCGGGGGGACCAGACGGTGCAGCTGATGAAATACTGCGGCCTCACCCAGGAGGAGATCGACCGGATCAATGAGGGGTATCAGTGCACCTATCCCCACAATAATATTGTTTTCTGCCGGGGGCGGGACGCCCGGGCCGCCCAGTGGATCGCGGCCCATTTGGACCGGCTCCTGTCCCGTATCGTGGAGGACAAGGGGGAGGAGGAGGATCTCCTGCGGGCCAAACCGGATGCCATGAAGGTGCCTCCGGTGGAACAGGCGCGGCCCGGCGGGCTGGGTTTCTGGGGCACCGTGGGGGCGGTGATTCTGGGCATTATCGCCGCGCTGCTGCTGTTGTCTGTATTTTGAGATGCGGCGGTACGCGCTTCCGGCGGCGGCTGTGGCCGCCCTGTATGTTTTGAACCGCTTTGTACTGGTCCCCCATACCGCCGGGACTCTCCACCGCCTGCTGGCCTGGCACTTTGCCGACTTCCTGGCGGGCGGGCTGATGCTGTGCGTCCTGGGGGCCCTGCTGGCGGCGGCGGGACGGCCCTTCCGGCCGCGGATTCTGCCCGTGTCGGCCTTTTTGCTGGGGTGCGGGCTGTTCTGGGAGTATGTGACCCCGCTGTATCTGCCCCGGTCCGTGTCCGACCCCCGGGACGTCCTGGCGGTGTGGCTGGGCGGCATGGGAATGCTGCTGTGCCTCCGCCTCCGGGAGGGACGGATGTAAGACCGCCGGTCCCCGGGATGGGCTGTTACTGCGCCGAATGAATACAAAAAGTTTATCAGAGGAATTTAATTACAGCTTGTAGAGAGAAATTCCCCGGCCGGGGGAGCACGGCCGGGGAATCCTTTGACAAATCCGCCGGGATGTGGGATACTCTGAGTATCAGGCCCCGCGCGGCGGCAGACGGGCCTTGGAGCCCGGAACGGATAGGAGTAATGATATGGACGTATTGAGAAAGAAAAAAGGGTTTATCTGCGACATGGACGGTGTGATCTATCACGGCAATCAGCTGCTGCCGGGGGTCAAGAAGTTTGTGGAGTGGCTGGCCAGGGAGAAGAAGAACTTCCTGTTCCTCACCAACTCCAGCCAGTACACCCCCAAGGAGCTCCAGCAGAAGCTGGCCCGCATGGGGCTGGATGTGGACGAGACCCACTTTTACACCAGCGCCCTGGCCACGGCCTATTTCCTGGACAGCCAGTCGCCGGGGTGCAGCGCCTACGTGGTGGGGGAGCACGGCATCACCAACGCCCTCTACGACAAGGGCATCACCTACAACGACGTGAACCCCGACTACGTGGTGGTGGGGGAGTCCTCCGCCTATAACCTGGAGCAGATCACCAAGGCCATCCGCCTGGTGAACGCCGGGGCGAAGCTCATCGGCACCAATCCGGACCTGACGGCGCCGGCGGAGGCGGGCATCGTGCCGGCCTGCCGGGCCCTCATCGCCCCCATTGAGCTGGCCACCGACCGGCAGGCCTACTTTGTGGGCAAGCCCAACCCCTTGATGATGCGCACCGGATTGCGGATGCTGGGCGTCCACTCCGAAAACGCGGTCATGATCGGAGACCGCATGGACACGGACATCATCGCCGGCATTGAGTCGGGCCTTGACACCGTGCTGGTGCTCTCCGGCGTGTCTACAAAGGAGACCTGCCAGGAGTATCCCTACCGCCCGGATTTCATTTTGAAGGGCGTGGGCGAGATCCCCGGAAATTGAGGGAAGAAAACTACCGGAGCGCAGCGGGCCGGAAACTTGCGTTTCCAGCCCGCTAAATTTAATTGCATACAAGATTGCGCCATTCTGATTCGGAGATGCCATTGGACAGGCAGATAGAGTAGACATATCCGTCCGATGACCAGATTGCCAACGGATAGACATCATTATCACCTTTCAGCGTCACCGTCAATGAACCAATATCTATATCCTGGACAGAGAAATAGTCGTTGAAATTCCCCGAATTGTCCTCTGTCCCAACTGACTTTCGGAATGTGGCGGTTTGTCCCTCGCCGGTATAACTGATTTCCGCCAGTTCCTGCCAATAGGCGATATAAGTTGTTTCCTTTACCTCAAAGGGCAGTCCGTTCAGCTCCTCGACCTCAAATCCCACATGGGCGGATAACTCTTCCAACGTGCCGACCTCCACAATCCCATCCCCCGGGGTCAGTACGGCAGGGTCATTGGGCCGGAAGATGCCTGTCATGTTCCCGGCAACAAGCGCACCGGCCAGCAGCGCCACAAAGCAGGCGGCGACAGACAGATACTTTTTGAGGTTTGGAAACGCTATCACATGATTTTGGGGCGCAGTCTCAAATTCCAGCTTTTGAATATTGCCCAGGATACGCTCCCGCATCTCGTCGGTCACTTTGATTTTATCCATCGCTTCATCATACCGTCTCTTCAAAATCATACGCCTCCTTGAGAACGGCTTTCAGCTTCTCTCGTCCCCGATGCAGGTCGGAGCGGACAGTCGCCTCTTTCTTCTGGAGCAGTTTGGCGATCTGCTTTGTGGAATATCCCTCATAGTAAAATAAGTGGATGACCTCTTGATAGTTCTCCGGCAGCGCCTTGACCGCATCCCATACAAAGGATAAATCCTCCCGGTTTTCGGCAACCAGCTCGTCGTTCAGTTCGTCCGTCATGCGGATTTTGTTATACTCTAGCCGGTTTTTGCTTAAATTGCCCGCCACGCGCAGAAGCCAGGCCTTTTCATGCTGCCGGTTCTCAAAGACCGGCGCGGTTTTCAAAAACTGAACCAGTGTGTCCTGCAAAACTTCCTCCGCATCGCTCATATTATGCAGATAGGAGTAGGCGTAACGCAAAATGCTGTTGCCATAGGTATCCAATATCTTCTCTGCCCGCCGGTTGATGTCGGCACGGCTGATTGCCTGTTCCGCCGCCCCATCTCGCTCCACGGAGAAATAGGCCTGCAAACCTCGGACAACAGCTTGAAGTAAATTCGCAAGCCATTCAACTGCCCATGCTCCGGCAGGACGGCCATAGGTAAGACAAATTTCCACAGCATAATCCTCCTAAGGGGACGGGCAAAAACCCGTCCCCTGTTTTTCAGTGAATCTCGGAAACCAGAGCCGCCATATCACTGCTGGAAATGCCGTTATTAACGGACACAGCATAAGTATAACCGTCAACAGTCCAGGTTGCAAGGCAGACCATATCGTCGCTGCCGCGCATTGTGACCTCAGCCTCGCCAATGACAACGGTATCGGTCTGTGCATATTCGTTGAAGTCACCGCTGACGTCCTCAGTCCCAGGGGCCTTACGGATGCGGGCGGCCTCGTCCCCGCCGGACTGATAGATCACCTCCAGCATCTTGCCGTCCAGAGTCATGACGCGATACAGCCGGTCGGCAGCGCCATTAACTACATCGGGTGCGGTGAGATCAAAACCAGCTTCGCGGACAGCATCGGCCAGAGTGTCGCAATCGGTATAGGGGTTGGGAATTTCCACGTCAGGCTGATTATCGGGACCCCAGGTGGAGGAATCTCCGCCGAGGGGCTTCTCAGCGCCGCAGGCGGCGATGGACAGGACAAGCGCGGCGCTCAGCGCGATAGCAAACAATTTTTTCATGGTGCATATTCCTTTCGGCTCTATTTTTTGACCGGCTCTCTTGCCGTTCTATCCTATATACAGGTGGGGGCCGGGAAATGTTGCAGGAGAAAAAATTTCTGAGGATTGATAAACATCGGTTTCATGTGGTATTTTACAACATTCCCATGAGGGGGCACCAACTGAATAGGCTGCCCGGATTGAACAGATAAAGCCGCTTACATACACAACCACACCAGCGGGGCCGTCCTGCTGGTGTGGTTGTGTATGTGACCGGCCTCTTTGCCCAAGTTTCCGGCGGGTTGACCTACAAGGAAACGCTGGACAAACTGGTGGCGGATGGTGCGGTATCTTTACATGAGCTGAAAGAGAATGCCAGAGTCTATGACGAGACGATTTTGGACGTAAACACAGATTGCTTCGAGTAGCATGGCGGTTACAAGTTTGCCAGGGATTCTATGGAGAGGCCTACCGCTTTGTCTGCAAGCCGTACAGAGACCGGAACACCCTTTCCGCTGTCATGCACGCCGATGAAATCGATCTGATCCTGACGGAAAGGTACGGCTATCCCGTTTGCCGCTGCCGCCTCCACATTATCGTACTTCCTGCGGCAAAAGGAAGCGCTGTGGTCAAAAAGGCGCGGGCCGCTCCGGTGGTTTTGTATCGGGGAGGGGGAGATCACAGGTTGGCGAACACGTCCACCTGCCGCCGCAGCTCTCCCACGATCTCCTGGTTCGTATCCATGCCGGCGGTGATGCCCGCCATGTCCTCCGCCAGGACCCGGGTGCTGCCGGTGACGCCGGTGACCCCGGAAACCGCGCCGTCCACCGCGCCGGAGATGCCGGAGATAGAGGCGGCGATCTCCGCCATGGCGGTGCGGAGGGCGTCCACCTGACGGTTGAAGTCCTCCATGGAGCGCTGGATGTAGGCCGCGTCGTCCCGGTACTGCTGCCCGGACTGGACGGACCGCTCCAGCTGGGTCAAAAGCGCCTGACCCAGGTAGTCCGCCAGCTCCCGGGCGCTGCCGGAGAGGTAGTCCACCGCGCTGGTGACCACGCCGCTGACCTCCTGGATGTGGCCGGCGGTCTCGGCGCAGGAGTCGGCCAGCTGCCGGATCTCCCGGGCCACCACGGCGAAGCCCCGTCCCGCCTCGCCGGCCCGGCTGGCCTCGATGGAGGCGTTGACGGCGATGAGGTCCGTGGAGGAGGAGATGGAGAGAATGTCCTCGGTGAGCGTGGCGATCCGGTCCACGCTCCGGCTCTTTTCGATGGCCTGGTCGAGTACGGACAAAATCTCCTCCGTCTTGGCCTGTACGGCCTCCATCTCCGCCCGGGCGGAGCGCTCCATCTCCTCTGCCCGGCCCCGCATCTGCGTGGAGTAGACGGTGATGGCGGCGCACTCCTCCGCCATGCTGACGGCCTCATTCTGCGTGCGGTCGGCGCTGGAGCTGATGGCGGCGGTGTTGCCGGCGATCTCCTCCAGGGCGGCGGAGAGCCGCTCCGTCAGGCCGGAGAGGGTCCGGGCGCTGCCGCTGGAGGTGCGGGTCCGCTTCCGCACGTCGCCCACCACGCCGCTGATGCGCTGGGAGCTGCCCTGCAGGGTGTCCATGGCGTCCCGGATGGGGGCGATAACGTACTTCCGGATGATCCGCAGGGCCGCCCACACCAGCACCACGCCGGCGGCCAGCGTGACGGCGCTGGTGAACAGGGAGACGGCGTACACCCAGAACAGGCGGCTCCGGGCCGCCTCGGCCTGGCTGGAGACGGAGGCGGAGAGGGCGTCCAGCCCCCGCTCGGCGGCGGCGCTGCGGGCGGAGACGTCCCCGTTGGCCATGGTGTAGGCCTCCTGGGTCTTGCTGTCGGCGCTGGCGCAGACCAGATAGACCAGGGCGTGCTTGAAG
>CANRYZ010000042.1 GCA_947644365.1 uncultured Oscillibacter sp. | reverse complement strand
TCAGGCCAGCCCCCGTACTTTGGGCGAAATTTGCCGCACAGGCAAATTCTCGCCCCGGCGCCTCTCTTTTCTCTTTGGACCGTGCACGGCCCGTTTCTCTTTTCTCTGGCAAGACAGAGAAAAGAGAAATGGGGGGTGCAGCCCCCAAGCCCGCCGGGCCCCGGCGGGCTTGTCGTCCCGGCCCCGTGGGCCGGATTCCGCCAGGAATAAAAAATCCCCCGTCCCCGGCCCGCGGCCGGATTTCCCCCCCGCTCCCCCGCAGGGCTCTCCCATTATCATTTGACATTTTTCAATAACAATGATATTTTTATGAAATAAAAACGAAGGGAGTCATCCCTATGACATTGACCGTCCCCTGCCTCTTCGGCCTGGAGAGCCTGGTCTCCGACGAGATGAAACGATTGGACTTGAAGAATATCCGATCCGAGAACGGCCGCGTGCACTGTGAAGGGACCATGCTTGACATCGCCCGTTTAAACCTGAACCTCCGCTGCGGCGCCCGGGTGCTGATGGAGCTGGGCTCCTTCCCGGCGCCGGATTTTGAGGCCCTGTTCCAGGGCGTGCTGGCCCTGCCCTGGGAGGATTACATCCCCCGGGATGGGGAATTCCCCGTGAAGGGCTATTCCTTGACATCTGTTCTCCACTCAGTGCCCGCCTGCCAGGCCATTGTCAAAAAGGCCGCCGCCAGGCGGTTGGGAAACGCCTACGGCTGCGAGACCCTGCCGGAAACCGGCAGCCGGTATCAAATCCAGTTCGCCATCATCAAGGACACCGCCGCGCTGTATCTGGACACCTCCGGCGAGGGGCTGTACAAGCGGGGCTACCGGGCCAGGAACATGGGCGCGCCTCTGCGGGAAACCCTGGCGGCGGCCCTGGTGACTCTCTCCCGCTACCGGGGGCGGGACCCCTTCTGCGACCCCTTCTGCGGCAGCGGCACCATCCCCATCGAGGCCGCTCTCATCGCCAAAAACCGGGCCCCGGGACTGGACCGGTCCTTTGCCTCCCAGCGGTGGCGGAACATGGACAGCGGACTGTGGCTGGAGGCGGCGGACGAGGCCCAGGACAAGGAGTTCCACGGGTCCTACGACATCTGGGGCGGGGATATCGACCCCGCCGCCGTGGAGCTGGCCCGCCGCAACGCGGCTCTGGCGGGGGTGGAGGACTGCGTCCGCTTTGAGGTGTCAGACGCCGGAAAATTCCACCGGGACAGCGAGTACGGCCAACTGGTGACCAATCCCCCCTACGGCGAGCGGCTGCTGGAGAAAAAGGAGGCCGAGGCCCTGTACCGCAGCTTCGGCCAGGCCCACCGGACCCTGCCGCCCAAGTGGCGGACGGTGGTGCTGTCCTCCCACACGGAGTTTGAGCGGTGCTTTGGCCGTCCCGCCGACAAAAAGCGGAAGCTGTATAACGGGATGCTGAAATGCGACGCATTTCTATACGGAAGGTAATTTTTCGACGGAATAGTACAAAAAATCATCATTTAGAGGAGGCCTGCCCATGCGCCACGTCTTCATTATCAATCCCCGGGCGGGGAAGAGGGATCAGACCGCCCGGATCTATGAGATGGCGGACTGCCTGCGCACCCTCCACGGGCTGGACTGCGCCTGTATGCTGACGGACCGCCCCGGCGGCGCCACGGATATGGCCCGCCGTCTGGCGGAAAAGGGCGAGGCGCTCCGGGTCTACGCCTGCGGCGGGGACGGCACCGTTTCCGAGGTGGCCAACGGCCTGGCGGGCTTCCCCAACGCCGCCATGACCTGCATCCCCGCCGGGACCGGCAACGACTTTCTGAAAAACTTCGGGCTGGACCAGGGAAAATTCCGGGACGCGGAAAACCTGTGGGACGGCCCCGTGTTCCCCCTGGACCTCATCGACTGCAACGGGCGGTACTGCCTCACCATCGCCTGCAGCGGCATTGACGCTCAAGTGGCGGAGGGCGTCCACCGGTACAGCCGGTCTCCCCTCCTGAATGGGCGGGGCAGCTACCTGGCCTCGGTGGCGGCCAACTTTCTCCTGCGGCCCATCGGCCACCGCTGGACCGTCACCCTGGACGGCGAGGCCGCGGAGGGGGACTTCGCCCTGGTGTCCGTGTGCAACGGCCGGCACTATGGCGGCGGCTCCACCCCGGTTCCGGAGGCCCGGATGGACGACGGAATTCTGAACACCATTCTGGTCCGCAAGGTCAGCAAGCCCGCCTTCGCCCGCCTGTTCAGCGTCTATTCCGCCGGGAATTACCGGCAGCTCCCCCAGATCGCCCAGTCCGTGACGGCCCGGGAGGTGCGCATCCAGTCCAGCGATGAGGAGATCGTCACCTGCCTGGACGGGGAGTGCTTCCGGAGCCGCGACGTGCTGCTGCGCCTGGCGGACAAACAGGTGAATTTCTTCGGCCCCAGGGGCTGCGACCCCAACGCCACGGCCCGCTGAAAACTCCCCTGGGATTTTCCGGCATTTCTGGAAATTCACAAAATCTTCATAGATACCCCCTTTACAAACAGGGGCGATTGCGCTATGATAACACCGTTAGCACTCATGGGACAAGAGTGCTAACGGTGCGATTCGTTTTTTCAAATTTTTAATATTATAAGGAGGAACCCGACATGAAACTCACCCCGCTTGCAGACCGCGTCATTTTGAAGATGGTGGAGGCCGAGGAGACCACCAAGGGCGGCATCATCCTCACCGGCTCCGCCAAGGAGAAGCCCTCCGTGGCCGAAGTCATCTACGTGGGCCCCGGCGGCACCGTGGACGGCAAGGAAGTCACCATGACGGTGAAGCCCGGCGACAAGGTCATCACCAGCCAGTACGCCGGAACCAAGGTCACTTTGGACGAAGTCGAGTACGTGGTCGTGCGGCAGAACGATATTCTGGCCATTGTAGAGTAATTCGAAGGGGAGCAGGCTCCCCCTCGATCTCCCCCACCGCCAGTCTGCGGACTGGCGACGCCGCCCAAGGCGGCTGGGGTCAAGGAATTTTCGCCACGTACACGCCGCGGCGAAAATGATTTCAATTTATTTCTCCGCCTGAGCGGAGAAACCAGGGGCCGCGGCCCCTGGACCCCGAAAAGGTTCTCTTAAAATTTTTCTTCATATTTGGAGGTAATGCGATTATGTCTAAGCTCATCAAGCGCGGCGACGAGGCCCGCAAGGCTCTGGAAGCCGGCGTCAATTCTCTGGCCGATACCGTCAAGATCACCCTGGGGCCCAAGGGCCGCAACGTCGTTCTGGACAAAAAGTACGGCTCTCCCCTCATCACCAACGACGGCGTGACCATCGCCAAGGAGATCGAGCTGGACGACCCCTTTGAGAACATGGGCGCCCAGCTGGTGAAGGAAGTCTCCACCAAGACCAACGACGTGGCCGGCGACGGCACCACCACCGCCACTCTGCTGGCCCAGGCCATGATCCACGAGGGTCTGAAAAACCTGGCCGCCGGCGCCAATCCCATTGTGGTGAAGAAGGGCATGGCCAAGGCCGTGGAGGCCGCAGTAAGCGAGGTCAAGAAGCAGTCCAAGAGCGTGGACGGCTCCAAGGACATCGCCCGCGTGGGCGCCGTCTCCTCCGGCGACGAGGAGATCGGCAAGCTCATCGCCGACGCCATGGAGAAGGTCTCCGCCGACGGCGTCATCACCATTGAGGAGTCCAAGACCGCCGAGACCTACAGCGAGGTCGTGGAGGGCATGCAGTTCGACCGGGGCTATATCACCCCCTACATGGCCACCGACATGGAGAAGATGGAGGCCGTGATCGACGACGCCTATATCCTCATCACCGACAAGAAGATCTCCGTCATCGCCGACATCCTGCCCATCCTGGAGCAGATGGTCCAGTCCGGCAAGAAGCTGGTCATCGTGGCCGAGGACGTGGAGGGCGAGGCCCTGAACACCCTGATCGTCAACCGCCTGCGGGGCACCCTGAACGTGGTCTGCGTCAAGGCCCCCGGCTTTGGCGACCGCCGCAAGGAGATGCTCCAGGATATCGCCGTTCTCACCGGCGGCACCGTGGTCAGCGAGGAGGTGGGTCTGGAGCTCAAGACCGCCGATCTCAGCCTGCTGGGCCGCGCCCGCCAGGTGAAGGTCACCAAGGAGAACACCACCATCGTGGACGGCGCCGGCGAGAAGCAGGCCATCGCCGACCGCGTGGCCCAGATCCGCTCCCAGATCGCCAACACCACCAGCGACTACGACAAGGAGAAGCTCCAGGAGCGCCTGGCCAAGCTGGCCGGCGGCGTGGCCGTCATCAAGGTGGGCGCCGCCACGGAGACCGAGATGAAGGAGAAGAAGCTCCGCATTGAGGACGCCCTGAACTCCACCCGCGCCGCTGTGGAAGAGGGCATTGTGGCTGGCGGCGGCACCATCTTCGTCAACGTGATCCCCGCCGTGGAGGCCCTGCTGGACACCGTGGAGGGCGACGAGAAGACCGGCGTGCGCATCGTGGCCAAGGCCCTGGAGGCCCCCATCCGCCAGATCGCCGCCAACGCCGGCCTGGACGGCTCCGTGATCCTGGAGAAGGTCCGCTCCTCCGGCAAGACCGGCTACGGCTTCGACGCCTACAAGGAGGAATACTGCGACATGGTCTCCGCCGGCATCGTGGACCCCGCCAAGGTGACCCGCTCCGCCCTGGAGAACGCCGCCAGCGTCAGCTCCATGGTGCTCACCACCGAGTCCCTGGTGGCCGACAAGCCCGAGCCCCCCGCGCCGGCGCCTGCCGCACCTGACATGGGCGGGATGTACTAAGATACAAGCAGCGATACCGTCTCGGACCGGCACACCAGGTGTGCCGGTCCGTTTTTCTAAGCCGCTGGAGGGACGCTGTCTGCGGCTTCGCCGCAAAGGCGCTCGCAGGCGTGGAACGGCTGCACTTCGTGAAATAAACAGGGGATTTCGCGCCCTGCCAGGCGCGCCCAGGGGCTTTGCCCCTGGACCCCACAAACCTTTGAAAAGGTTTGATCGAAACTTTTATCGCGCTTCGCTCCCTTCCCGGTCAGAGCGCTGTACTCCAGGCAAAATTCTCTTGACATGGAGCGCACTCCAGGGAGTACACTTTACTATCATACATACGCAAAAGGAGAATGCGAGTCATGGTATACCGTACATTGGGCCGCACCGGCCTTCGGGTCGGCGAGATCGGCATGGGCTGCGAGGGGTTCGTGGACAAGCCCTATGAGGAGGTCCTGGCCTTCGTGGACAAAATGGAGGCCCTGGGCGTCAACTGCGTGGACCTCTACACCCCCAATCCGGAGGTCCGCTCCAACCTGGGCAGGGCCCTGCGAGGGCGGAGGGAGAAGTTCGTCCTCCAGGCCCACCTGTGCTCCGTCTGGAGGGACGGGCAGTACAAGCGCACCCGGGACATTGACGAGGTCCGGGCGGGCTTCGCCGACCAGCTGGAGCGGCTGGAGACGGACCACGCGGAGATCGGCATGATCCACTACGTGGACTCCCTGGCGGACTGGGAGGCGGTGGCAAGCGGCCCCGTCATGGCCTATGCCCGGGAGCTGAAGGCGGCGGGGACCATCGGCTGTATCGGTCTCTCCAGCCACAACCCCCAGGTGGCCTTGGCGGCGGTGAACACGGGGCTCATCGACGTGCTGATGTTCAGCGTCAACCCCTGCTACGACCTCCAGCCCGCCGGGGAGGACGTGGAGGAGCTGTGGGCCCCCAAAAATTATGAGAACACTCTGGTGAACATGGACCCGGAGCGGCAGGCGCTGTACGAGACCTGCCAGCGGCTGGGGGTGGGCATCACCGTCATGAAGGCCTTCGGCGGCGGCGACCTGCTCAGCGAGACCCTCTCCCCCGCCGGGAAGGCCCTGACCGCCTTTCAGTGCCTCCACTATGCTCTGACCCGCCCGGCGGTGGCCTGCGTCATGTGCGGCGCCCGGAGCCTGGCGGATCTGGAGGCCAGCGCCGCCTATGAGGACGCGCCGGAGAGCGAACGGGACTACGCCGCCGCTCTGGCCGCCCTGCCCAAAATCAGCTGGCAGGGCCACTGTATGTACTGCGGCCACTGCGCCCCCTGTCCCAAGGGCGTCGACGTGGCCTCGGTGACCAAGTTTCTAAATCTGTGCCGGGCCCAGGGCTCTGTGCCGGAGACCGTGCGGGAGCACTACGCCCTCCTGCCCCACCGGGCGGCGGAGTGCGTGGCCTGCGGCGCCTGCGAAAAGCGGTGCCCCTTCGGCGTACCCATTGTGGAGAACATGCGGCAGGCCGCCGCCCTGTTCGGCGCCTGAGCGCCCTGCACAAAAGGAGGGACATCTATGACCATCAGAGAGGTCAGCCAAAAATACGGCCTGACGCCGGACACCCTGCGCTATTACGAGCGCATCGGCCTCATCCCGCCTGTGCCCCGGGGGAAGAACGGCGCCCGGGATTACGGTGAGGAGTCCTGCCAGTGGGTAGAGCTGATGAAGTGTATGCGCTCCGCCGGCGTGCAGATCGAGGCCCTGATCGAATACGCCGCCCTGGCCCAGCGGGGAGACGAGACCCTGGAGGCCCGCCGGGCCCTGCTGGTGCGCCAGCGGGAGCAGCTGACCGCCCGTATGGCGGATATGCAGGCCTCCCTGGACCGGCTGGACTACAAGATCGACCTCTGCGCCCAGCGGATCGCCTGCCGCGGCCGGGAGAACCCCTGATTCGTAAGCTGTCCGGAGCATTCCGGGCAGCTTTTTTCGTCATGTTGTCCCGCCCTGTCCATATAGTGGTAGAGAGGTGGGAACATTGAATGAAAAAAAGGAACCCTCCATCGTGCGGGGCACGCTGCTCCTGACCGCCGCCAATCTGCTGCTGCGGCTGGCGGGCATGAGCTTTCAGGTCTACCTCTCCGGGCGCATCGGAGCCGCGGGGATCGGCCTCTTACAGCTGATTCTCTCCGTAAAGGCCATGTCCTTCACGGTTGGCTCCGCGGGCGTCCGCACCTGCGCCATGTATCTCTCCGCCGAGGAGTTTGGCCGGAACCGCCCCCAAGGCGTCCACGCCGTGCTGGCCGGGTGCTTCCAGTACAGTCTGGTATGCAGCATCCTGTCGCTGTTTCTCCTCTGGCAGCTGGCCCCTTGGCTGGCGGAGCACTGGATCGGCGGTCCCGCCTCCATTCCCTCTCTGCGGGTATGCGCCATGATCCTGCCCATCTGCTGCCTCTACGGCGTCATGACCGGGTACTTCACCGCCGCCGGGCGCATCGCCGACCTGGTGGGAGTGGAGTTTCTGGAGCAGGGCTGCGCCATGGCGGTGACCTTCCTGCTGCTCTCCCGCTGGGCAGGAGACGACACCGGGCGGGCCTGCCTCTCGGTGGTCCTGGGCGGCGGCGCCGCCGCTCTGGTCTCCTACCGGGCCCTGCGGCTCCTCCACCGGGGAGCTCTGCCGCCGGAGGGAAAACCCCAAAGGCCGCCCTACCGGCGCATCCTGCGCATCGCCCTGCCCCTGGCCGTGGCGGACGACCTGCGCGCCGGGCTGAACACCATTGAAAACCTCATTGTCCCCAAGCGGCTCGCCCGGTTCGCCGGGACCGCCAACGCCCTGGCGGACTACGGCGTGCTCCATGGCATGGTGTTCCCGGTGCTGATGTTTCCCGCCGCCATCCTCTTCTCTCTGGCGGAGCTGCTGGTGCCGGAGTTCTCCCGCTGCGCCGCCGGGCGGCGGACGCCCCGCATCCGCTATCTGGTCCGGCGGGGGCTGCGGGTGTCCCTGCTGTTCAGCCTCTGCGCCGCCGGGGTCCTCTTCGCCGGGGCGGGGGCCCTGGGAGAGCTTCTGTACCACAACCGGGCCGTGGGGCCCGCCCTGCGGCTGTACGCCCCCCTGCTCCCCCTGCTGTACACTGACGCCATCGTGGACGCCATCTGCAAGGGTCTGGGCCAGCAAAACGCCAACGCCCGGTACAATCTGCTCACCTCCTTTCTGGATGTGAGCTTTCTGTGGCTCCTCCTGCCCCGATTCGGCCTGCGGGGGTACTACTTCAGCTTTACGGTCACTCATCTCATCAACTTCTGTCTCAGCCTCCGCCGCCTGGTGCTGGTCTCCGGGGCGCGGCTGGAGGCGGGGCTCTATCTGCGGGCCGTCCTCTGCGCCGCCGCGGCGGGGTGGAGCGCCTCCCTGCTGCCGGGGGGAGCGGGACTCGGGGGCATTCTGCTGCCGGGGGCGTGGTATCTGGCGGCGCTGTTCCTCCTGTGGACGCTGTTCCGGGTCATGCGCTGGGGAGATCTGGCCTGGCTCTGGAGTCTGGTGAGAGAACATGGACGGCGAAGATAAAAACGCCGGCATGGCCCCAGAGGGTCATGCCGGCGTCCGTCAAGCAACTCAATTTTCCCCGTCCAGCTGGCGGAGGCCCGCGATGTCGCTGACCGGCAGGGAGAAGGCCAGGGACTGGGCCGCTGAGTGGATACCCGCCTGGCTCATCACCGCCTTCATGATGGGGGAGCGGTCCTCCTTCCGGGCCAGGATGAAGATCAGCTCCCGCTCCGCAGCGATGGACACGCCCAGAAACCGCCGGGCCAGCTCCGCCCCGGTGCCCTTGGCGTGAATGGAGGTGCCTCCTGTGGCCCCGGCGGCCCGGGCGGCGTCCATGACCTTGTCCGTACAGCCCTGGTTCGTGATTACGACGATCAGCTCGTGGGTCTGCTCCCTCTCCATACGCTCCTCCGCCTCCTGCTGCAAGAGATAGTCTCTGGCGGCCGCGCCGCCGATGGTGGATACGGGCACCGTCATCAGGATGCCCCGGCCGGGAACGTCCAGCCACAGCTCCCTGGCCGCCCGGCGCACCAGGCGGGGGGAGTGGGGCGTCACGCACAGCAGCACCGCCTTCTCCGTGGCCTCCAGGCCCAGGCAGTCCAGGATCTCCGTGGTGGCCGTGCCCCGGCCCAGGACCGTCAGCACCAGGGGAACGCCCTGGCTCTGGAACCAGGCGGCAAACTCCCCGCCCCGGCTGCGGTCCGTGATGGTAATCATGAGATTGGCTCCGCCCATGGCAGTCTCTCCTCTCTGCGGCAGCTGTTTTCCGGCCTCACAGCTCGATGATCTCCTCCTCCGGCGCGGCCTCCGCCGGCCCGGCGGCACGGCGCAGCTTCCACTGGTAGGCAAGGCCCAGGAGCTGAATGGTCAGCAGCGGCGTCATGGCCACCATGGCCACCACGCCGAAGGCGTCGGTCACCACATTGCCCCCCAGAGCCTGGCAGGCCCCCATGGCAAAGGGCAGCAGGAACGTGGCCGTCATGGGGCCGGAGGCCACGCCGCCGGAGTCAAAGGCGATGGCCGTGAAAATTCTGGGCACGAAGAAGGACAGGGCGATGGCCCCCAGATACCCCGGCACCAGGAAATAAAAAATGGAAATTCCGGTTAAAATGCGAAACATGGACAGACCGATGGACACCGCCACGCCCACGGACAGGCTGGTGCTCATGGCCTTGCCGGGGATGGCCCCGGAGGTGATCTCCTCCACCTGGTGGTTCAGCACGTGGACCGCGGGCTCCGCCTGGACGATGTACCAGCCCATCAGCATTCCGATGGGCACCAGAATCCAGTTCCAGCTCAGCTTCGCGATCTGCTGGCCCAGGTATGTACCCGCCGGCAGGAAGCCCACGTTGACGCCGGTGAGAAAGACCGCCAGCCCAAGACCAGTATACAGGAGGCCCACCACAATTTTCAACACCTTTTTTCGGCTCATCCGCAAAGAGGCGATCTGAAAGACGGCAAAGAACACCGCGATGGGGGCCAGGCACACCACCACCTCCACCACATACTCCGGGAAGGCCCGCAGAAAGAGGCCCCACAGCGCCCGGCTGTCCGCCGCCGAGGCCGCCTCCGCCGGGACATAGGCCCCGGAGGCCGGGTACACCAGGGACAGGATCAGCACCGCCAGCACCGGCCCCACGGAGCACAGCGCCACCAGGCCAAAGCTGTCCTGGGCGGCGTTCTCGTCGCTGCGGATGGAGGACACGCCCACGCCCAGGGCCATGATAAAGGGCACCGTCATGGGCCCGGTGGTAACGCCGCCGGAGTCAAAGGCGATGGCCAGGAAATCCCCCGGCACAAAGCAGGCCAGGATGAAGATCACCAGATACGAGGCGATCAGAAGCCCGTTGAGGGGAATCCGGAACAGGATGCGCAGCAGGGCCACCACCAAAAAGGCCCCCACGCCCACGGCCACCGCGCCCATCAGCACGGCCCCGGGCACGCTGGGCACCTGTTCCGCCAGCACCTGGAGGTCCGGCTCCGAAATCGTGACCACCACGCCGATGAGAAAGCTGACGGCCACCACCACCCAGAGCTTCCGGGACCGGGTCATATGGGCGCCCACCCGCTCGCCAATGGGGGTCATGGCCATCTCCGCTCCCAGGGTGAAGAGGCCCATGCCCACGATCAGCAGCACGGCGCCCATTAAAAATGCCAGCAGGGCGTCCGTGGGCACCGGGGAGATGGTAAAGCACAGCACCAGCACAATGGCGGTGATGGGCAGCACGGAGGCCAGGGCCTCCCGGACCTTTTCGCCCAGAATCGTACGGGTATTTCCCACTTTTTCACGCCAGCGCGCCCGCAGAGTGCCCCGCAACCGTGCCGCCTCCCCTCATTGCGAAATGCGTATTTGTTTTATATTACCATGCGGAGAATGTCTCTTTCAAGGAAATGTCCGAAGTTTAACAATTTTTTGGCAAATTTCCAGCGGGGAATGCGTCCCTGGATTTGCGCTGCCGACCGCTGTTTTTCAAAAGGATTCGTCAACATGCCGAAAGCGGGCGGTCGCCTTTGCATTGCGGCCATCCAACAAGAGAGAATCTGCACCGCTATCGTTTAGCCCTCCATAGCCGTGCTTCTTCAAGAAACTCATCTATTAGCTGCTGCTTTCCCTCTGTATATTGTCTGCGTTCCTCTGAAAACTGAATCGCTAGTTTTCGTTTGAACGCATCATATATCATAGCTTTTTCAGGAAAAGCATTTAGGTAATCACGAAAGTTGATATAATTATTCCATTCATTATCATTCCATTTCACCACATGAATATGGTGTGTCCTAATATCTTTTTCAAAATCACCTTTTACAAATAAAACTTGTTTGGAAACATCTTCCCCTCGAAAAATAAATCCATTTCTCTCCAGCACATCAATATATGGCATAATGGTAATCAAATCATATACGCCTATCGCAATATCAATAATGGGTTTTGCATGAATTGAAGAAATAGCTGTACTTCCAATGTGCTGAATATCAATCGCAGTATTACCTAAAAAATGTTCTAATTCTTCAATCGTCCGTTTTGCTTCCTTGTCCCATTCATTTTGATGAGCGATTAGTTTTACAGTACCTCTTTTTAAGCCTATCATACAATTAAACTTCTCCCCAAATTCACCTTTGCCGCTTTGATTATAGCACGGCGGGGGCTTCCCGACAACTCATTTGCGTGGAGGTTCCGGCGCTTCAACCCGCAGCGCAGACCTTAAACAGGGACGGGGATTCTGTCTCGTTGATTTTGCGGGAAAATTTTGGTACAATAAATCAAACGGCTCCAGGCCGGAGCGGCCAGGAGCCTGCCCGCGGCTAACGCCGCGGAGCGGAATGCGTTCCGAAAAAATACCATTTCCCCTGTCTTTCACGCAGGGGGCGCTATCAAGGAGACGTCTTATGAAAACCGCACTGGTCCTGGAGGGCGGCGCCCTCCGCACGATCTTCTCCGCCGGCGTCTGCGACGCATTTTTAGACATGGGCCTCCCCATGCCGGACTATACCGTGGGCGTCTCCGCCGGCATCGCCTACGGCGTCAGCTATCTCTCCCGCCAGAGCCGGCGGAACCTCCGCCTCATCACCTCCTATGTGCGGGACCCCCGCTACATGGGCTGGCGGAATTGGGCCGATCCCAAAAACCGCTCCTACTTCGGCCTGGAGTTCGCCTACGCCACAATTCCAAACCAGCTGATCCCCTTTGACTACGAGGCCTTCGAGGCCTACCCCGGCACTGTGGAGGCCGTCGTCACCAACCTGGACACCGGCCTGGCCGAGTACCTGCCGGTCCCCCGGCGGGACGCGCATAATCTGTTGCTCCAGGCCACCTGCGCCATTCCGCTGATGTTCCCCGTCTATCATCTGGAGGGAATGCCCTGCCTGGACGGCGGCTGCGCCGACGCCATCCCCTGGCGGCGGGCCTTTGAGGCGGGCTGCGACCGGGTGGTGGTAATCCTGACCCGGGAGCGGGATTTCCGGAAGGGGACCGACAAGAGCCTGCGGGTGCTGGAGCGGACCTTCCGGCAGTACCCCCGCTTCCTGGAGACCATGCGCACCCGGCCGGAGCGGTACAACCGCTGCCGGGAGGACCTCTTCGCCCTGGAGCGGGCCGGCCGGGTGAAGGTCGTCGCCCCGGAGGACACCCTGGGCTGCTCCCGGACGGAAAAAAATCTGGACACCCTGCGGGCCCTGTGGCAGCAGGGCTACTTCGCCGGCCGCCGCGCCGCCGGGGATATTCGCGCCTTCTGGACGGAGGAACGGCCGTGACGCCGCCGAGGACCTCCTTCCGGCAAAGTGCTCCCCAATCATTTTTAGTTTTATGCATTTTATCTATTTTTTATTTTCACATTTGACATATTGCACAAAGTTTTACGCAAATTTTGCATTTCCCGCCGGGAACCCTTTCCTTTCCCATTTCCAACATATATAATGATAAAGCGTCATAAACTGGACAGCGACCCGGATTCTCTCCGCCCTCCGGGAATGGATCAAAGGAGTATCGGCATGGATATTTTTTCACTTTTCACCCTCTGCGGAGGACTGGCCTTCTTTCTCTACGGCATGAACACCATGTCCAAGAGCCTGGAAAAGATGGCCGGCGGCAAGCTGGAGCGGCTGCTCAAGCGCATGACCTCCAACCCCTTCAAGAGCCTGCTGCTGGGGGCGGGCATCACCATCGCCATCCAGTCCTCCTCCGCCATGACGGTGATGCTGGTGGGCCTGGTGAACTCCGGC
>CANRYZ010000041.1 GCA_947644365.1 uncultured Oscillibacter sp. | reverse complement strand
TGAATTGCCGGTCTTCTGCCGGCTGCGTCTGACAGCGTACCTTGCGGGGGCGCTCACCCGCATCTGCGAATGCCCCCGAGGGTGTTTTGCATCTTTGACGCATCGTCCCTAGCTTCTCTTCCCGCGCTTTGCGCCTGGCCTGGCACGTTTGGGCAAGTCTGCCCTCCTACCGCCGGTAGACGTACTCTCTTCCCCGCACGGAGCCGACTAGGCGCGAAGCGCGGGAAGAGAAGAACGACTATGCGTCTACCCATCAAATTTCCTGAGCGCCCTTCAATCGAAGCGTGAGACTTCCGCAAGTGCCAAAAGCGCCTCTCTTTTCTCTTCCACCGTGCACGGCGCATTCTCTTTTCTCTGGCAAGACAGAGAAAAGAGAATGGGGGGTGCATTCCCAGCACGGGCAAAGCCCGTGCGTCGTCCCGCGCCCGAGGCGCGATACCCCCGTCCCCCGCCCGTGGCGGGACAACCCCCGTCCCCCGCCCATGGCGCAATCACACTCAGTACCGCTGGTCCAGAATCTCGACCACATCCCCCAGCGCCCCGCTGCGGGCGTCACAGACAATGGTCGCCCCGCACTCCCGCACGGCGGGCACGCAGTTGGCGGGAGCATACCCCTCCCGCGCGGCGGTGAGCATGGAGATGTCGTTGGCCTCGTCCCCCACGCAGTAGACATGCTCCATGGCAATCCCCAGCCGCCCGGCGAGCCGCCGGACCATGCCGCCCTTGTTGGCCCCCTTGACGGTCATCTCCAGCAGCGTCTGGCCGGAGAAAATCAGCTCGTAGTCCCGGGCCCAGTCCCGTTTCTGCAGGAAGGAGACGATCTCCTCCAGCGTTCCGTGCTCCGCCTCAAAGAGAAGCTTCCCCAGGGGCAGGGGAACCTCCGGGAGGCTGGGGGCCTCCGTCACCGCCACCTTCGTCAGGTGCTCGTGCCGGCGGGTGTACTGGTTGGGGTGAACGGCGTGGATGACGTTGCCGATGTGGTAGGCCTCCACCGCCGCCTCCGGAAAGCGGTCCAGCACCTCCTGGCCCCGCTCCAGGGCCGTCTGGTCCAGCAGGGCGGTCTCCAGGTACTCCCCGGTCTCGAAGTCGTACAGCGCCGCGCCGTTGCACACCACGCCGGGGGCGTTCATGGGCACCAGGTCCGCGTATTTCAGGAAGGCCGCCAGGGCCCGGCCGGTGGACACGGCGAAGCGTCCCCCTTGGGCCATGAAGTACGTCAGGGCCTCCCGGTTCCGCTCCGGCAGGGGCGGAACCGGCGCGCCGCTGCGAAGGGCCTCCTCCGTGTAGATCAGAGTGTTGTCAAAATCGCTGGCCAGCAGTACGCCGGTGAATTTTCCCATGGAAAAGCGCTCCTTTCTCTCTTTGAAAACGGAAACCCGCCGCCCGCTCAGCGGACGGCGGGATACGTCGCCGGTATGTGGATTTTGAGGGCTTACTCCGCCTTGGGCGGGGTGCCGCCGCCGCCCTTGCCCCGGCGGCGTCCGCCCCGGTAGTAGGGCTTGCGGCGGTTGGCCTCTCCCCCGCCCTCGCCGGCGGGCTTGGCCTGCTGGGGCTGAGAGGGGCGGGGCTGCTTTGCGGCGGCGGGTCTCTTGTCGGCCTGCCGCTCCTCCGCCGGGCGGGACTGGCCGCCGCCGGCGGGCTTTCCGCCGTGGCTCCGCCGTCCGCCTCGGTGACGGCGGCGGGAGCGGCTCTCGCCGCCCTCCTGGCCGAACTTCTCCCGAACGGGGGCGTCCTCCAGGGGGTGGTCCATGTAAAAGGGCGTGGAGAGGATGGGCATATCGAAGCTCTCCTCCTCCCGCTCCTCCACGTACCGGGCGGGCCGCTCCGGGATCTCAATGCCCTCCCGGCTGCCCTTGCCGTTGCGCAGCACCTTGATCTCGCAGCTGCGGTAGGTCCTCAGGGGCTCGTTGGGGCCGGCGGAGTCCAGCAGGACCTTCATGGTCTCCCGCAGCAGGTCCACGCTCTTCACGTTGCCGGGGCCGTCGGGGGTCTGGACAAAGCTCTCCGCCTTGGGCATCCGCCTGGCGGCGTCCTCGTAGGCGTTCTGCTCGTATTTCAGGCAGCACATCAGCCGCCCGCAGGTGCCGGAGATCTTGGTGGGGTTCAGGCTGAGATTCTGGGTCTTGGCCATTTTGATGGACACGGGCAGAAAGCCGTCCAGAAACTGGGAGCAGCAGAAGGGCCGCCCGCAGATTCCCAGGCCGCCGATCATCTTGGCCTCGTCCCGAACGCCGATCTGCCGGAGCTCGATGCGGGCCCGGAACACGGAGGCCAGGTCCCGCACCAGCTCCCGGAAATCCACCCGGCCGTCGGCGGTGAAGTAGAAAATGATCTTGTTTCCGTCAAAGCTGGCGGAGACGTTCACCAGCTTCATCTCCAGGCCGTGGGCGGCGATCTTCCGCTCGCAGATGTCGAAGGCCTCCCGCTCCTTTTTTTTGTTGTACTCCACGGTGCGGCAGTCGCTCTCCGTGGCCATGCGCAGCATGGCGCACAGGGGGCGGACGATGGCGGCGTCCTCCACCTCGTGGTTGCCCTCCGTGCAGGTGGCGAATTCCGGGCCCTGGGCGGTCTCCACGATCACCTGGTCCCCCATCTTCACCACGGCCCCTCTGGGGTCGAAATAATAGTTTTTGCAGCCGCCCCGAAAGCGGACGCTGATTACCTCTGTCAAAAGATGTCCTCCAATTCCACCGCCAGAGCGCCCAGCACATGGCCGGGGCCGATGTTATAGACGCATTCCCCGCGGTACTTCTGCAACACCTCTATTGTGCGCACGATTTGGGATTTTGTCAAGTTTTTCGCGAAAAAAGACGAGATTTCCCGGAGATCTTTCTGGGGCTGCTGCCCATAGAGCAGCAGCAGCGCCGCCGAAAAGGCCTCCCGGCACTCCTCCAGCAGGGCGGCCAGGTCCTCCCGGTTCATCCGTTTCCGCTCCAGCCGCGCCGCCAGCTCCGCGGCGGCCCCCCGCTTTTTGGAGCCCATGCAGCGGCACAGCCGCTCCGCCGCTTCCGAGAGGGGGCCGGCGGCTTCGCGCGCGGCGGACCCGGGGCGGATCTCCACACAGCGGGAGCGCAGGGTCTGGAGCACCGCGGCGGCGTTCTCCGCGCAGAAGAGGAAGGCGGCGTAGGGCGGGCCCTCCTCCACGATTTTCAGGAGCACGTTCTGATCCTGTTCCGTCAAAAGGCCGCAGTCCGGGAAGATGTAGACCTTCCGCCGCCCCTCGTTGGGGCGGATGTAGGCGTCCGCCCGGACGGCCCGCACCACCTCCACGGCGATGTTTTTGTGGGCCTCGTCCCGGACGGTGGAAACGTCCGGGTGGATGCCCGCCAGGACCTTCCGGCAGGCGGGGCAGACGCCGCAGGGCGGCGCTCCCTCCCCCTGGCACTCCAGGGCGGCGGCGGCGTACTGGGCGGCGCCGGCGAGATCGCCGCTGCCGGTGAACAGCAGCGCGTGGGACAGCGCGCCCCGGCCGGCGGCCTCCCGGATGCGGACGGCGGCGGGGTCGGCGGGTGAAAAGGGGGCCATGGCGGCAGCTCCTCTCTTGGGCGGGTGTGGGGCCGCCGGCGGCTTTGACGAAGGGGGCCGGCGGACTTCCGCCCTCAATTATACCCCGCCGGGGGGAGCATTGCAAGCCCCGCCGCGCCGGAGGGCCGCCGGCCGGCCGCGTGGGCGGGCGGCGGGGAGGGGAAGATATCCGGCGGAACGCAAACGTGTGCCTGAAACATTCCGGAGGGAGAAGCCGCAAAAAATGTCCATTTTTGAGACGGTTTTCAGCCATTTTGTGCAAAATCTACAGAAACGAATGGGATTATTCCGGTTTCTGGTGAATTTCTTATGAAATTTATGAATTGTTTTCCAGAAAATGTCCTATTATAATATTATAGCTAACTGATCTGACCGATGCGGCACAGACCCGTGTACGGACACAAGACATGATCTGCCCGGCGGGGCGGAGATAAAAAAACGGAGGAATGAAGATGAGCAAAAAGTACTGCTACCTGTTCACCGAGGGCAACGCCAACATGCGGGAGCTCCTGGGCGGCAAGGGCGCCAACCTGGCCGAGATGACCAACATCGGCCTGCCCGTGCCCCAGGGCTTCACCATCACCACCGAGGCCTGCACCCAGTATTACGAGGACGGCCAGAAAATCAACGACTCCATTATGGCCGAAATCATGGAGTATATCACCAAGATGGAGGAAATCACCGGCAAGAAGTTCGGCGACCTGGAGAACCCCCTGCTGGTCTCCGTCCGCTCCGGCGCCCGGGCCTCCATGCCCGGTATGATGGATACCATCCTGAATCTGGGCCTCAACGAGACCGTGGTGGACGTGCTGGCCAAGAAGTCCGGCAACGCCCGCTGGGCCTGGGACTGCTACCGCCGCTTTATCCAGATGTATTCCGACGTGGTCATGGAAGTCGGCAAGAAGTACTTTGAGCAGCTCATCGACAAGATGAAGGAGGCCCGGGGCGTCACCCAGGACGTGGAGCTCACCGCCGAGGACCTCAAGGAGCTGGCGGGCCAGTTCAAGGCCGAGTACAAGTCCAAGATCGGCCAGGACTTCCCCACCGATCCCAAGGAGCAGCTGATGGGCGCCGTCAAGGCCGTGTTCCGCTCCTGGGACAACCCCCGGGCCAACGTGTACCGCCGGGACAACGACATCCCCTACTCCTGGGGCACCGCCGTCAACGTGCAGTCCATGGCCTTCGGCAACATGGGCGACGACTGCGGCACCGGCGTGGCCTTTACCCGCAACCCCGCCACCGGCGAGAAGAAGCTCTTCGGCGAGTTTTTGACCAACGCCCAGGGCGAGGACGTGGTGGCCGGCGTGCGGACCCCCATGCCCATCAGCCAGATGGCCGAGAAGTTCCCCGAGGCCTTTTCCCAGTTTGAGAACGTCTGCAAGATCCTGGAGGACCACTACCGGGATATGCAGGACATGGAGTTCACCGTGGAGGCCGGCAAGCTCTACATGCTCCAGACCCGCAACGGCAAGCGCACCCCCGCCGCCGCTCTGAAGATCGCCTGCGACCTGGTGGACGAGGGCATGATCGACGAGAAGAAGGCCGTGGCCATGGTGGAGCCCCGCACCCTGGACACCCTGCTCCACCCCCAGTTTGACGCTGTGGCCCTGAAGCAGAGCAAGGTCATGGGCAAGGCCCTGGGCGCCTCCCCCGGCGCCGCCAGCGGCAAGGCCGTCTTCTCCGCCGAGGACGCCAAGGTCTGGGCCGCCCGGGGCGAGAAGGTCATCCTGGTCCGCCTGGAGACCTCCCCCGAGGACATCGAGGGCATGAAGGCCGCCCAGGGCATCCTCACCGTCCGCGGCGGCATGACCTCCCACGCCGCCGTTGTGGCCCGCGGCATGGGCAAGTGCTGCGTCTCCGGCTGCGGCGACATCAAGATGGACGAGGAGAACAAGAAGTTTGAGCTGGCCGGCAAGACCTACTGCGAGGGCGACTGGCTGAGCCTGGACGGCTCCACCGGCAATATCTACGACGGCGCCGTGCCCACCGTGGACGCCACCATCGGCGGCGAATTCGGCCGCATCATGGGCTGGGCGGACAAGTACCGCCGCCTCCAGGTCCGCACCAACGCCGACACCCCCCACGACGCCGCCCAGGCCCGGAAGTTGGGCGCCCAGGGCATCGGCCTGTGCCGCACCGAGCACATGTTCTTCAACGAGGACCGCATCCCCGCCATCCGGGAGATGATCTGCTCCGACACCGCCGAGCAGCGTGAGAAGGCCCTGGCCAAGCTGGAGCCCATGCAGCAGGGCGACTTCGAGGGCATCTACGAGGCCATGGAGGGCTGCCCCGTTACCATCCGCTTCCTGGATCCCCCCCTGCACGAGTTCGTGCCCACCGAGGAGGCCGACATTGAGCTGCTGGCCAAGGACCTGGGCAAGACCGTGGCGGACATCAAGGCCATCATCGCCGGGCTCCACGAGTTCAACCCCATGATGGGCCACCGCGGCTGCCGTCTGGCCGTCACCTATCCCGAGATCGCCGCCATGCAGACCCGGGCCGTCATCAAGGCCGCTCTGAACGTCCAGGCCAAGCACCCCGACTGGACCATGGTGCCTGAGATCATGATCCCCCTGGTGGGCGAGGTCAAGGAGCTGAAATATGTCAAGAGCGTCGTGGTGGAGACTGCCGACGCCATCATCGCCGCCGCCGGCTCCTCCATGAAATACAAGGTGGGTACTATGATCGAGATCCCCCGTGCGGCCCTCACCGCCGACGAGATCGCCAAGGAGGCCGACTTCTTCTCCTTCGGCACCAACGACCTGACCCAGATGACCTTCGGCTTCAGCCGTGACGACGCCGGCAAGTTCCTGGACGCCTACTACGACCGGAAGATCTACGAGAGCGATCCCTTCGCCAAGCTGGACCAGACCGGCGTGGGCCGCCTGGTGGCCATGGCCGCCAAGCTGGGCCGCGAGGCCAATCCGGATCTGCACCTGGGCATCTGCGGCGAGCACGGCGGCGACCCCTCCAGCGTGGAGTTCTGCCACCGCACCGGCCTGGACTATGTGTCCTGCTCTCCCTTCCGTGTGCCCATCGCCCGTCTGGCCGCCGCCCAGGCCGCCATTAAGGACGAGGCCTGAGCGCCCCATACGGACATTCCGCTGTAATGACAGAGAGGGATGCCGCGAAAGCGGCATCCCTCTCTTGCTGCCTGGCCTGGAAATTCGAACAGGGTCCGGAGGAGCGGCGGCGGGAGACTGCTGAGCGGGGACATGCCGCCGCACCAAAAAGGATGAAAACATATAATGGATTAGGAAAACCATTACGACCTATCCCGCCCAGGAGGAATTGATATGAGCCAGCGATACCCGTTTCAAACCATGACCCTCGCCTTCGGGCTCAGCTCCCTGAGCCCCTACTGCGATCCGGATACCCTGTACCTGCACCACGGCCAGTATTACGCCCAGAAGGTCCGGGAGCTGAACCATCTGGTCTCCAAGCACCGTCTGACCAACCTGACCCTGGAGGAGCTGCTCACCCAGGACATCGACATGCCCGCCGCCCATCTGGCCCGGCTGCGGGGAGCCGCCGGGGCCGTGTACAACCACGAGCTCTACTTTGACGGCATCCAGTCCGTCATGGACACGCCGCCGCTGAACAAGCTGACCGGCGTTTTGATCGGGGTCTACGGCTCCATGAGCGCCTTCAAGCGGCTGCTGCTGGAGGCCGCCGACAGCCTGCCCGGGGCCGGCTGGGTGTGGCTGGCGGCGGAGCGCAGCGGCGGGCCCCACATTGTGATTACGGACAACAACGAGACCGTGGACCTCCGGGCGGTCCAGCCCATCTTTGTGGCGGATCTCTGGGAGCACGCCTATTTCCTGGATGACCAGTTCAACAAGGAGAAGTACCTGGACTACTGGTTCTCCTTCCTGGACTGGAACAAGGCGGAGGCCCGCTTTGAGCAGTCCCGGGCGGCCTGAGCGAACGCCGGCCCCGGCCATTGAGGCCGGGGCCGGTATACGTTGCTGGATCGATTTCCCTGGACCGCGCCGGGAGACCCCGGAATCCGTTAAGGATTTTTCCGGGGGTTTTCCCTGCCGGCCGGCATTTCCTCAGCCCCCTGTGGCCACGAAGGGCCGGATGGCCCCGGCCACGCTGCTGATGGGCATGGTCTGGAGATAGACCCGGCCCGGGCCGGTGACGACGGTGTTGAAGAGTCCCTCGCCGCCGAAGACCATGTTTTTCACGCCGGGCACCGACTGGATGTCGATGGAGCAGGTGGCGTCCATGGCCGCCAGATAGCCGGTGTCCACTATGATGGACTGCCCCGCCGCCAGATCGTACTCCATCACAAAGCCGTCAAACTCCGTAAAGACGATACCCCGGCCGGAGAGCTTCTGCATGATGAAGCCCTCGCCGCCGAAGAGGCCGGCGCCCACCTTCTTCTGGAAGAACACCGACAGCTCCACCGTCTCCTCGCTGGCCAAGAAGCCGCTCTTCTGCACCACCAGCTCCCGGCCCGGCCCGATCTCAAAGGCCCGCACATCTCCGGGGAAGCTGGAGGCAAAGGCGATCATCCCCGGCCCGCCCTGGGCGGTGTAGCGGTTCTGAAACAGGGCCTCCCCGGCGAACATGCGGCCCAGGGCCTTGCCCAGCCCGCCATTGGAGGTGGTCTCCATCTTCATGTTGGGGCTCATCCAGCTCATGCTGCCCCGCTCGGTAATCATGGTCTCTCCGGCGCTCAGCTGGCAGACCACCACGGGCAGGGGCTTTCCCTCAATCCGGTATTCCATCGCGTTCTTCCTCCGTTTTCTCCTCTGTATTTGCAGGCGCCTCCGCCGGTGTGCGGAAGAGCCGGTAAAACCGCTCCATGAACCGGAAGGTAAAGCCCCCGGGAAACACGCTGTTGACCACCAGGGCCACGACGACGCCGATGCCGGTGTCAAAGATGCGGTTCAGGGCGTAGCTGATATAGTTCTCCTCCGAGATGTTGAAGAGGATGATGCACAGCACCACGCCGCCGGGCTGGACGCCCCCCACCCAGAAGATCTGGCACAGGAGGATCAGGGCCACGGTGCCGATAAACACCAGCGGCACCAGCAGCAGGGTATGGCCGCCCTCGGGGCAAAAGATCAGATAGACCCGAAAGAGCCCCATGCCCAGGAGACCGCCGATGACAGTGCCAAACAGCCGGTTTCCGCCGTGGAGCTTGGAGTTCTCCAGGTCGCTGCCCATGCCGAAAATGGCGCCGATGCAGGCGAAGGCGGGGCTGCGCCCCCAGAAATAGTAGATCAGCGCGCAGAGGGCGGCTGCCAGAGCCGTCTTGATATTGCGCATCCCGATTTTGGGAAGGCGGCGGGAGGCCGGGTTGGTCTGGCTCATGGCAATCTCTCCTGATCCGCAGGCAGGTCTGTGGGCGGCCCGCATATAGGACCAGTATACCACGGTAAAAACCGGATGGAAAGTGCGTCACGCAAAAATTTACGGAATTTCGTAAATTTTTGCGGTTTTTTGCGGCGCGCCCGCGGGAGGGCGGAAAGAAAAAGCCCCCGGCGCTCCGCGTGGCAGCGCGGAACGCCGGGAATGTTTTCATGGGCGGCGGATCAGGCCATTTTCTCCACCAGCCGGTCCAGGCTTCTGGGGTCGACGCTGTCCTCCGTCACCACGTTGACCCGCTTGCCGATCAGGGCGTACAGGCCCAGCAGGGAACGGGCGTCCAGCATCAGCGTGTCGGTGCTCAGCCAGACCTCGTAGGGCGTTTGGGTGGCCAGCTCGTTGATCTTCTCCACCTGGTCACGGTCTTTTATATCAAGCTTCTTAACCATGGGATGTTCCTCCTTTTTGAATCCGCGCGGTTGGACCTTGCCGGGAGGACGGCGGGCTTTGGCCGTCTCCTGCTCCCGGGCCCGGCCCGGTCTCCCCTTGGAGATTGACCATATTCTAGCAGGAGAGGGCGGGGGTGTCAACGAGAGTTTTGTACGAAACGACTAAAGTAATCGATTGCTTATTGTGCATATTAACAACAAATGCAGCGGAACGGAGATTCAGCGCCGGGCGGAGAGCTTTCGCAGCTGCTCCTGAAACTCCGGGGGCAGGGGGCAGGAGAGCGCCACCGGCTCCCCGGTGCGGGGGTGGAGGAAGCGCAGTCCCACGGCGTGAAGGCACTGACCCTGGAGGCCCGGGACGGGCTTTTTTGCCCCGTAGACCGTGTCCCCCAGAATGGGATGGCCTATGTGGGCCATGTGGACCCGGATCTGGTGGGTGCGGCCCGTCTCCAGATCGCAGCGGACGTGGGTAAAGCCGGGAAACCGCTCCAGCGCCCGCCAGTGGGTGACGGCGGGACGGCCGCCGGCCACCACCGCCATGCGCTTGCGGTCGGTGGGGTGGCGGCCGATGGGGGCGTCCACGGTGCCGCTGTCCTGCCGGAGATTCCCGGTGACGACGCACTCATAGGTCCGGGCCAGGGTGTGGTCCTGGAGCTGGGCGGCCAGCCCCTGGTGGGCCAGGTCGTTTTTGGCGGCGATGATGAGGCCGGAGGTATCCCGGTCGATGCGGTGGACGATGCCGGGCCGCAGGGCCCCGCCCACGCCGGAGAGAGAGGCTCCGCAGTGGAACAGCAGGGCGTTTACCAGCGTGCCGTCGGGGTGGCCCGGGGCGGGGTGCACCACCAGCCCCTTGGGCTTATTGACAACGATCACGTCGCCGTCCTCGTAGACCACGTCCAGAGGGATGTCCTGGGGGAGGAGATCCGCCAGCTCCGGCTCCGGCAGAGCCACGTCCACCGTCTCGCCGCCGGTGAGCCGGCTGCTCTTGGACAGGGGCCTCCCGCCGCAGGTCACCCGGCCCTCCTCCAGGAGGCGGGCGGCGGCGGAGCGGGTCAGACCCTCCACGGCCTCCGAGAGCCATACGTCTGCCCGGCGGCCCGCCTGGTCCTCACCGGGCCGCAGCGTCAGCGTCTCCATGGGGGCCTCCTTTTTTGTCGTGCTTGTCGTAAAACCACAAGTAGTACACCGCCGCCAGTACGGCGCCGCAGACCACGCAGATGTCCGCCACGTTGAACACGGGGTAGGAGGGCCAGAACTGGAGGTGGAACATGTCCACCACATAGCCCAGCCGCACCCGGTCGATGATATTGCCCAGTCCCCCGGAGAGGATGAGGGAGCCCGCCAGCACCCCCAGAGGGTGCCGGACAATCCGCCGGACCAGGAGGAACAGCACCGCCAGCAGGATCAGAGAGGTCAGCCCCACCAGCAGCCACCGCTGCCCGGAGAAGCTGGACCAGGCCGCGCCGTAGTTGTGGACCCGGGTCAGCTCCACAAGGCCCGGCAGGAAGTCCCCGGCGGGGTCCGGGGTCCAGTAGATATGGGGCGGAACGGGGGCGGCAAAGCGGGACGCCGTCCACCACTTTACCCACTGGTCCAGCCCCAGCAGGGCCGCCCCCAGCAGGGCGCAGAGGGGATAAGTCATAGCGGAACGCTCCTTTGTCTGCATGGAAGTTTTCTTCAGTTTACATGGTTTCGGCGGGAAAAGCAAGCGGAGCGTGGGGATGAGAGGAGATTTCTCTGCGGAGATGGGGGCAGGGCCTGCGGCGGGAGGAAGAGAACGCGCGGACTGACGAATATCAGTCCGCGCGGTTTCGCTGGGGGTAGTGATTCCCACTGGCTGCCGGGTATCGTATGCTAACGGATTTTGCTTTGGGAATATGATGCCCTGTTCTTTTGATTATTTGATATATCCATATGATCCGGCCTATATGATGGGCTGTTATCAAATTGTTATCAGGGGTGATAATGTGAGTAGATTATTTCTATCCCATTCACATTATAGAAACGCCTGGCTGCATATAGGAAATTTTTACTTCTTATAACCGCACTTGGGGCAGACGCCGTTTTCGTTCAGCGCGATGCCGCACAGGGGGCAGCGGTCAATTTGATTCTTGGGTTCATACTCCTGGCTGGCGGCGTTTACCCCACTGGTAAAGGTCAGTTTGGCAATATTGAGTTTGTCTTTCAGCAAATCATAGACAATCTTAATCATGCCCTCTACTGTCATGGTCTCCTTCGTGACCACAAGGCGGCAGTCGGGATATGCGGTAGCCAGCTCCGTCTGGAAGGCGGGGCCCTTCATCTTATTCTGGGGCGCTCCATCCTTGATGCCCTGCTCCTCGTACACCTTGAGAATGGCAGGCAGCAGGGGATCGTCCTGGCGCAGAATCAGGGCATGGTCAAAGTTCTTCAAAATCTCCCATGCGGTCTTCTGAATCTCGTTGCAGGGGAAGACCATGTTCACCCCGGGTTCCACGGAATCCTCAACCTCAATGGTCAGGACACCGGTGTGGCCGTGCAGGTACTGGGCCTCACCCTTGAAGCCATAAAAGCGGTGGGCGTACTGCAAATCCAAAGTTGTAATGCTTCTCATAAAATAATCTCCTTCTATATTTTAATAATTTTCTGCGTGAACCTCAAAATATGCCTGGGGATGGGCGCAGACAGGGCAAACCTCCGGGGCCTTTGTACCCACTACAATGTGACCGCAGTTGCGGCACTCCCACACCTTGACCTCGCTCTTAGCAAAAACCTCTGCCGTTTCCACGTTTTTCAGTAGCGCCCGGTAACGCTCCTCGTGCTGCTTCTCAATGGCCGCGACCATACGGAATTTCGCCGCCAGCTCCGGGAACCCTTCCGCTTCGGCCGTCTTGGCAAAGCCATCGTACATGTCTGTCCACTCGTAGTTCTCACCGTCAGCGGCGGCACCCAGGTTCTCAGCGGTAGAGCCAATGCCCTCCAGTTCCTTGAACCACAGCTTGGCATGTTCCTTTTCATTGTCCGCAGTCTTCAGGAACAGGGCCGCGATCTGCTCAAAACCCTCCTTTTTGGCTTTGGAGGCAAAGTATGTGTACTTGTTCCTCGCCTGGGATTCTCCAGCAAAAGCGGCCTCCAGGTTTTTTTCGGTCTGCGTACCTGTGTACTTGCTCATCATGATTTCCTCCTGTTTTTTCATTCGTTTGCGTCGCATTTTTAAGCGGGGGAGGGGGGATGGCGTCTGCTCAGATGGCGTTTTTCTCAAAGTCGCTCTGGCTCGCGTTTCCGACACTCTGGACACAGGTAAAAGACTTTCAGATCGTATGAGAGAAAGTCCTCGCCTAATTGTCTGCGGAGAGAATCAGTCAAATCCTCAAACGAAATGTCCGCCAATTTGCCGCATCTTTGACAAACCAAATGGTCGTGCTTCGTCAGGCGGTCATATCTGTCCGGCATATTTTCAACGGATACTTTGCGAATCAGCCCGGCCTTCCACAGCCTGTTCACATTGTTATATACCGTAGCCAGAACAATTTTAGGATATTGATTCTTGGTTTCCAAATAGATTTCTTCTACAGTCAGATGCTTCTCGGAGCTGGTGATGATATGATATATTTCGCGCTCATAAGTTGTCATATACCGTCCCCCCAAAGTTAAATTTAGAATTAAAATAATTCTAAATAAACTGGAATAATTCTACTTTATTTTTTCCTGTTTGTCAAGAACCAGTTGAGGCAAACGGTGCGTTTTCGGTACGTCCGAAAAAAAGAGTGCCACGGCGAAACACAACATTTAGCGTTTTCGCCGTGGTATTTTTACGATTTATACGCAATATATAGGGAGGTTCCCGAAAATCAATTTATTCCCACTCGTTGCTGGGTATCATATTCTAACGGATTTTGCTTTAGAAATATGATGCCCT
>CANRYZ010000040.1 GCA_947644365.1 uncultured Oscillibacter sp. | reverse complement strand
AGACCTCCACCATCTGGCCCTTCTTGCCCTGGCCCTTCACGTCCTGCTGTAAAATTACTTTCATCGGTTATTCTCCTTATCTCTTGAATCTTTTGTCGTTTCCAAAGAACGCCTCATGTCACGGCTCGCCGTGTTCAGACCCTTTGCCCTCCAGCTCCTGAATCCGCTTTTCCAGCGCCTCCAGCCTCTCCCACAGGGCCTCCAGGATGCTGACAAGCACCGCCAGCACCAGGGAGACGAACACCAAAAAGGCGCCGAAATGGCGGGAGGTGTCCAGAAGCATGGAACCGCCGAAGAACATAAACACAAAGACCAGCACCAGGCAAATGAAAAATGTCATCAGGAACTTCTTCATAGCGGCTTCTCCTTCTCATTTCTGCTTTTTATAACAGACAGTACAAACAGCGGCGGCATCTGGGAGGACCGCGCCGCTCTCATTCCCCGGCCTCCCGGCTCTCCAGCTCCTGAATGCGCTTTTCCAGCGCCTCCTGCTTCCTCCGCTGGGTCTCCAGGGCGTTGACCAGGATGCTGATAGGCGCCGCCAGTGCCAGGGTGGTCAGCAGCAGAAGGCCGAATCCGCCGAAAAGCGCGCCGAGGAGCAAAACCGCGAGGATGAGCACCAGGCAGATGAAAAATGAGGCAAAAAAAATCTTCATGGCAGCTCCTCCCTCTCGTTCTCGATTTTCAAAACAGGCAGCGGCGGTATTTGGAAAGGCCGCGCCGCTCTCATTCCCCGGCCTCCCGGCTCTCCAACTCCTGAATCCGTTTTTCCAGTTTCTCCACCGTACAGCATAAATCATAGACATACAGCACGGCGCTCAGGGACAGTGACAGGGCCAGCGCAAAGAAGACCGTGAAGAAAACGGGGTGTTCCAACAGCAGTCCCACATCACAAAGCCACCAGAGGGTCCCGCCGGTCACGATCAAAAAAACGCAAAACCGCTTCATTCGTCACATCTCCTCACTTCTCAAAATAGGCGTCGATGGCCGCCACCAGCCTGCTCCGCACGTCCAGGGGGTCGCCGTTCTCCACGCAGCCGCCGGCGGTGGTGGAGTTGCCGCCGCCGCCCAGGGCCTCCAGGATCACCTGGACGTTGACCTCCCCCAGGGAGCGGGCGGACATGAGCACGTTGTCCCCGTTGCGGTAGAGGACGAAGGAGGCCTTCACCCCCTTGAGGGTCAGCAGCTCGTCCGCCGCCTGGGCCGCCGCCACCCGGTCCACCCCCTCCTGGGGCACCACGGAAACGGCGATGTCACCCCGGTACAGCTCCGCCCGGCGGACGATATCGTACCGGGAGACCATGTCGTTCAGGTCGTTCTGGAACAGCCGCTGTACGTCCGCCGTGTCGGCCCCGGCCCGGCGGAGGAAGGCCGCCGCCTCAAAGGTCCGGCCGCCGGTGCGGAGGGTGAAGTGCTTGGTGTCCAGCACGATGCCGGCCAGCAGCGCCTCCGCCTCCCCCCGCATGAGGTCCGCGGGCTCGATGAGGTACTGCAAGAGCTCCGTCACCAGCTCCGAGGCGGAGGAGGCGTAGGGCTCGTGGAAGCTGAAGGCGGCGTTTTCAATGTAGGTGGCGGCCCGGCGGTGGTGGTCGATGACCGCCACGCGGTTGCAGGCGTCCAGCACCTGGGGGCTGTCCACCAGCTCCGGGCGGTTGGTGTCCACCACCACCAGGAGGGCCCCCGGCTGCATCTTCAAAAAGGCCTCGCTGCCGGAGACGAAGGTATCCGCGTACTCCGGCATGGCCCGGACCCGCTCCAGCAGGGCCTCGGAGGCGTTGCGCTCCAGGTCCATGACGATCTGGGCTTTTTTGCCCCGCTTCCGGGCGGCGCAGCAGATGCCCACCGCCGCGCCCACGGCGTCCATGTCCGCGTAGCTGTGGCCCATGACGTAGATCTGGCCCGCGTCGGCCATCAGCTCGCTGAGGGCGTTGGCCATGACCCGGGACTTGACCTTGGTGCGCTTCTCGGTGGCCTTGGCCCGGCCGCCGTAGAAGGCGAAGTCCACCTTGCCCCGGACCACCGCCTGGTCGCCGCCCCGGCTGAGGGCCATCTCCAGGGAGAGGTTGGCGTTTTTCAAGAGCTCCGACAGCGTGGCCGCGTCCTTCCCGATGCCGATGGACAGCGTGGGGTGGACGCCCTCGGCCACTTTGATGTCCCGGATGGCGTCCAGCACGGAGAATTTCTCCTCCACAAAGTGGTCGTAGTGCCGCTCCTCAAACAGGAAGAGGTAGCGGTCCCGCTCGGTCTTGAGGAGGATGCCCTCTGTGCCGGCGGCCCACTGGTCCAATCTCTCGTCGATCTGGGCCAGGATGCCGCTGCGCTGGGTGTCGGCGCAGGCCTTCATCAGCTCCTCGTAGTTGTCCACCATCAAAAGGGCCAGCACGGGACGGGTGGCGGTGTAGGCCTCCCGCAGGGCGTCGGACTCGGTGACGTCCACCCAGTAGGTGGTGGCCACCAGATTCTGCTCGCCGGTCCGGCTCCTGGCCCGCACCAGACTGCCGTACACCTGGAAGCGGCGGCCGTTCATCATCACCCGCTCCGGGCACTCCTGCTTGCCCTCCAGCAGCCATTGAACGGGGCAGTCCGGCACGGCGTCCTCCACCCGCATCTCGAAGAGGTGCTCCCGCACCCCCGCCAGCTGGAGGAAGTCCTCGTTGCTCCAGATGACCTCCCCGGTGTCCGGCCGGAAGACCATGATGGGCAGGGGGGAGTGGATGAGGGTGGACTTGCTGGCGGTGTCCACGCTGCCGGTGACGCTGTCGATGTACTGCAAAATCCCCTGGCGGCGCTTTTTGTTGACTTGAGAGAAGTAGGCGTACAGCGCCGCGGTGACGCAGGCCTCCGCCAGGGCCAGCAGGGGATTCACCGCCAGGGCCAGCAGGCAGAACAGGACCATGCACAGAAAGTACAGTTTTAAATTGGGCTCCAGAAGGCGGGAGAGTTTTTTATTATTCATGGCCAGGCTCCTAAATACACAAATACGATAGATATATCAGTATACCAGTTTTGCCCGGAATACGCAACCGTCAAAACCGGGGAAACGGCAAATTTCAGCTCCTGACCCTCTGCTCATCTCAGGGGACGGGCCCGCCGGAGGATTCCGGCGGGCCCGTTCGTTATTCCGCGGTCTCCGCGTTGAGGATGGTAATGGAGGGGCAGAAGAAGTCCTGCTCCGGCCTGCGGCGCTCCAGCACGGCGCCGAAGAGAACGGACAGCGCCTGGTAGCTCTGGTAGGGCAGGTTCTGGTCGATGGAGAAATCCACCAGGCCCTCCTTCAAAAACCGCCGGATCTCCGGGCTGTTGTCGTGGGCCAGGACCCGCACCTGGCCGGCGCGGCCCGCCTGGCGCAGGGCGTCCACGCAGCCGGGGACGCTCTGGGTGGCCATGTAGATATACCGTAGCCCGGGCTCCGTCGCCAGGGCGCGGGATACGGCCTCCCGGGTCTTTTCATAGCTGTCGTGGGTGGCGGCCACCAGGAAGTCTCCCCGGGAGAAGCCCCGGTCCTCCAGCCGCTCAAAAAAGCCGTCCGCCCGGCTCTTGTGGCCTACGTAGTCCAAGCCGGAGTAGGCCAGCAGCACCTTGTCCCCGGGGCGGAGGAATTTGGAGGCGATCTCCCCGGCCACCCTTCCGGCGTGGTGGGCGTCCTCCCCCACGTAGCACAGCCGGGGGGCCTGGAGCACGTCGGAGTTGAAGGTCACCACAGGGACGTGGAGCCCCGCCAGATGGCGCAGACGCTCCCGGACCTCGCCGCAGTCCGAGCCGCACAGGGCGATGCCCTGGACATGCTCCCGGGCCGTCTGATCCAGCAGCCGGAGGCAGCCCGCGGTGTCCCCGTGGGGATAGCGCAGCACCTCCACGGAGAGGTTGTAGTCCCGGCGCTCCTCCAGAAAGCGGTCTACGCCCTCGGCCATGGCGTCCTGAATGTAGGGGCCCCACTCCGGCTGGATCACCGTGAAGCGCCGGGCCGTGCCGCTGGTGGCCAGGGCGCTGGCCATGCGGTTGGGGTGGTAGTCCAGCTCCGCCATCACCGCCATCACCCGCTCCCGGACCTCCGCCTTGACGTAGGGGCGGTTGTGGAGCACCCGGTCCACCGTGCCGATGGATACCCCCGCCCGCTCCGCGATCATCTTGATGGTGGCCCGCATGAAAATGCCCTCCTTGGAAAATTCGATACTGAAATCATAAGAAATTTTCCCGCGGTTGTCAAGCTCTGCCGGGGAGGCGGACCCCGCCTTGACATTCCGCGGCGGCGGATGATAGGATGTCTTTGGAAGACAGAACTGAACGGGGAGGGAGGAGACGTCGTGAGCGAGGTGATGGAATTTGCCGGCAGGGCGGAATTCCGCCGGTGGCTGGAGGGGAACTGCCGCTCCAGCGCCGGCGTATGGCTCCTGTTCGGCAAGGCCGGCGGGCCCGAGACCATCAAAGTGGGAGAGGCCTTGGAGGAGGCCCTCTGCTTCGGCTGGATCGACGGGCAGATGCAAAGGGTCGACGGGAGGACCTATCGAAAATATTTTTCCCCGCGCAGGGAGAAGAGCCGGTGGTCGGAGCGGAACAGGGCACTGGCCGAGAGCCTGGAGGAGCGGGGACTGATGACCGACTTCGGCAGAGAAAAGATGGAGGAGGCCAAGAGAGACGGCCGGTGGTACGCCCCGGGGCCCGCGGCGGTCACCGAGGAGCAGACCGCCCAACTCTCCGCGCTGCTAGAGGCGTTTGAGCCCGCCTTCACGAATTTTCAGGCCATGTCTCCGTCGGTGAGGAGGACCTATGCCCGGGCGTATTTTGACGCCAAGACTGACGCCGGGCGGGAGCGGCGAATGGCCTGGATGGTGGACCGGCTCAACCGGAACCTCAAGCCCATGTAGGACCGGCGGCGGGGGATTTGACGAACCGGGAAGGATTTGGTATAATTCCCGTATCTCTTTTGCAAAGGAGTCCAAACGGCTATGAAGCAACGACTGCATCGAGTAATCGCCTGCCTGGCGCTGTGCGCCCTGCTGTCAGGGACCGTCCCCCCGGCGTCCGCTGCCGGCGGGTTTCAGGACGTGCCCGCCTCCCACCCGGCGGCGGAGGCCATCCGGCGCTGTGTGGAGCTGGGCTTTTTCCAGGGGGAGAGCGCCCGGCGCTTCGGCGTGGGCCACTCCATCACCCGGGGGGCCTTCGTGGTGGCGGCCAGCCGCTTTTTCGGGTGGGATACGAAAAATGTGACCAAGACCCCCACCTACTCCGACGTGCCCGCCGACGCCTGGTGCTACGGCGCTGTGGAGGCCGCCGTGGCCTGCGGGGCCCTGTCCAGCCAGAGCGGGACCTTCCGGCCGGGGGACGCCATCACCCGGGAGGAGCTGGCGGTGCTGCTGGTTCGAGCCCTGGGGTATGAGACCATCGCCGCCCTGGCCCAGGACCTGGCCACCCCCTTCCGGGATGTGCGGACCAATCCGGGGTACATCGCCATGGCCTATGACTTCGGCCTGGTCAGCGGCGGCACCCGGAACCAGTTTTCCCCCAACGAGCCCGCGGCCCGGGAGGATGTGGCCGTGGTTCTCATGGAGCTCTACGACAAGCTCCGCGCCCCCGCCGCCCGGAGCATCGGCATCACCGGCTCCCTGGAGGGGCTGGCGGACCTGACCGGCTATGAGGCGGTGGGGATCTCCGCCGGCAAGCTGATGTGCGCCGGGGAGCCCGCGGTGCCCGTCACCATGGACGCCGCCAAGACCGCCGCCCTGCGGGAGGCGGTCCGCCAGGCGGGCGCAAAGGCGCTTTTGCACGTTCAGGGCGGTCCCACCGCCCTGAACGGGGACACCGCCGAAACCGTGGCCGCCCTGGCGGCGGCTGTGGAGGACGGCGGCTACGACGGACTGATGCTGGACCTGGAGAAGCTGAAAATGAGCCAGGAGCCCGCCATGACCCGGCTGATGAAGGCGCTGCGGCCCGCCCTGAACGGGAAACCCCTCTATGTGATCGCCGACGCTCCCGCCTGGGACGGCACGGTTTACGAGGGCTATGACTACGGCCTCATCGGCGAGAACGCGGACTGCCTGGTGCTGCGCATCGCGTCCTACGCGGACGCCTCCGGGGAGATCCCCGTGGCCCCGGTGGAGCCCCTGGAGGAGGCGTACTACGTCCTGGGCGAGCTGCGGGGCGCCGTCGACGGCGACAAGCTGGCCCTGCTGGTGACCACCGGAGGCGCCCTGTACCTGGGCGGCCGGGAGAAGAGTGCCGTCTCCCAGGCGGAGATCCGGAAGCTGGTGGGGGCGGACGGGGCCAGGGAGTATTACTCCACCCGCTACGACTGCGCCTATGTCACCTCCGTCTACGACAAGCAGGAGGCGGTGGCCTGGTATCTCAACGACCGGGGCATTGACGCCCGGGCCCGGCTGGCGGGGCTGTTCGGCGTGACCCGGCTGTGCATGGCGGATCTCAACGACCTGCCGGAGAGAACGCCGGAGGCGTAATATAAAAAAGGGCCCTGGGGAGCGTTTCCCCGGGGCCCTTTTATACGCGGAGCGGATTCACCGCCTCCGGGCGGAGGAGGAGGGGAGCCGCAGCTCCATGCGGTACTTGGCCACTGTGCGGCGGGCCACCCGGACGCCGTCCTCCGCCAGCAGCTCACACAGCTGCTGGTCGCTGAGGGGACGGCGGGGGTCCTCCTGGCGCACCAGGGCCAGGAGTTTCTGCTTCACCGCCTGCCGGGAGGGGCCCTGCTCCCCCACGGCCCGGTTGAAGAAGTACCGCAGGGGATAGGTGCCCTGGCGGCACTGGAGGTATTTGCCCCGGGTGGCCCGGGAGATGGTGGAGGGATGCAGGTCCAGGGTCTCCGACAGCGTGAGGAGGCTCATGGGAGCCAGCTCGGCGGTCTCCCCGGCGAAAAAGGGCCGCTGGGCCTCCAGAATGGCGCCGGCGCACCGCCGGAGGGTGCTGCCCCGGCGGTCCAGGCTGGTGAGAAGCCACTTGGCCTGCTGCATCTTCTGGCGGAGGTAGTCCCGGGTCTCCTTTTCGTCGGAGTCTTTCAGAAGCCGGGTGTAGTAGGCGCTGATGGAGATCCTGGGCAGATAGTATTCGTTGAGGACGGCGGTGAGCTCCCCGTCCAGGTCCACGATGAACACGTCGGGCCGCACGTACACCGCCGGCTCCGCCGGCTGGAAGGCGCGCCCGGGGTGCGGGTCCAGACTGGAGATGACCTGCTCCGCCGCCTGGATCTCCTGGATGGACAGGCCCAGCTCCCGGGCGATGGGGCCGTAGTGCTTCCTCCCCAGCTCCGGCAGGAACCGGGCGGCGATGTCCATTGCCGCCGGGGAGGCGCCGCCCTGCCGGGCCAGCTGGAGCAGCAGGCACTCGGAGAGGCTCCGGGCCCCCACGCCGGCGGGGTCCAGGGACTGGACGGCGTCCAGGGCCTGGAGGATCAGGGGCTCCGGGATCTTCAGCTCCCGCAGGCCGTCCAGGTCGGCGTTGTCCAGATAGCCGTCCTCGTCCACCAGCTCGGCGATGTATTTGGAGAGGGCCAGCAGGGGCTTTGGCAGCCTGAGGCGCTCCAGCTGGTCCCGGAGGAAGGCGGCCAGGCTCTCCAGCTCCCGGTCCGCCGCGCCCCGCTCCGGCGGGGCGTTCTCCGCGTGGGCGAAGGTGGCGCCGTACACGCCGCCGTCGATCCAGCTGGCCTTCTGGCGCAGCTCCTCATAGGCGCTTCGGAGGGAGGAGACGTCCTCCTGCTCCAGCAGGGGGTTCTCCTCGGCGAGGCGGCCCAGGTACTCCAGCAGCTCCTGGGAGTTCATCTGTAAGATCTCCATGGACTGGAGCAGCTGGGGCGAGAGCTTGAGCTGCTGGCGCAGCTCGGCTTTCAGCGAGACGAGACTCATGGGCGCGCCTCCTTTCCGGCGTATTTGGCGATCTTCCGGGCGGCGGTGGCCTGGGAAATCCCCAGCTCCTTCGCGACTGCCACCGTAGTGCCGCAGCGCGCGTAGGACTCCCGGATGATCTGGCCCTCATAGGCCTCTATCCGCTCCGCCAGGGTGCCGGCCTGGGCGGGCAGGGAGATGGCCGGGGCCGTCTCCCCGGTGTACTCCGGCGGCAGGTGGACCAGGTCGATCACCGGGTCCTGGACGGTGATGGCCATGCGCTCCATGAGATTTTCCAGCTGGCGGACGTTGCCGGGCCAGTGGTACTGCTCCAGAAAGGCCATGAGGCGGGGGCTGAGGGTCAGGGCGGAGCCGTACTCCTGGCAGAAGCGGGAGAGAAACTGGTGCGCCAGGGGGAGCACGTCCTCCGGCCGCTGCCGCAGGGGCGGGATGTGCATCCGGATGACGTTGAGCCGGTAGAAGAGGTCGGAGCGGAAGGTGCCCCGGCGCACCGCGTCCTCCAGGTCCCGGTTGGTGGCCACCAGCAGCCGGAAGTCCAGCTCGATCTTCCGGGTGCCGGAGAGGCGCTCGATGGTCTTCTCCTGGATCAGCTGGAGGAGCTTGGACTGGATGTGGGGCGGTAGCTCGCCGATCTCATCCAGAAACAGCGTGCCGTGGTTGGCCAGCTCGATCTTGCCGATCTTGCCGGTGGAGGCCGCCCCGGTGAAGGCGCCTTTCTCGTAGCCGAAGAGCTCCGATTCGATGAGGTTCTCGTGGAGCACCGCGCAGTTGACCTCGATGAAGGGCCCCGCCGCCCGGCTGCTCATGGCGTGGATGGCCTTGGCCACGGCGCTCTTGCCCACGCCGGTCTCCCCGGTGATGAGGATGTTGGCCTTGGTGTTGGCGGTGTTCTGCATCAGGGTCAAAAGGCGCTGCATGGAGCGGCTCTTGAAGATCAGGCTGGTCTCGGTGGCCCGGAGGCGTAGCTCCGCGATCTCCTGGGAGTATTGCACCAGGGAGTCCTGGAGCTGGCGGTAGTTTCGCTGGATGCTGTTGATCTGCTCCATGGAGACCGTGTTGAAGCACATGACGTATTTCAGCTCTCCCCCGGCGTCGAACAGGGGGATGCCTACGGTCATCACGTTCTTGTGGATGCGGTTGATGGTCTGGGTGGCGGTGATCTTCCGCCTCTGGCGGATGACGTCCGCCGTGATGCAGGGGGAGAAGGTGCCGTCTGCCTCCAGGTCGAAGGCGGAGCGGCCCACGATGGAGTTGTGGGTGAAGCCGAAGTTCTTCTCGTAGGTCTCGCTGACCCGGAGGATGACGCCCTTGGCGTCGGAGAGCATCATGTCGTCCGCCAGGACCAGGTTGTTCTCCGGACTGATGATGTCGAAAATACTCTTGAGGTTGATGTCCTCCTCAAAGGCGTAGGGCAGGGAGGGGATCTGCGGCATGGCGGCCAGCTCCTTTCCGTCAGTGCGGGTGGGGACGCGGTCTATTCAATTTTGAGTATACCATATTCAAAACTGAATAGGAAGAGGGAAGGCCTGGAAAGCGCGTGGGCGGAATCGACAGAATTTCAGCTCAAAATTATACTCCTGCCACAAAAGGGACTGCCGGGACTCTGAATTTCTAGGGAGTTTGCATCTATTCAAAAATGAATAGGCCGGCCGCCGGACCGGCCGGCAGATGGAAAAACACGGAAGAACGAGGGAAATCGAGGAAATTCACAGGGAGGAGAGCTTGTCCTCTTCGTGCAATGTGACAGAAAAGACTGCCGATTTCCAGCAAAATAGACTTGATGAATGGCACAAAAATTGCTAATATTTCTAGACAGCAAGGGCGGCGCCGGTTCTGTGGGCGCCGGATGTATCATATTTAAGGAGGAGCCATCATGTATCAGACCGTTCGCTATGAGAAAAAGGACAACATCGGCATTGCCACCATTAACCGCCCCGAGGCGCTGAACGCCCTCAACTCCGCCGTCGTGGGAGACCTGGAGCAGCTGATCGGCGAGGTGGAGAAGGACACGGAGCTCCGGGCCTTCATCCTCACCGGCGAGGGCCGCTCCTTCGTGGCCGGGGCCGACATCGGCGAGCAGAAGCCCATGGACGTGGCCCAGGGCCGCAAGTGGGGCCAGCGGGGCAGCGCCCTGTTCCGCCGCATCGAGAAGCTGGAGATCCCCACCATCGCCGCGGTGAACGGTTTTGCCCTGGGCGGCGGCTGTGAGATCGCCATGAGCTGCGACATCATCCTGGCCGCCGGGCCCAACGCCGAGGGCAAGGGCGGCGCCAAGTTCGGCCAGCCCGAGGTGGGCCTGGGCATCACCCCCGGCTTCTCCGGCACCCAGCGTCTGCCCCGCCGCGTGGGCGTCGCCAAGGCCAAGGAGCTGATCTTCTCCGGCAAGGTCATCGACGCCGCCGAGGCCAAGGCCATCGGCCTGGTCAATGAGGTCTATCCCCTGGAGCAGCTGATGGACGCCGCTGTGGCCATGGCCAAGTCCTTCACCGTCAACGCCCCCATCGCCGTGAAGTACGCCAAGGCCTGCATCGACCGGGGTATGCAGATGGACATCGACGACGGCATCGCCCTGGAGAACGAGCTCTTTGCCATGTGCTTTGCCACTGAGGACCAGAAGGAGGGCATGGGCGCCTTCCTGGAGAAGCGCAAGGAGAAGCACTTCCAGAATAAGTAATACCGGGACGGCAGGAGAGAGAACGCGCTCTCCTGCACCCTCCGAGATAAAGAGGGATAAAACACCCCATTTTATTCTATCACGAAAAGAGGAGTTCGTAAACCATGAAAAAAGTTCGTGTGATCTCCGCCGAAGAAGCCGCCCTGCTGGTCAATGACGGCGACACCGTCTCCACCGGCGGATTTGTCAGCTGCGCCTGCCCCGAGGCGCTGACCAAGGCGCTGGAGCAGCGGTTTGTGGAGACCGGCCACCCCCGGGACCTGACGCTGTTCTTCGCCGCTGGCCAGGGCCACCGGGACGGCACCGGCGGCGACCATTTCGGCCACGAGGGCATGTGCCGCCGGGTCGTGGGCGGCCACTGGGACCGGGCCGCCAAGCTGGGCGAGCTGGCCCTGGCAAATAAGCTGGAGGCCTATAACCTGCCCCAGGGCGTCATCACCCACATGTACCGGGACATCGCCGCCCACAACATCGGCACCATCACCCATGTGGGACTGTATACCTTTGTGGACCCCCGGAACGGCGGCGGCAAGCTGAACGACGTCACCAAGGAAGACCTGGTGAAGCTGGTGAACATCGAGGGGGAGGAGCGCCTGCTCTATAAGCCCATTCCCATCAACGTCTGCCTGGTTCGGGGCAGCTACGCCGACGAGTACGGCAACTGCACCGTACATAGGGAGATCGGCCCCCTGGACGTGACGGCCCAGTGCCAGGCCACCAAAAACTCCGGCGGCATCGTCATCGTCCAGGTGGAGAAGATCGTCCAGGGCGGCACGCTGGACCCCCGGCTGGTGAAAATTCCCGGCATCTACGTGGACGCCATTGTGGTGGGCTCTCCGGAGGACAACAACCAGTGCCTGGGGATGCCCTACGACGGGGCTCTCAGCGGCGAGTTCCGCATCCCTGTGGACGACATTCCCTCCATCCCCCTGGACGCCAAGAAGATCCTGGCCCGCCGGGCCGCCATGGAGCTGCCCCAGGACGCCATCGTGAACCTGGGCACCGGCGCGCCGGAGAAAATCGCCAACGTGGCGGCGGAGGAGGGCATCTCCGACAAGATGACCCTCACCGTGGAGGCCGGGTCCATCGCCGGCGTGCCTTACGGCGGCACCCAGTTCGGCGGCGCGGCCAACTCCATGGCCATTCTGGACCACAACGTTCAGTTTGACTTCTACCAGGGCGGCGGCCTGGACGTGGCCTTCCTGGGCCTTGCGGAGACCGCCCCCAACGGCGATCTGAACGTCTCCAAGTTCGGCACGCGCCTGGCCGGCGCCGGCGGCTTCATCGACATCACCCAGAACGCCAAGAAGGTGGTCTACTGCGGCACCTTCACGGCCAAGGGCCTCAAGACCGAGTGCCGGGACGGCAAGCTGGTCATCACCCAGGAGGGCGCGAAGAAGAAGTTTGTCAACCAGGTGGAGCACATCACCTTCTCCGGCACCTACGCCAACAAGGTGGGCCAGCCGGTGCTGTATGTGACGGAGCGGGCGGTATTTGAGCTCCGGCCCGAGGGCGTGACGCTGATCGAGATCGCCCCCGGCATCGACCTCCAGACCCAGGTGCTGGACCAGATGGAGTTTATGCCCAAGATCGCGGAGGACTTGAAGCTCATGGACGAGCGCATTTTCCGCGACGAGCTCATGGGCCTGGCCAACGACTAAGTCCAAGGGGGACTGCGTCCCCCTCAGACGCTCCGCCGCGCCTTTGACGCGGCTCTGCTGAACCCCCTCGCGTCCGCAGGGCGAACGTGACGCGCCCCATGGCGCGGGCGGCGGCGTTCCGGACAGGCAAAGCCCGCCCGAGACAGATTTTCAATCCAAGAAGAATTACCCCTATTACAATCAGGAGGAAATAAAAATGGCCTTAATGACCGCCAACGAGTACATCGAGAGCCTGCGCAAGCTCAAGACCCGGGTCTACATGTTCGGCGAGAAGATCGAAAACTGGGTGGACCACCCCATGATCCGGCCCTCTATCAACTGCGTGGCCATGACCTACGCCCTGGCCCAGGACCCCCAGTACGCGGAGCTCATGACCGTGAAATCCAGCCTGACGGGGAAGACCGTCAACCGCTTCACCCACCTGCACCAGTCCACGGAGGACCTGGTGAACAAGGTGAAGATGCAGCGCCTGCTGGGCCAGAAGACCGCCAGCTGCTTCCAGCGCTGCGTGGGCATGGACGCCTTCAACGCCGTCTTCTCCTCCACCTACGAGATCGACGAGAAATACGGCACCCACTACCACGAGAACTTCAAGAACTTCCTGACCATGGTCCAGGACAACGACCTCACCGTGGACGGGGCCATGACGGACCCCAAGGGCGACCGCTCCAAGGCCCCCAGCGCTCAGGCGGACCCGGACATGTACGTCCACGTGGTGGAGCGCCGGGAGGACGGCATCGTGGTCTCGGGCGCCAAGTGCCACCAGACCGGCTCCATCAACTCCCACTGGCACATCTTCATGCCCACCATCTCCATGGGCGAGGCGGACAAGGACTGGGCGGTGAGCTTCGCCTGCCCCACCGACGCCGAGGGCATGTACATGATCTACGGCCGCCAGTCCTGCGACACCCGGAAGCTGGAAGAGGGCGCGTCCATCGACGTGGGCAACGCCAAGTTCGGCGGCCAGGAGGCCCTGGTGGTGCTGGACCACGTGTTCATCCCCAACGAGTACATCTTCCTCAACGGCGAGTATGAGTTCGCCGGGATGATCGTGGAGCGCTTCGCGGGCTACCACCGCCAGAGCTACGGCGGGTGCAAGGTGGGCGTGGGCGACGTGGTCATCGGCGCCGCGGCCCTGGCCGCCGAGTACAACGGCGTGGAGAAGGCCAGCGCGGTGAAGGATAAGCTCATTGAGATGACCCACCTGAACGAGACGCTGTACTGCTGCGGCATCGCCTGCTCCAGCC
>CANRYZ010000039.1 GCA_947644365.1 uncultured Oscillibacter sp. | reverse complement strand
TGATTTTACTGGCTTTTCGCTCCGCTTCTCGGATTATTTTTCTCCTCGGATAATGGGCACTTGCTCCAAAAAAGCGAGACAGGCATTGCCTGTCTCGCTTTTCTGGTGTGCCAGCTTTTGCCAAAGGCAAAAGCTGGTCCGCTGCGTCGGGTTGATTGGAATCGTGCAGGAAAAAACCGCAACAGTTTTACGGGTTCAGCGCCGGCCGCCGAAGAGCGTCCCCATCAGCCCGCGCTTGAGGATCTGCGTGCCGGTGTTGATGAGCTGCCGCTCCAGCTGTGCCTTCCGGCGCTCCGCAGCCCTCTGCCGCTGCAGCTCCTCCCGCTCCAGAGCCTTTTCCAGCTTCTTCTGCTGGGCCTCGGCCTCTTTCTCCGCCTTTTTCCGGGCGGCCTCCTCCTCTTTGGCCTTCTGCTTTTCAAAGGCGGCTTTCTCCGCCTCCAATGCGGCCCGTTCCGCGGCCAGAGCGTCCTGCTCCTCCTGCCTCTCCCGCTCCTTCTCCAACAGCTCATAGGCGGACTCGTTGTCCACGCCCTGGTCGTACCGGCCCATGCCATCCCCGGCCATAGCGTCGCGGCGGGTCTGCTCCTGGGCGGGAGCCATCAGGCTCTGGGGGCAGACGACAGCGGTCCTCTGCACGATGCCGGGTACGCCCTTCTCATCCAGCACCGATACCAGCGCCTCTCCCACACCCAGCTCCATGATGACGTCAGCGGCCTTAAAAGCCGGGTTCTCCCGGAAAGACTGGGCGGCGGCCCGCACGGCCTTCTGCTCCGCGGGGGTATAGGCCCGCAGAGCGTGCTGCACCCGGTTAGAGAGCTGGGCCAGTACGCTGTCGGGGATGTCGCTGGGGGACTGGGTGACGAAGTAGACCCCTACCGCCTTGGAGCGGATGAGCTTCACCACCTGCTCAATCTTCTGCACCAGCGCGCGGGGCGCGTCGGAGAAGAGCATATGGGCCTCGTCAAAAAAGAATACCAGCTTGGGCCTGTCCAGATCTCCCGCCTCGGGCAGCACCTCAAAGAGCTCGGAGAGCATCCACAGCAGGAAGCTTGCGTACAGGGTAGGGTTCTGCACGAGCTTCACGCAGTCCAGCACGTTTACCATGCCGCGCCCGTCCGGCGCGGTGCGGAACCAGTCGCGGATGTCCAGGTCGGGTTCCCCGAAGAAGAGGTCCCCGCCCTCCCGCTCCAGGGGGAGCAGGGCGCGGAGGATGCCGCCCAGGGATTGGGCGGAGATATTGCCGTAAGTGGTGATAAACTCCTCCCGGTGGTCCCCTACATAGCCCAGCATGGCCCGCAGGTCCTTCAGATCCAGCAGGAGCAGCCCCCGGTCATCGGCGATCTTGAACACGATTTCCAGCACGCCCTGCTGCGCAGGGGAGAGGCCCAGCAGCCGGGAGAGCAGGTCGGGGCCCATGTCGGAGACGGTGCAGCGCACCGGGTGTCCCTTCTCCTGATAGATGTCCCAAAAGGTGACGGGGTAGCCCTTGTAGGCGAAGCAGTCCCGCAGACCGAATTTGTCGATGCGTTTTTCCATACCGGCGCTCTCGACGCCCGGCTCGGCGATGCCGGACACGTCCCCCTTCACATCGCACAGGAACACGGGCACGCCCGCATCGGAGAAGGATTCCGCCATCACCTTCATGGTGATGGTCTTGCCTGTGCCGCTGGCTCCGGCGATGAGGCCATGGCGGTTGCAGATGCTCAAGGGCATAGTCACCCGCGTCCCCTCCGCCAGTCCCAAATATATCTCATTGTTCATATACATCATGATCCCTCCCTTTCTGGGAAAAGAATACCATATTGTGCACCGGAATGCAAGGGATGGGACTATTCGGCCATTGATGTATTGTTAGCAGGTCTGCGGTATTCGGGTGCGAACACGATATGGTATTGACATCTCCAGCTGGTATGTTCTAAACTGCGTATGTCTTTATCTTTCAGGTCGAGAATACCATCGACCATGTCCTTGTTTCCTCTGAATTACGGGACAACGTTCCCGCATATGTGATTCCTCAAGAAATCGTTGAGCTCTCCGACCACACTGTGATTATCGTAGACGTGCAGATATACCCCCGAAAAAATTTAATGAAAAACAATTTCAAGTACGCGGGATATGGCAAATTTGGAAAGAAGCAGGCAAATAAAAAAGTCAGACGATTGTTAGTATTATTGGGCAAGGCAAAGAAGTACAAAAAATATATCAGTCATGGGATATAAACGATGTAGTATCCTATTGGACAAGGAGAGGCGCAAAAAGTCTTGACATGCCGGGAAAATGGGAGCGGCCGTATCACAGAAAATAAAGCGCCGTGCTGCAAACCGGCTTTGCCACAAACGATAAGCGGTTACCGCTTGGATAAAATCTGTTCGTTATGGATACCTGATTTGTTGATAATTGCCAGCGCCATATCCATATCTTTCTGAAAATTGAGTCGCTTGTTCCATATGATGCCGTCCTGAAATCCTGCCGCCGCATCATAGGCTTTGACAGACGCCGCCGGGTACCTTATACTGAGTACAGCCTGACGTAAGGAGAGCGTACGATGGAATTTTCGGAATACTTCCCCATATGGGACCAGCTGACCCCGGGGCAGCGGGAAACACTTTCCAGGAGCCTGGTCAGCCGCACTGTGAAGAAGGGCTCTGTCCTCCACGGCGGCGGCGCGGACTGCACCGGCCTGCTGCTGGTGAAATCCGGCCAGCTCCGGGCGTTTATTCTCTCCAGAGAGGGACGGGAGGTCACCCTCTACCGGCTGTTCGACCGGGATCTCTGCCTGTTCTCCGCCTCCTGCCTCCTGCGCTCCATTCAATTCGACGTGACCATCACGGCGGAGAAGGACACCGGCCTGTGGGTCATCCCCGCGGAGGTCTACAGGCAGATCATGGAGCAGTCCGCCGCCGCGGCCAACTACACCAACGAGATCATGGCCTCCCGATTTTCGGAGGTCATGTGGCTGGTGGAGCAGATCATGTGGAACAGCATGGACAGGCGCGTGGCCGCCTTTCTCCTGGAGGAGGCGGCCATTGAGGGCGCAAACCGGCTGTCCATCACCCATGAGAGCATCGCCAACCACCTGGGGACCCACCGGGAGGTGGTGACCCGGATGCTCCGCTATTTCCAGAGCGAGGGCATGGTCAGGCTGTCCCGGGGCGCTGTGGAGCTGACAGACCGGGCGAAGCTGGAATCGATGAGCGGAACATAGGAAACCCGGCGCCGCCGACCGCAGATGCGGCCGGCGGCGCTCTGTCCTATTGATCCATCCCGCAGGCGGAGGCCGATTCGATCAGGCAACGGTCGTTGGTCACCGCATCATAGAACCGAAAGCCTCCGGCGAAGTTGTACGCCTCATAGCCGTATCCGGCCAGTATCCGGCAGGCGATGTAGCTGCGCAGGCCGCTCTGGCAGATCACATAGACCGGTTTGCCGGGCTCGATCTCCCCCAGCCGTTCCCGCAGCTCATCCACGGGGATGTTCCGGAAGCCCTCGATATGCCCGCTCCCGTACTCCTGGGGCGTCCGGGCGTCCAGCAGCGTCACGCTGCCGTCCCGGGGCAGGCCGGCCACATCCTGGATATGGAACTGCTTCACGACCCCCTTGGCAAGATTTTCCACCATGAAGCCCGCCATGTTCACCGGGTCCTTGGCGGAGGAGTAGGGCGGCGCGTAGGCCAGGTCCAGGTCCTTCAGCTCCGTGGCCTTCATCCCGGCGTGGATGGCGGCGGCCAGAACGTCGATGCGCTTATCCACTCCCTCATAGCCCACGATCTGCGCGCCCAGAAGGCGATCGGTCTCTTTCTCAAACACCACCTTCATGGTCATCAGCCTGCCGCCGGGGTAGTAGCCGGCGTGGCTCATGGGGGACAGGATGACGTGATCCACATCCAGTCCCGCTTTTTTGGCGTTGGTCTCGCTGACGCCGGTGACGGCGGCGGTCATATCGAACACCCGGAGAATACTGCTGCCTTGGGAGCCAAGATACCGGCTGTCCCCGCCGCAGATGTTGTCCGCCGCGATGCGGCCCTGCTTGTTGGCCGGGCCCGCCAGGGAGAGCAGCGCGTCCTGCCCGGTGACCGCGTGCTTCACCTGCACCGCGTCCCCCACGGCGTAGATATCCGGGACGGAGGTCTCCATCCGGTCGTTGACCAGGATACTGTCCCGGATGCCCAGCGCCAGGCCTGCCTCCTTTGCCAGGGCGGCGTCCGGGGTGACGCCGATGGCCAGCGCCACCATATCGGCGTGAAGGGGCGCGCCGTCTTTCAGCAGCACATCCACGCCGCCGTCCCGCTCCTGGAAGCCCTCCACCGTGCGGCCCAGGGCCAGCCGGACGCCGTGCCGCCGCATTTCACCGTGGATGAACGCGGCCATGTCCGAGTCAAAGGGGTTCATCAGCTGCCTGGGCCGCTGGACGATGGTCACATCCATCCCCAGCGCCCGCAGGTTTTCCGCCAGCTCCAGGCTGATGAAGCCCCCGCCGGCCAGAACGGCGGACCCGGGACGGCGGGCGTTGATGTACTCCTTGATGCGGAATGTGTCCTCCACGGTCCGCAGGGTGAACACCCGCTCCAGCCCCACGCCGGGGACCTCCGGCTGGGTGGGTTTGGCCCCGGGGGACAGGAGCAGCTTGTCGTACCCCTCCTCAAACTCCTCCCCCGTCTCCAGGTTTTTCACGGAGACGGTCTTTTTGTCCGGATGGATGGCCGTGACCTCATGGCGCACCTTCATGGCGACCCGGAACCGGGAGAAAAAGCTCTCAGGCGTCTGCAAGGTCAGGGCCTCCGGGTCGGTGATGACGTCCCCGATATAGTAGGGCAGGCCGCAGTTGGCGTAGGAGATATACCCCGACCGCTCAAACACCACGATCTCCGCCTGTTCGTCCAGCCGGCGGATGCGGGCCGCCGCCGTGGCCCCTCCCGCCACGCCGCCCACGATCACAACTTTCATCAAAATTCCACCTTTCCTGTATAGGCGGCAATGCCGCCTATATTCTTGACTTGGAGATACCCCATGCGCCGCAGCTCATTTACCGCCTGACGGCTTCTGGCGCCGCTGTGGCAGTACACAAACAGCGGCGTATCCTTTCCCGCCGCCACGGCGGTCACGCGGCCCAGCTCCTGGAGCGGGACATTTTTGCTGCCGGGGATATGGCCCTCCCGGTACTCCTGGGGCGTGCGGACGTCCAGCAGCACCGCGCCATCTGCCGCGCCGTACTCCTTGATACCCTGGCCAATGTCAGGGCCTTGGAGAAAGTCCAAAAATCCCATACGGTTTCCTCCTCTTTCCTTCGTATACCCGAAAGCGGCGTCCGCCTCCGGGACAGGATTACTGTTTGCGGTTTTTTGCCTTGCAGATCAGCTGCGTCATGGTGCCCATGGGACAGTAGACGCACCAGCTGCGGGGCTTGAACAGGACCATGGTGACAAGGCCCAGAACGGTGGACGTCAGCATCACACTGTAAAACCCGAAGGCAAACTGAGCGGCGCCGGGATGCAGAAGCGTCCCGTGATAGGCCCAGTGCCAGGGCAGGCGAAAGGTCCACAGCAGGGTTACCACCTGCCTGAGGTCCTGCGCGCCGGCAAAGACCAGATAAGTATTCCACAGCATCTGGAAAAACATGATGAAAAAGAATACCAGGAAGCCATAGCGAAACCATTTGCTCTTCATCCACCCAGGAATATCCTTTTTCCGGGACAGGCCAAAGCGCCCGCCCAGCAGGCCGAACAGCTGCCCCCGGCCGCAGTAGCGGTTGCAGTAGCCCTTTGTTCCCCAGACAAGGGATATGATCAGCGGAATGAAAAAGCACAAAAGCCCCAGCCAGGCGAACAGGATGTTGAAGAACCCCAGTACCAGATAGGTCAGGGAGACGATCCACAGATAGTCGTACCAGCGCTTTTTCATACCGGCACCTCCTGAATTTCAATAACGGAGGCGGGGCACTCCTTGGCGCATCTGCCGCAGCCTACGCACCGCTCCCCATTGACCTCTGCCCGGACTCCGTGCCAGATCCGGATGGCGGACAGGGGACATACCTTTACGCAGCAGCCGCAGGCGACGCAGGCGCTCCCGTCAACCACAGCCCGCCGTTTTTTCCTTGCTTCCATACGGTGACCTCCTATGCTTGATAAAGCGATTATAGCGGAATCACCCCGCAAGTACCGTGATAAAATCACACAGCCGGCTTAGGCGGCTGTGTGGGCTGAGCTTATTCTGACGCAGGGGCTGTATTCACAAGCAAAATGCGGGGTGGACGAGGGATCTCGCTGGTGCCGCAAGGCAAAAAATTGAGGGAATGCTCTATTTCGTAATTTTGTAAATTTGTTTGGCTTGTACAGTTCACGATATTTAATTTCCCGAAACCGCAATAATGTGTGTCGATATACCGCCGCCAGCCTCTTCTGTAGGATAGTTTATTCAGAGGTCATGAGGCGTAATGATATCCCGCAAAATCAATTCTCGAATCAAAAAGGAAGAGACCGCTTCGGAAAATATCCGCGCAAACCACGGCTATAAAACTGAGAGGAAGCCATACGAAATCGAGCTGCCTCATGCCATCACCCTCCATTAAATCAGCGGGCAGAAATGCCCGCCCGCTTTCCTGCGTCCTCCTCCGGCGGGCCGGAATCCTCTCCCCGCTTCTTCCCGCCCGGGGTCTGGACAAACGGCCCCGGCGCTGGTAAAATTAACTCATCAATCCCTGTCCCGTGGGACGGAGGAGGAGGTTCCTATGGCATCCAAGGAGAACAAGGGCGGCTTTCTGCGCTGGCCCTGGAATGCGGTGGTCTATGTGCTGCTGGCCGTGACGCTGCGGCTTTTCGCCATCCCCGTCATCCTGCTCTTGATGGGGCTCCAGCGGCGGAACAACCCCCACGGCCAGGCGGAGGGCTACTGCCTCAGCCGCACCCGGAAGCGGCTCACCTGGCTGATCTGGGCGCTGCTGGCGCTGACCGTGGGCGGGGTGCTGGTGTACATGCTCTTTGTGGGCCTGGGTCTGGACCGCGCCTACCGGGACGCCACGGACTATGTGACCCTGGCCTTCTGCGGCGTCGGCGGCCCTCTGCTGGTCGTCGGCGGGCTCTATCTGGCCTACGCCGCCATTCGGGACAGCTTCTTCCCGGAGAGGAGCGCCCTGGCCCAGTCCATCCGCAGTCAGCTGCCCTATCCGGAGGAGGCCCCGCCGGCGGAGGAGCTCTTCGCCATGGTGGACGGCGATCTCCGGGAGAGCGGCCAGTGGTTCGGCCCTGTGGGCGTGGGCCGGGAGTGGGTTTTGGGGGACGGCGTCAACAAAATTGACCGCATCCGGGGGATCTTCGTGGTCAACGAGCTCCACCAGCACCATACCCAGACCGGCGTCCGCACCCGCCGGGACATGGAGCTGGTGCTCATTGACGACCGCTGGCAACGGACCGTCACCAGCTTCCATGACCTCAAGGACCTCCAGGCCGCGGCGGACTGTCTCCGCCTGCGGGTCCCGGAGGCCGCCTGGGGCAGCAACGGTCAGAACATGGACTTCTGGACCATGGACGAGAGCGCGCGGGAGGACTTTGAGCGGGACTTCCGCCAGCGGCAGGCCCGCCGGGCCTCGGCGGCGGCCCAGCGGGAGATCCTCAGCGAGGGTCCCCAGGACATGATCCTGGAGGACGGGAACGGCCAGGTAACCTCCCGGGTGTCCCTGTCCCTGGCGGAGGAGCAGCTGGACCGCTGCCTCGCCGGGGAGGACTACGGCTTCCGCCTGACCCCCACCCGGCCCATTGAGGGGGACGGCCGCGCCTTCCGCGCCCTGCACTGTCACAGCCGGGCGGAGGCGGACGGCACGGTTCTGCTTTTGCTGGAGCTGGCGCCCTCCGGGGGAGAGCGCGACCTGGCCCTGGCGGCGAAGGCGGACCCCCGGCAGGCCCGGGACATCCTGGCGGCCTGGCTCCGGCGGGAGGCGCCGGACGCCGTGGGCTGGGACCTGCGGCGGCTCTATACCCCCGCCCAGGCCCCCGCGCCCCAAGCCCGGCGGTCCCACGCCAGGCTGTCCCTGGTCTACGCAGGCGGCGCCGCCGAGAATCACACTACCTTTACCGCCGAGGACGTCCAGGTGGCGGCGGAGGGCATCGTGGACGGCGCCTACCAGATCGTGGACCTGACCCACGAGGCGGGGTATCTGTGGATTCGGGTGACGGCGGGAGACAGGTCCGACGGGCGCTGCACCGTGGAGGCCACCCGGCCCGGCGGCGAAAAGCTGGAGTTTTACATCGCCAAGATGCCGCCCCGGGAGGCGGCGGCGTGGCTGACGGGGTATCCCCACGGCCAGTACCTGCCCGGCGGCGGGGACTGGAAGCGGGTTAAAAAACCAAAATAGAGCATTGACAGAAAGGGAGCGTTTCACATCATGGCAGCGGTTTTGAGCAACGAGGTAAAACAGGCCCTCCAGGACATCTACTACAACGAGCGGACGGGCCGGGGCAAGGAGGCCTTCGCCCTGCTGGAGCGGGCCTCCGAGGCCGGGGACGGGGACGCCAGCTGCGTGCTGGCCCGGTGCCTGTGCGGCTACCAGTACGTGTGGCGGGGCCACGGCTTCCCGGAGGACGACGCCCGGGCCACAAAGCTCCTCCACAAGTCCGTGGAGCAGGGCAGCGCCCTGGGGGTGCTGGTGGCCCTGCGCAGCGGGGAGCTGACGCCGCCCGTACAGAAGAAGATGCCCTTTGAGAGCCTCCGACAGGCCTTTGACCAGGCGGTGGAGCTGGCGGAGGGCGGCGACGCCTTCTCCCAGTACGTGGTGGGCAACAGCTACTTCTGGTGGGATTTCCTGCGCATCCAGAACAAGGGCAAGGACTCCTTCCCCAGCCAGGCGGAGTTCAAGGCGTATCTGAAAGAGGAGATCTCCAAGTGCGAGGACTGGTTCTGGAAGGCCTTCCGGGGCGGCGTGTACTTCGCCGCCAACAACCTCAACCAGTATTACACCAAGGGCGACGAGGACATCATCGCTCCCCGGCCGGAGATGGCCAGGGACCTGTGGAAGACCGGCGCGGAGTACGGCCATCCCCTCCACCAGTCCATCTACGCCGACGAGCTGAAAAAGGCGGAGCGGTACGAGGAGGCCCTGCGCTGGTACAAAGAGGCCGCCGAGGGCGGCAACCCCGGCGACTGGTTCGAGGTGGGCTTCCTGTATGAGGAGGGCAAGGGCACGGAGAAGGACCCGGCCTACGCCGTGGCCTGCTATGAGAAGGAGCTGGCCCGGGACCCCGTCCACATGGGGGCCAACAACTACCTGGGCCAGGCCTACTTCCTGGGCCAGGGCGTGCCCCAGGACTACGCCAAGGCCTTCCACTACCTCTCCGTGGCCCACGACAAAAAGGGTAGCGACTGGGGCGTGTTCTACCTGGCCAAGTGCTGCTTCTACGGCCTGGGCACCCCCCAGGACTACGCCCGGGCCCTCCAGTTCCTGAACGAGGTGGACTGGAAGAACCGGGAGGCGGACTACATGCGGGGCTATATCCACGCCCGGGGCCTGGGCGGCGTCCAGGAGAACATCCCCAAGGGCGTGGAGTATCTCCAGAAGGCCGGAAATTTCGACAAGGCCCGGGAGGAGCTGCTCCACTACAAGAAGACCCTCTTCGGAAAATGGGTCCGGCGGTGACGCCCGGCCCCGCATCACAAGAGCGCCCGGAGCCGCTGGCTCCGGGCGCTTTTCTATCCAACTCCAAAATAAACCGCTCACTCCGCCGGGGGCGCATCCTGTTCCAGGATGGGCTCCTCCTGCCGCTCCTCCTCCACCTGCTCGGTGCGCCAGCGGGAGACGTCGATGGGGTCGCTCTCCTCAAACAGGTCGTAGTAGTCCTGATCCCGCAGCCTGGGGTTGCGGCGGCGGGCGATGGCCGTGATGGTGGGATAGAGGACAATGGCGATCAGTCCGCCGGAGAAGCCGTTGTTGTAGAGGTTCAGCCCCGCCACGGGGCCGCCGGTCTGGAGCACCAGGGCCGAGTGGATAAACCCCGCCAACACGCCGAAGGGCCAGCCGAAGTGGCCGGAGATGGGGGCCAGGGTGGTGCCGAAGAGCCCCGCCAGCTGGAGGGCGGGATAGTCCGGCGTGTAGTGCATGCCGTAGGCCCCCAGGGCGATGCCCACCATGACGGGGATGATGTTCCGGGCGTGCTTGCCGAAGGCGGAGAAGCCCATGATGGTGAAAATGCCCCCCAGGGTGGGCCCGTTGAGCTGGCCGCCCACGATGAAGATATAGGCCATGCCGATGAGGCCGTTGACCCCGGTGTTCACCAGCACCGGCCCCGCGCCGAACATGCGCAGATAGTCGCTGGGGGCCCGGCCGGTGGTGGACAGCAGCCGCCGGTACCCGGCCCAGACGGCCCAGAAGGGCGTTCCCGTGCCAAAGAAGCCCGTGAGGATGAAGGCGGCGCAGATGACGCCCAGAATGATGGCAAAGGTGCCGTTGTACTCCGTGGCCCAGTACATGGCGGAGTCCGGGTGGTCGCCGAAGGCGGTGAGGATGGGCACGATCATCATGGCGAAAAGGCCGCAGGCGAAGCCCATGTTGTAGAGGTTCATGCCGTTTTGGACCTTGTAGGTATAGGCCGAGAGGGAGGGCAGGATAAAGCCGATGGCGACGCCGGTGGTGATGCCCAGGGGCAGGCTGGCGTGGACGCTGCCCAGGCCCATGTAGCTCACCAGGGGCGCCAGGGAGGTGGCCAGCAGGGCCACGGAGGCGTGCTTGGAGAAGGGCTCCCTCTGGTACTTGGCGTACAGCCAGGTACCCAGTATAATGGGCCAGATGTTCAATATATTCTTCCCGAACAGGGAGAAGCCCGCCATCAGGCCCATCTCCACCATGGTAAAGCCGTTGAAGGGGTCCTTGGACAGCTTGATCAGGCAGATGGAGAGGACCATCACCAGCCCGGAGTTCACCAGGGCCGCCCCCACGCCGCCGATGGACACGTAGTCCGTAATCAGCAGGTCCTGCATGGTGACGATGTGGTACAGCCCAATGGGGATGTTCCTGGGGTCGTCCAGCAGGATACCCAGCAGGACCATGATGCCGGAAACGGCGATGGTGCCGTGAAAAATCTTGTCGTAGCGGTTGTGCACTCCGTTTCCCTCCTTCTCGCCCCAGCCGGCAGGGGAGGCCCGGGGACCGGCGCTGGCAGGCGCGCTGTCCTCCCGCCGACAAGAGGGGATAGTCTTATTATAAGGGAATCCGGCCTGTCAGGCAAGTAAAATCTTGTCAGATTTTTAACGCCTCCGGGCCCGCAGGGCCTCCAGGTTCCCCTCCATCAGCGAGAGATAGGTGGCCCCGGCCTCCAGGTCCGCCCTGGCCACGTTGTGGCAGGTGTGGAACAGGGCGGTATCCGCCCCGGCGGCCTCGGCGATGCTGTCCGCCACCAGGTGGTTGGAAAACTCGATGTACCACACGGTGTCCAGCCCCTCCGCCTCCACCTTCTCCGTCAGGAAGGCCACGGTGGCCGCCGAGGGCTCCGTCTGGGCCCCGCAGCCGGGAAAGGCGGCGTAGTAGTCCAGACCGTAGGCCTCCGCGAAGTACCGCAGGGGGAAGCGGTCGCCGAATACCATGGTGCGGTTCTCCGGCTCCGCGAAGAAGGCGGCGAACTCCCCGTCCAAAGCCTCCAGCCTGGCGGCGTAGGCCTCCGCGTTGGCCCGGTAACGCTCCCCGCGGGCCCCGTCCAGCTCCGCCAGGGCCTCCCCGACGGCCCGGGTGACGGCGGCGGCGTTCCGGGGGGCGGTCCAGACGTGCTCGTCCATGCCCACCACCTCCCCGGGGCCGTGATCGTGGTCTCCGTGGTCATGGCGGTGGCCGGGGGACTCCTGCATCCCCTCCCGGGTCTCCTCCTCCAGCAGGTCCACGCAGTCCACCATCCGCAGGGCCCGGCCCTGGAAGTCGATGTTGTCCAGGATGGTCTCCACCCAGTGGTCCGACTCGCCCCCCAGGTACACAAAGAGATCGCAGTCCCGCACCGCCAGGATGTCCGCCGGGGTGGGCTCGTAGGAGTGGCTCTCCGCCCCCGGGGGCAGCAGCAGCGCCGCCTGGGCCAGGTCCCCGGCGGCGGCGCGGGCAAAGTCATAGGCCGGGAAGATGGTGGCCACCACCTGGAGCTTCTCCGGGTCCTTGGGCTCCCGGCCCGCCGGGGCGCAGCCCGTCAGAAAACAGGCGCATACAAGCGCCAGTGCGATGATTCGTCTCAAGGGCAGTCTCCTCCAATTTGAGAATGATTTTCAAATAGGAGTATATCACAGGAGACGGGAAAATACAACTGCCGTTTTTCAGCGGGGGCCGCGGGGGCGGGGCTGGTACTCGCCCTGGCGGGCGGGGCGGGTTTCAGCCATGTCGATGGCTGGTCCGGGGTTGCACCCTCCATTTTCTCTTTTCGCCGCGCCGAAAAGAGAAAACGGGCCGTGCACGGTCCAAAAGAGAAAAGGGCGCTTTTGGTGGTCGCGGAAGTCTCACGCTTCGATGGAAGGGCGCTCAGCAAATCTGCTGCGTGGACGCATGGACTTCCTTCTCTTCCCGCGCTTCGCGCCTAGTCCCTGCCGTGCGGGAAAGAGGGGGCGTCTACCGTTGTTCACTCTCCCAAATTTTTTTATTTTTGTAAAGGGACCTTGACAGATTGATTTCGCTGTGGTATAACATCTGTAAAGGGTCCTTTACATTCTTTTGGGAGGTGTTGACATGGATAACAGAGTGGAGCAGCTGCGGAAGGCCCGGGGGCTGAACCAGGAGGATTTCGCCCGGGCCATCCGGGTCTCCCGGCAGACGGTGAGCTCCATTGAAAACGGCAGGTACAACCCCTCGCTGGAGCTGGCCTTCGTCATCTCGGACTTCTTCGGCCTGCCCATTGAGGAGATTTTCATCCATGAGAGGAGTGATTTCAATGAAAAAGAGTAACTTTTGGAGCGGCCTGTTCTTCGTTCTTCTGGGCCTGGCCTTTCTGCTGGCGGGACTGCTGTGGGAGACGCGCCTCAGCAGCCTGAGCGTGGGCTTCGGCGCGGGGATGCTGAGCTCCGGGCTCGTGCAGCTGGTCCGGTACCGGAAGTGGAGCCGGCCGGAAAACCGGGAGGCCTATCGCCAGCGGCTGGAGGAGGAGCAGATCGAGCTGCGGGACGAGCGCAAGGCCATGCTCCGGGACCGCTCCGGCCGGTACGCCTGGCTCCTGGGGCTGGCGCTGTGCGCCGCGTCCATCGTGGCGTTCGGCGTGCTGGGCGCGCTGGAGCTCGTGGAGAACGCCCGGATGATGATTCTGTTCCTGGCGGCGTACTTCATCGTCCAGTACGGGGCGGGGGTGTTCTTCTACCGGCGGCTGGAGAAAAAATATTGAGGATATGCAGACGCAAAAGAGGCGCGGGGGGCTTCCCCGTGCCTCTTACACTTACGCCTATTCACCATAGGTCCCATCTTGATGTCCCCGTCGGGGATGTTTCTCGCCCTTGCAGGCGGGGGGGCTTGTACTCGCCCTTGCGGGCGGGGCGGATTTCAGCCATGTCGATGGCTGGTCCGGGGATGCACCCCCCATTTTCTCTTTTCGCCGCGCCGAAAAGAGAAAACGGGCCGTGCACGGTCCAAAAGAGAAAAGGGCGCTTTTGGTGGTCGCGGGAGCCTCACGCTTCGATGGAAGGGCGCTCAGCAGGCTTGATGCGTGGACGCATGGACTTTCTTCTCTTCCCGCGCTTCGCGCCTAGTCCC